>DXBU01000153.1 GCA_019116385.1 Candidatus Blautia faecigallinarum | reverse complement strand
TCCGCGATATTTAAAACATCGGTTCCGGATCCTCCCTCCTCCATACTTTCTATACACATGGTGAGATATTTATCCAGAATGTTTTCTAAGGAGTCCGGCTGAGGAAGAAAGTCCGGCAGATCTATTATATTACTAAAAATAGAAGAATAAATCTCGCCCAGCATCAAATCTTCCTCTGAGGGCTCTACTGTACCGGACGGGTCTGCTAACATCAGTTTATCAAAATCGCAGGCTATATAGCTTTCTGAAAGCTCCGGTATCCTGATATAGAAATCCTGAGTGCCTTTATCGAAATAAACTTCTGAGGTGCAGATTGGCGTATCGTTTACATGAAGATACAAGATAGCTCCCACAATGTCTTCGTTGTAAAGAAGATCTGCATCAAAAGACGCATTCCGAAACCAGGATATGTCCGCAGGAAGAGACATTCCTATAAGGGAACGGCCCGTATCCCCCAGCTCTATGGTATATTTAGTCCGTATTCTGGGCAGCTGGATATCATAGGCGTCCAATTCAGCAGTATAAGCGGTTATAAAATCCGTGACAAATTCCTTAAGAGCGGCCTTTTCTGTGTCCTGATAAGCAGGCGCGGCATATATATTGGCAGAAAACACGGCCACACCCAGGAACCCCGCAAAAAATGCAGCAAATCCTTTCTTTTTCATAAGCGTCTCCTTTCCGCAGAAGACAGCGAAACGCGTCCGTTACTCGGTGGCGCCGGAAGCATCAGCGGCTTCTGCAGTATCAGAAGTTTCCGCAGCATCGGAAGTTTCTCCGGCATCAGAAGCATCCCCGGCTTCGGAAGTATACGTATCTTCGTAAGTATCCGCGCCGCCGTAGGTGCTGGTGCTGTCGGATGTGGCGAAAAGACTCATCAGATCATCCACAAAGGTTTCCGGCATGCCGGCGTCTGCAAGATTCGTCAAGATCGTATCTAAATTAAACTCCTCATAATAAGTATTTAAGTCATCCTCGCTGGAGGCGTCGTAAATCGTTCCTTCAAGGGCGGTCAGATCCGGGATCTCTACCCCTTCCCCTTCGTCCGCTGCAAATCCCAGACTGATCAGGGAAGAACCTTCGCTTAAGACATCCGCTGTAACAGAGCCGGCTGTTCCTTCACTGGCAAAGGTGAAAGCAAAGGCGAAGCTGTCTATCAAAGAAGCGGAAGTCTCATCTGCATCCGGTCCCGGCAGGAAAGTAAGCGTATAAGTGCCGTTCAGGTCTCCTTCTTTCATAGCCTTGGTATCATAATCCGTCACATCTATGGTCATAGCCGGTACAGAATCCACACTTACTGTATAAGTACCATTGATCATTCCTTCGCTTGCCGTGCCGCTGCCGGAGAGTGAGAATGAACTTTCCCCGTCTGCGGTCATGTCTGCAAAAAGCCCGTAAGCTCCGTCTGCAGAAGGCGCCTGGAAGGTGAGAGCCACATTCTGGCTGCCCTGTGCGTCTTCAATAGAAATCTGACGTCCTACGATTTTTCCGTCAGCATCTGTCCACAGCTTGGAAACCAGAGAGGAACCGTCAGACTCCCCATCCTCTGTAAGGCTTTCCAGCATGGAGTCAATGCCCTCCTGGAACTTGGAGGAAATATCCTTGGCGTCCGGGAGATTTTCTTCCCAGGAAGTGAGGATGCCCTGTATATCTGTATCCTCCTTCATTGTGGTAAGGATCTCTTCCAGCGTAGTGACAGCGGCTTCTCCTTCCATGGTACCGGTGAGGGTCGTGCATTCCTGGGAGACATCTCCCACGGAAAGGGTTTCCGTGCCTGACTCTCCATCGGTCATTCCCTCTACGAACATGGTGCTGTAGGTGGAGACGATATTCCCAAGGGCTTCCGGATCCGGAAGGATCTCCAGAGCCTTGGCCGGATTTCCTGCCATTTCCATGATCATATCCGGGGTAACAACGACTGTGTACGGATCTTCCCCGGTCTCTTCGGAAAGGGCTTCCTGTGCCTCCTGTGTCAGATGGCTGTAATCCTGTTTGATATAGCTGTCGGATAATTCCGGTATGCGGATGTATGCGGTTTCGGACTCCGAATCTGTATAAAGCTCAATGGTACAGATCTTGGAATCATTGACGGAAACATCCATGATACTTCCGGCTGCAGTCTCATCGCCGGAGATGTTCACGGAAAGCTTTACGTCGTTAAACCAGGAAAGATCCACCGGCAGCAGCATGCCTAAAAAGGCCCGTCCCGCTTCCCCCAGGGTAAGGGTCAGATCGCCGTAAGAACCGGCGGCTGCAACTTCGTATTCTTCCATGTACCTGGAATAGTTGGAGATAAAATCATCGGTAAATCCGGCTATGGCCGCTTTTTCTGTCTCCTGGAACGAGTCTGCCCCAAACACACTTGCGGGCAGCGCGGTGGCAGCCAACATGGCCGCTGTAAAAACTGCAAGAACTCTTCTTTTCATAGGAACCTCCTTTGTAATGAAATAATTGCAAGAATTTTAAGAACAATAATATTTTATCATATAATTCTGCTTATTTCCAGAAAAACAAATGGGCATGCCGTGGAAAATTCAGGCTTTTACGTCTCTTTTCTTTAAAATGAGGATCCCTGCCGCGATAAACAAAAGTGTATAAACAACACTGCTGACCAGGAACAGCGTCAGCGTGTCTCCTAAAAGATCATCTGTCTGATTGGCGTTCATCCCGTAGATCATCAGGGAATAAGGATAAAAATAACCGCCCTTCGTACTGACCGCAATGAGACCGGTGATGCTTCCGATGGCCGCGATCCCCACAGGAAGGGCGAAGCTGCGGATGACCATGGATAATACGCATTGCAGGGCAGTGACCGCCAGGGCGCCCAGCAGGCCACGGGCCAGCCAGATGTAAATGAGCACCGGCGGCAGACCGGGAAGCCCCGCCATTTTTCCGGTAAGGACAAATAGCACGCCCACCCAGATCTGGGTAAGGATGACCATGGAAAAGGCGCTGAGCACCTTGCCGGTAAAGACACAGGATACCGGGACCGGCATGGTCATAAGAGAATTCCGGTTATGATTAAAATTCTCCACCCGCCAGAGATAGGCACAGTAAATGGCCGCCATGGGCGCAAAGAAAAAATTGGAATAAAACAGCGTCTCCTGGGTCCACAGGGAATACCAGTCACTGGTAAGGATCTTAAGATTGTTCAGGTAATTGTTCATGCCCATAAAGGCCGGGATCAACGGCAGAAGAAAAAACGCGATCCAGATAAAGGAACGTTTCAGTTTCATCTGTTCTGCTTTGATACAGGAAAAAAGCATCGGTCACACCTCCTTTTTTAAATACCGGTAAAAGCCGGCCGCATAAAAGATAAGGCCAAACAGGAAAAAGCCCAGGATCTTTTCCGCAGGCAGCGGCACCACATGGTAGAACACTTCCCCGCCGGTATACTCCATCATCAGAGGGCTGGTCACCGCGTAATACCCCCAGGGGACGATGGAGGTGAGAATTGTATTGGGGAAAAAGGCGGAAAACACCCCGGTAAAGGTCCCCATCAGCCCGATGAAAAGGGGCATCAACTGGTTGCTCATCAAAAGAGAGAGTACCTGCTGCATCACATACAGCACCATACTGACCAGAAACGTAGAAACAAAAAACAGTACCAGAAGATTTACGGGAATCTTCTGAGCGGCATGGAAATGCCGCCCCATCACACAAATGGACAGGGTTTCCAGAAGGGCCAGCAGAAAGATGTAGATCCCGTTCAGAACCAGCTTTCCGTGGAAGAGACTGGATCTGGACTGCATGGTAAAAAGCTGTTTATAGGTGTTCCCCTTGTTTTCGATATCGCATACCCGGCTGGCGCTGGTGGCCAGCACAATGGGAAGAAAGATCAGGTTCATCAGGGTATAGTTCAGCAGAAGGGTATAATATCCCACCTTTGCCTGGGAAGGAGTAAAGGGATTGCGGGCAAAGGAGCCATAGATCCACAGGACCATCACTGCCAGGGCACAAAGGTAGATAAACCACAGCTTCCGCTTCCGGCACTTTCGGATCTCTGTAAGCAAGGTTTTCATCAAAGACTCACCTTCTTTCCGGTAAGGGAGAGGAAGATCTCCTCCAGGGAATTTTCCATCTCTTCCAGCCGCAGGATCCCCACCTGGTTCTCTGCCAGATAAGCCACCGCCATGGCCGTCTCCTCCTCGCCCTTATCGGGCAGCAGCAGAGAGCGCCGGTCAGCGGCATAGCGGATGGGGATCCCCCTGGCGCTTAAAAGCCTCGCCGCCAGGTCATTGTCCCGGGTGCGCAGGCGCAGCTTCCTGCCGCTTTTCTGATGAAGGGATGAAAGGGTATCCTGGAAGATTAGCACGCCCTTGTCGATGATCCCCGTATGGGTAGCCATCTGGTCGATCTCGCTTAAAAGATGGCTGGAGACCATGACGGTGATCCCGTACTCTTTGGGTAAGGAACAGATCAGATCCCGCATTTCCTGGATGCCTGCCGGGTCCAGGCCGTTGGTGGGCTCGTCCAGCAGAAGAAGCTTCGGGGAACCGATCAGGGCGGCGGCCAGGCCCAGCCGCTGCTTCATCCCAAGAGAATACTGGCCGGCTTTTTTATCCTTCTGATTTTCCATGCGGACAATGTGCAGCACCCGGTCGATCTCCGACTCAGGAGCGTTTTTCAGCATACAGATAAGAGCCAGGTTCTCCCTGCCCGTCAGGTGGGCATAATAAGAAGGAGATTCGATGAGGGAACCGGTCTGGCGGAGAATATCCAGCCGGTTTGCCCCGGTAAGCTTTTTTCCCAAGATGGTCACCACGCCCTGGGAGGGCCTGACCAGCCCCAGGATCATTTTCATGGTGGTGCTTTTTCCGGCGCCGTTTGGGCCTAAAAAGCCATAGATGCTGTACTGGGGGATCTGAAGATTTACATGATTCACACTGTGCAGGCCGGAATAGAGCTTCGTAAGGCCGTGAGTTTCGATCGCTAGATTCATAAAAGTCATCCTTTCTATCCTGTTTTTTTACAGCCTCAGTTTAACCGGCCCGCCTTACGTGTTCCTGAAGCCTTCCTTACGTTTACCTTAAATTTTCTCTGTTTTTCTGACAGGAGAGAGAACTTGTACTATAATAAGAAAAAACAGATCACAGAAAGAAAAGAGGAGGAAAAGCGAATGGCTGAGATTCAGGACAGTCTCATCCTTTTTGTGGACGATAACATAGAACTTTGCAGTATGGTAAAGGAGCTGATGGGAAAAGCAGGGTTTACCCATATCGAAACTGTTTATTCCATAAAAGAAGCGGAAAAACGGATCCATGACGAACGCATCCGGCTCTGGATTCTGGATGTGAACCTGCCGGACGGAAGCGGCTTTTCCTTTATGGAAGAGCTTAGGAAGCTTTCATCGGTCCCGGTACTGTTCCTTTCTGCAAGGGATGAAGATGAGGACCGGCTTTTGGGGCTCGGTCTGGGAGCAGACGACTATATGACAAAACCCTTTCTAATGAAGGAACTGATCCTGCGGGTGACGGCCATCCTGCGCAGGACCTGCCATTATGAGGAAAAGCCCCATAGCAGCATACTGATCCTGGGAGCGTGCCGGGTGGACTTCGCCAGCGCCGTTGTGACCAGGAAGGGGGAAGAAACGGCCCTGACCGCCAAGGAACTTCTCCTTCTTAAGAAGCTGGCGGAAAACAGGGGAAATATCGTTACCTTTGACGCCCTCTGCGACACCATCTGGGGGGACGGCTATTATGGATACGAAAACACTCTGATGGTCCATATGCGGCGGCTGCGGGAAAAGATCGAGGAAGATCCTTCCCATCCCCTCTGGCTGCTCACGGTGAGAGGACTGGGGTATAAGCTGGCAAAATAACAGGCTGAACAGAAAAAAGCGATCTAAGAAAGAGGAAAAAATATGAAGGGTCTGCTGAAAATCTACAGAAGGTATCTGGTCACTGCAGTGGTGGTGATCCTGGTCTTTCTGTTTCTCAATATCCTGGTCCTGCTGGCGGTGACCGGTCATACGCTGGCAGTGGAAAATCAGGAACGCTATCCGATGATGAGCTTCCGCATGACAGCAGAAGAGATGATACAGAAAACCGGGACAGGGTTCTATCTGTCTGAAAAAGGAAAAGAATATCTGGAACGAAACCACTCCGCCTTCCTCATGCTTTTGGATGAAGACAGCGGCAGCATCCTCTATTCCTGGAATCTGCCGCCGGATATGGACCGCACCTACGACCTTAGTGACGTGGCCTCCTTTTCCCGGTGGTATCTGGAGGATTATCCGGTGAAATGCTGGGATACCGGCTGCGGGCTCCTGGTAGTGGCAAGTGAAAAGGGAGCGGAGATCAAATACAGCTATAGCTACCGGGCAGAGGATTTTAAATCCATGCTCCGCACTATCCCGGTGATTCTGTGGGTGGATGGGGCAGCGGTGCTGGTCATCCTGTTTATCATGAGCCGGAAATTCCACAAATCTCTCCTGCCCATCAGCTACGGCATCCAGCAGTTGTGTGAAGGGACGGTTGTGGATATCCACACCAAAGGCGTGGTAAAGGATCTGGGAGACCAACTGAACCAGATCTCCCGTATCCTGGAACGGCAGCGCCGGGACATCGCAAGAAGGGACGCCGCCAGGACGGAATGGATCGCCGGCGTCTCCCACGACATACGCACCCCCTTGTCCATGATCCTGGGTTATGCGGAAAACCTTACGGAGAGTGAAAATCTTTCTACTGAGGAGAGAAGACAGGCCGGGGTGATCCGGGACGAGAGCATCCGCATCCGCAGGCTCATCGAGGATCTGAACCTGACCAGCAAGCTGGCCTATGATATGCAGCCCCTGCGCCTTAAGAAGTACCGTCCGGCAGTCCTTCTCCGGCGGATCGTGACGGAATTTTTAAATAAAGAATACGGAGATGCTTTCGGGTTTTCCCTGGAGATCCAAAAAGAGGTGGAACAGATGGAGCTTACCGGCGATGTACAGCTCCTGGAACGGGCGGTTGGAAACCTGATCCACAATTCCATCCGCCACAATCCCCAGGGCTGCGCCGTCTTTGTGTCCTGCCGAAAAGAAAAGAACGGCATTGCCGTCTCCTTAAGGGACACCGGAAAAGGCATCCCCCGGACGGTGCGTCTCTGTGTATTAAACGGCGAACAGCCTCCCAAAGACGTACACATCATGGGGCTGCGCATCGTAAAACAGATCATCGCCGCCCACAAGGGCAGCCTGTCCATCTCGGAAGACGGCCGGGAGGTGGGACTGTACCTCCCGGAAGACTTCGGCACAAACCTTTAGATTTTTTTCAGATAACGCTTTTCTACCATGGAAAGAACGCCGTAAAGGACCATGGCGATGACGCAAAGGATGATGATGGCGGTCAGCATCCAGGAAAGCTTGAAGGTCTGGCTCCCGTAAATGATCAGATACCCCAGGCCCTTCCTGGCGCCGATGAATTCACCGATGATCACGCCCACCAGACAGAGGCCGATATTCACCTTCATCACACTTAAAAGAAGGGGAATGGAGGAGGGCAGGACGATCTTAAACAATTCGTCTTTTTTCCCTCCTCCCAGGGTGGCCACAAGCTTTCTTTTTTCCGGATCGATCTCACAGAAGCCGGTATACAGATTGATGATGGACCCGAAGATGGCAACGGACATGCCGGCCACGATGATGGTCTGCATATTGGCGCCCAGCCAGACGATGAGCAGGGGAGCCAGGGCGGACTTGGGCAGGCTGTTCAGCACCACCAGATAGGGCTCCAGCACCCGGGACAGCCGGGGAAAAGCCCACAGCACCACCGCCGCGCCCACGCCCAGCACCACCACCAGCAAAAAGCTTATAAGCGTTTCCGCCAGGGTGATGCCGATGTGGGAAAAAAGCCCCTGTTCTTTGCACATCATTACAAAGGTCTCTCCAATAATAGAAGGACTTCCGAAGATAAACGAATCGATCCATCCCCTGTCCGCGGACAATTCCCAGATCCCCAGAAAAAACAGAAAAAGAAAAACGCGGGAAACCGTGATCAGTTGTTTTTCCCGCTTTTTATGAAGAAGATACTGCCTCTGTGCACGTGAGGGCTCATGCATTTTTGTTCAGCTCCTTCCAGATCAGATTAAAATAGGTCTTAAACCCCGGCGCGTTCCGGGATGCAAGGGGCGTCCGGGCGGTTAGGCCAAGATCGATAGGCACGATCCTCTGGACCGTGGCCGGCCGCCGGGAGAGGATGACCACCCGGTCCGCCATACTGATGGCTTCGGAAATATCGTGGGTCACCAGGATGGCAGGCTTGTGGGCCTTTGAAAGGATCCTTCCGATGTCGTCGCTGACATGCAGCCGCGTCTGATAATCCAGGGCGGAGAAGGGCTCATCCAGCAGCAGAAGATCCGGCTTCAGGGCCAGGGTGCGGATGAGAGCCGCCCGCTGGCGCATGCCGCCGGACAGTTGGGAGGGCCTGGCGTTCCGGAATTTGTCCAGCCCATAGGCGGTGAGCATTTCTTCTATATAAGACAGCTTCTCCGGGGTGAGCTCATGGCGTATTTCCAGCCCCAGAAGTACATTTTTATAGATACTGCGCCATTCCAGCAGATAATCCTTCTGGAGCATATAGCCGATACGGGCGTTTCCCCGTGTCACCGGGACGCCGTCCATGAGGATGCTGCCCTGCTCCGCCGTCAGAAGGCCGCAGATCAGATTCAGAAGGGTGGATTTCCCGCAGCCGGAAGGACCTACGATGGCAAGAAATTCCCCGGGCATCAGATCAAAGGAAATATGGGAAAGGGCCGGCGTCTCCCCGGAAAGGGTGTGGTAGGAAAGACACACGTCCTTTACCTCTAAAAGTGGCTTCATTGCTTCGCCTCCGTATTTTCTTTAGTTTATCATATGCGGATAGGGCAGGCGATGCCAGCGGCCGGGCGGGTTTTGCTTGCGCCGGCAGAGCATTTGTTGTAAAATGAAGACAAGAACAGGAATATCTGTTTGAATAGGGAAAGCTTAAAGTAGGATGTGAAGCAGATGAAATACATCGATAGAAAAGGAAATATCACCATAGAAGAAAAGGAACCGGACAAGCTTCTCCGATATTTTTACGCGGACCGAGGTGGAAGGCTGTGCCTGGAAATCCTGGTCCGTTCTTTTATCTTCGGATTTGGCGAGAGGCTTTTTGACAGCCCTCTTTCCAGAAAACGGATCCCGGGATTTATAAAGAAACATCGGATCGACCGCTCAGAGATCCAGGAAGAGAGCTATCACTCCTTTAACGGCTTCCTGGCCCGGAAGCTGAAACCGGGAGCAAGACCTGTTTCCGAAGGGGAGAAGATCCTGATCAGTCCCTGCGACGGCAGGGGGATCGTCTGCAGGCTTGGAAGAGACACAGAGTTTTATCTGAAAGACACCCGGTACTCCCTAAAAAGTCTTTTGAAAAACCAAAAACTGGCAGAACGATTTGCCAACGGCTATGGTGTGTTCCTCAGACCATCTGGGGAAGACAGCCACCGTTACTTTTACCCGGCAGAGGGAGAAAAATCATCCACAGTCTGTATCCCCGGAACCTTTTCCGGCCATAAAAAAGAAGACAGGGAAAATTTTCCTGTGTTAGAGACTTGTACCCGGGAGTATACACTGCTTAAGACCCGTCTCTTTGGCACCATCCTTATAATGGAAATCGGAGATCTCCTTGCAGGGAGGATCCACAATCTCCATAAGGAACCCTGCCATGTGGACAAAGGGCAGGAAAAAGGATACTTTTCCCTGGGCGGCGGCGCTGTGGCGCTTCTGTTTCAGCCGGATAAAATACGGCTGGATTTTGACCTGATAGAAAATTCCGAAAACGGATATGAAACAATCGTAAAGATGGGAGAACGGATCGGTGAACAGAAATTATCAAAAAGAACTGGAAAAACTTCTCGCTAAGGTTCAGGAGGAAGAAAGAGTCCCCAGACTGTTCCTCCATGCCTGCTGTGCTCCCTGCAGCAGCTATGTGCTGGAGTATCTGTCCCGGTATTTTGAGATCACGGTATTTTTTTACAATCCCAACATCTTCCCGGCCCAGGAATATGAAAAACGAGTGGAAGAGCTGCGGCGGATGGCTGGGGAGATGGAATTCGTCCATTCTGTGACCATAGAAGAGGGCCCTTACCAGCCGGAAGAATTTTTCGCTATGGCCAAAGGACTGGAGGAAGAAAAGGAGGGCGGAGCACGCTGCTTTGCCTGCTACCGGATGCGGATGGAGGAAGCGGCCAGAAGAGCCAGAGAAGGCGGGTATGATTATTTTACCACTACCTTGTCCATCAGCCCGCTGAAAAACGCGGCAAAGATCAATGAGATCGGGGAGGAGCTTGCCGAAATCTACCAGGTAGATCATCTTCCCTCCGATTTCAAGAAAAAAGACGGCTATAAACGCTCCATTGAGCTGTCTCATCAGTACAATTTGTACCGGCAGGACTACTGCGGATGCGTTTTCTCGAAAAAAAATAAAAAAAATTAAAATTTTTTTATTTTCGATGCAATAAAATGGGCTTCTCGTGCATTATAGTATCAGAAAGGGAAATCAATAACAGGTGAAGATATGATTTTGTTTTGTGTTATTCCGGATGAACAAAACGAAACCGTACGCTTATCAGCTACGATTCAAGAAGAATGGATTTCCAGAATTGCAGAAGGTGATATGCAGGCCTTGGAAAAGCTTTATTATGCCAGCTATCAGGCAGTCTACGCGCTGCTCCTTTCTATTTTGAAGAACCACCAGGATGCGGAAGACATCCTCCAGGATACCTTCATAAATATTAAGAACGGCGCCCACCTTTACCAAAAGAAGGATGGCAAG
>DXBU01000152.1 GCA_019116385.1 Candidatus Blautia faecigallinarum | reverse complement strand
CATCATCCCATGATCTTTACGAATATCCGTCAGATCAACAATCATACATTTACAGGAAGAAAGATCCTGACCCTGATCCGAAAGGGGATTTCTTATTATGCCATGCATACGAATTATGATATTCTGGGAATGGCGGATCTCAGCGCAGAATATCTTAAGCTTAGGGAAACCTCTGTTCTGTCTGTTACAGAAGAAAAGGATGGAAAGCAGGAAGGTTTTGGCAGGGCAGGGCTGCTGCCGGAAAAAATGACCTTAAAAGAATGTGCCTTGTTTGTAAAGAATGCTTTGAAGCTAAAGGATGTAAAAGTCTATGGCCCCCTGGATGAAAAGGTGGAACGAGCCGCTGTCTGCACTGGCTCCGGAAAGAGCATGATCGATGAGGCCATCCGCAGCGGCGCCCAGGTATACATCACGGGAGATATCGACCATCATACGGGGATCGATACCGTTGCCCGGGGAATGGCTCTTATTGATGCAGGCCATTACGGTACGGAGTATATTTATATGGAAGCCATGAAAAAGGAACTAAAACGGGCATTTCCAGATCTGCCCGTTTCCTGTGCGGCAGTAAAAAATCCCTATACCATCTTGTGAAAAATCCGGCTTATTTCCCAAAACAATTGATCCACAGAACGAAACAGGTGTAAGGAGGGTATTTCATGGAGCAGAAAATGCTGAAAGTGACGATCTCGGGGGAGACTAGAGAATACCCGCAGGGACTGTGTTACGCAGATATCGCAAAGGACTATGAGAAGACAGAAGATGCGCCCATCATCCTGGTGATGGTAAACGGGAAGCTGAGGGAGCTTCACAAGCAGCTGAAAAAGGACTGTACCCTTTCTTTTATCACCACCAGGGACAGCATCGGCTACCAGACCTACAGAAGGAGCGCCTGCCTTGTGCTTTTAAAATCCATCTATGACGTGGCGGGAAAAGACGGTATCGACAAAGTGGTGATCCACTACTCGGTGGGGCCGGGCTTCTATTTTACCATGGAAGGGAGCGCCATACTGAACGAGGAGTTCCTGGACAAAGTAAAAAAACGGATGCGGCAGATCGTGGATGAAAAGCTGCCCATCACGAAAAGGAGCATCGGCACGGACGAGGCCATTGCCCTGTTCCATAAACACCATATGTACGACAAGGAGAAGCTCTTCCGGTACAGGAGAGTCTCCAAGGTCAACATCTACAGCATTGAAAATTTTGAAGATTATTATTACGGCTTTATGGCCAACCATACGGGATATATCCAGTATTTCGATCTGAAGCTGTACGACGACGGGTTCGTGCTGATCCTGCCGGAATTCGGAAAGCCCGACGAGCTGCCCCTGTTCCAGCCCAGGGAAAAGATCTTTCAGGTGCAGAAGGAATCCCAGGAGTGGGGGGATAAGCTGGATATATCTACGGTGGGAGAGCTGAACGACAGGATCACAAAGTACGGGATCCAGAATATCCTTCTGATCCAGGAGGCTCTCCAGGAGGCAAAGATCTCCGCTATCGCCGACCAGATCGTCCGGGAGAAAAACAAGAAATTTATCATGATCGCCGGTCCTTCTTCCTCGGGGAAGACCACCTTTTCCCACAGGCTGTCCATCCAGCTGGCAGCCCACGGGATGAAGCCCCATCCCATTGCGGTGGACAATTATTTTATAGACCGGGAGCATACGCCCCTGGACGAATTCGGAGAAAAGGATTTCGAGTGCCTGGAAGCCATCGATGTGGAAAAATTCAATGCGGATATGCTCGCTCTATTAAGAGGAGAGCGGATAGAGCTTCCGGTGTTTAATTTCAAGACCGGGAAGCGGGAATACCGGGGCGATTTCCTTAAGCTGGGAAAGGACGACGTGCTGGTGATCGAAGGCATCCACGGCCTGAATGACAAACTGAGCTACGCTCTTCCCAGGGAAAACAAATTTAAGATCTATATCAGCGCCCTTACCATGGTGAATATCGACGAACATAACCGGATTCCTACCACGGACGGCCGTCTGATCCGGCGGATCGTACGGGATGCCCGCACCAGAGGGACTTCGGCAAAGGATACCATCGCCAGGTGGCCTTCGGTGAGAAGGGGGGAGGAAAAGAACATCTTTCCATTCCAGGAAGGGGCGGACGTGATGTTCAATTCTGCGCTGATCTATGAGCTGGCGTGTCTGAAGGTGTATGCGGAGCCTCTCCTTTTCGGTATCGATAAGGGAGAACCGGAATACCTGGAGGCAAAGAGGCTTTTGAAGTTTTTTGACTATTTTGTGGCAGTGCCCAGCGAGGAGATCCCCAATAATTCTATTTTGCGGGAATTTATCGGGGGCAGCTGCTTTAATGTGTGAATGTGGGAAGGCCGGGATAAGGCTTTACATCTTAGAAAATACATGATAGAATAGCATTTGCGCAAGCAGACCAGGTGATCGCGGCTGCACAGACGAAAGGGTGCAGACGAGGAAAGTCCGGGCTTCACAGGGCAGGATGCCGGATAACGTCCGGTGGAGGTGACTCCCAGACCAGTGCAACAGAAATAAACCGCCTTCTTTACAGAAGGTAAGGGTGGAAAGGCAGTGTAAGAGACTACCGCCTTGCTGGCAACAGGAAGGGCACATGTAAACTCCATCCGAAGCAAGACCAAAAAGAAAGCCATACGGCGGCCCGTCGTGCTTTCAGGTAGGTCGCTTGAGCCGTCCGGCGACGGGCGGCCTAGATAGATGATCACCCTCGACATAACCCGGCTTATCGGTCTGCTTGTGCTCTTTTTTTATGTTTATGATACCCAACCGCAAAAGAAGCAAAGGATTTGCAGGTGAACCTTTAAAGCTACGAAGATGACGCGGCGGACGCGTCAGAAAAGAGGAAAAGATGGAAAGGAAGAAGCTGATCGAGTTTCGGAATATCGTAAAGAATTTCGACGGCCAGATCGTCTTAAAGGGCGTCAATCTGGATATCTATGAAAAAGAATTTGTAACTCTTTTAGGCCCCAGCGGGTGCGGGAAGACCACTCTGCTGCGGATCCTCGGCGGCTTTCTGGACGCAGACGAGGGGGAGGTGATCTTTGACGGAGAGGAGATCAGCAAAAAGCCTCCCTATGAACGGGAACTGAACACGGTATTCCAGAAATACGCCCTGTTTCCCCATTTAAATGTTTACGAGAATATCGCCTTTGGACTGAAGATCAAGAAAATGAGCAAGGACGTCATCGACCAGAAGGTCATGAAGATGCTCAAACTCATCGGCCTGGAAGGCTACGAAAAGAAAAATACCACTCTGCTCTCCGGCGGGCAGCAGCAGCGTGTGGCCATCGCCAGAGCGCTGGTAAACGAGCCCAAGGTGCTCCTTCTGGACGAGCCTCTGGCTGCCCTGGACCTGAAACTGCGCAAGGAGATGCAGTACGAGCTGAAGCGGATCCAGCAGGAGGTGGGGATCACCTTTATCTTTGTCACCCATGACCAGGAAGAAGCTCTTACCATGTCGGATAAGATCGTGGTCATGAAAGGGGGAGAGATCCAGCAGGCGGGCACCCCGGAGGAAATCTATAACGAGCCGGCTAACCGTTATGTGGCCAACTTTATCGGAGAGAGCAATATCATCCCCGGAGTCATGCTGGAGGACTACAAGGTGTGCTTTGACGATATCACCTTTGACTGTGTGGACTTTGGGTTTAAGAAGAACGAGCCGGTGGATGTGGTCATCCGGCCGGAGGATATCGATATCGTAAAGCCGGAAGCCGGAAAGATGACCGGAGAAGTACTGAGCGTGCTGTTTAAAGGCGTGCATTATGAGATCATCGTGGAGACCGTCCCGGGAACCAGCGTTACGGTAAATATGCACGTGATCCAGAACCAGGACGTGACCAGCGCCGACGGGAAAGAGAAGATGAGCGCCGGAAACTTCTATGTGGACCTGGAGGATGTGAAGCTCCTGGACGACAAGGAGATCATCGCCCGTTCCAACGCCCAGGCATGGAACCCGGAGACGGACGACTATATTTCCATCGCCAGGATCGAATACGACATCCAGGAAAAGATCGGCCAGTATCCGGTGCGCTTTTCCACCGGGAACGGCACAAGCATCCAGCGGACGATCTATGTGGTGAACCAGCCCTTTGTTAAAAATGAGAAAGCCAATGAGGCGGTCATGGCCTTCAGCTTTACGAAAACTGTGGACGAGATCCTGGAATCCCAGGCGCTGGACACAGACCTGAAAACCTGGGCGAACGCCCAGGGCTGGAAGCTGAGCGATGAAAGCCAGAGCGTGGATATCAGTGTGGACTATGATTTTGAGCCGGAAAAGGTAAAAGAAGGAATTTACAAGGTGACATTCTCCACCACCGGACGGGAACTTAAGATCCACACCACCGACTACTCGGAAGTAGGTCAGGAGGTCGGCCTGACGTTCTTCCCGGAAGATATCCATGTAATGTCGAGGATGACCTTCTGATGAAACGGTTTTCACAATTGGCGGTCCCCTATATCATATGGGCGGTCCTGATGCTGATCCTGCCTATGGGCCTGATCGCCCTGTACTCTGTCACAGAGCCGGGCAACAGCATCATTTCCTTTTCCCTGACTTTAGAGCATTATGCCAAATTTTTCACCGACCCGGATTTTTTGATAATCCTCTGGCGCTCTTTAGGGATCGCGTTCAAGACGACTGTTATCTGCCTGATCTTAGGCTATCCTGCGGCATATTTTATATCCCGCAGCAGTGAAAAGACACAGAGGCTCCTGGTCCTGTGCATCACCATCCCTACCTGGATCAATATGCTGGTAAGGACCTATGCGTGGATCGGGATGCTGAGCGAAGGCGGCCCCATCCAGCAGATCCTGAACATTCTGGGACTTGGAACGCCGGAGCTTTTATATACAGAAGGGGCGGTCCTTCTGGGCATGGTATACAATTTTGTGCCCTTTATGATCCTGCAGATCAATACTTCCCTGTGCAAGATGGATACTTCTCTTCTGGAAGCAGGGGCGGATCTGGGGGCCAACCCTGTACAGGCGTTTCTGCGGGTGACCCTTCCTTTGTCCCTGCCCGGCGTGATCAACGGGATCACCCTAGTGTTCCTGCCGGCGGTAAGTTCCTTCTTTATCCCAAAGCTTTTGGGAGGCGGCCAGTATTTCCTCATCGGAAACCTGATCGAGAACCAGTTCATCACCGTGGGAGAGTGGAATTTCGGAAGCGCGATCTCCATGATCATGGCGGCGGTCATGATGCTCCTGATGATGGCTGTGCGCAAGGTGGAGCTCCATAACCAGGGCGGAAAGGAGGAGTGACCGAGATGAAAAAAGGAAAACGTCCTTTTGGGAAGATCCTGATGACACTGATGATCGTGTTCTTTTATCTTCCCATCCTGTACATGATCATCTTCTCCTTTAACGAAGGAAAATCCCTGACCGTCTTTACCGGCTTTTCTCTGCGCTGGTATCAGCATATGCTGGAATCCAGGGACATGATGGAGGCTTTGTATACCACCTTCAGCGTGGCGCTGATCGCCACCGCCGTGTCCACCGCGGCGGGAACGGTGGCGGCCATCGGGCTGAGCAGATCCAGGAAGATCGTGCGCAATGTGATGGAACAGGTTAACAATCTCCCCCTTATGAATCCGGAGATCGTCACAGCCATTGGCTTCATGCTCCTTTTTATCACCTTCCGGGTGGGAAAGGGATATATGACCATGCTGCTGGCCCACATTGCTTTTTGCACCCCCTACGTGATGCTGTCCGTGATGCCGAAGATCCGTTCCATGGATCCCAATATCGCCGATGCGGCCATGGATCTGGGGGCTACGCCCTGGCAGGCTCTTACAAAGGCCATTGTGCCGCAGATCACCCCGGGGATCCTGTCCGGCGCCCTGATCGCCTTTACCATGTCCGTGGATGATTTTATCATTTCCTATTTTGTGACCGGAGGCGGCGTGAAGAATCTGAGCATCATGGTCTATACCATGAGCAAAAGGATCAATCCCAGCATCAACGCGATCTCTACCCTGGTGGTAGTGATCATAACCATTGCGCTGGCAGTGATCAATCTCGTTCCGGTACTGATGGCAAAACGGGAGACCCGGGAAGAGATCGGAAAAAGAAGATGGGTGCTGCCGGGGGCTCTGGCGCTCTGCGCGGTCCTTGCAGCGGTATTTCTGCTCCGCCCGGAGGGAGGCGACTCCGCCCTTCCCTATGCCGGCGAGACCCTGTATGTATATATGCCGGGAGAATACATCGGCGAGGAAGTGGTGCCGGATTTTGAAGCCAGGACCGGAGCGACGGTCATCATGGAAAACTTTGATTCCAATGAACAGATGTACATCAAGGTGGCAAACGGGGAAGCCTACGACCTGCTGATCCCCAGCGATTATATGATCCAGCGGCTGATCGAGGAAGATCTGCTCCAGCCCCTTGATCCGTCCCTTCTTACCTGTATGGATGTTTTAAATGAGGCGGTCTTAAATCCGCCCTATGACCCGGAGAATACCTATTCGGTACCTTATTTCTGGGGGACGGTGGGGATCGTTTATGACAAGACAAAGGTGGATCTTGAGGAACTGAAAGAGCAGGGCTTTGACATCTTTAAGAACGAAAAATATTACGGGGATATCTATCTTTATGACTCGGAACGTGATTCCTTTATGATGGCCTTAAAGGCTCTCGGGTATTCCATGAATACGGAAAACGAAGAGGAGCTGAATGCCGCCTATGACTGGCTGGAGGAATGTGTGCAGACCATGAAGCCGGAGATCGTCACCGACGAGATCATCGACAACATGGCCCAGGGAAGAAAGGCTCTCGGCCTGATCTATTCCGGGGACGCCGCTTACGTGATGAGCGAAAATGAAAACATGGGCTTTTATCTGCCGGAAAGCGGGACCAATCTGTGGTTTGATTCCATGGTCATCCCCGCCAATGCGGAAAACCCTGAGCTTGCCCATGAATTTATGAACTTCATCAGCGAATATGATATCGCTTATGATAATTCCAGCTATGTAGGCTACACGTCGCCCAATGAAGAGGTGGCGGCGGATCTTTCGGGAGAGGGCGGAGAATTTGAAGGGATCGATGCTTATGTCCCAAGAATGGGTTATGAAATGGATGAGGTCTTTGTCTACAATGAAGACACCCGCAAGATCATCAGCAACCTCTGGAGCAAGGTGAAGATCGCGGCCAGCAATGCAAGCTGACAGGCCGGAAGATATGTGCATATATGAAAAAGGAACCGCAGACAAGCGGTTCCTTTTTTTACTTATTCCGTTTTCCTCTGTATTTCTCCTCGCAGTATTTGCAGCGGTAGATCTCTTTTTCCGGGTCGGCCAGGAAGAATACGTGATCCAGTCCCTGCTCGATGGAAGTGATGCACCGGGGATTTTTACATTTGATCACATTGGTGATCTCTTTGGGCAGCTTTAGCTGCTTCTTTTCTACGATCTTTTCGTCTTTGATGATATTAACAGTGATGTTGTGATCGATAAATCCCAGGATATCCAGGTCCAGCTTTTCAATGGGGCATTCCACCTTGATGATGTCCTTTTTGCCCATCTTGTTGCTGCGGGCGTTTTTGATGATGGCTACGGTACAGTCCAGCTTGTCCAGCTTCAGGTCGTGATAGATGGTCATGGCTTTTCCGGCTTTGATGTGGTCCAGAACATAGCCTTCCCGAAGTGCTCCTACGTTTAACATGATACATCCACCTCCAGTAATGTAAGAATCAGTGCCATACGCACGTAAACCCCGTACTGCGCCTGTTTGAAATAAGCGGCTCTGGGATCGGAATCCACTTCTACGGCGATCTCGTTTACACGGGGAAGAGGATGGAGGATATACATATCTTCCTTTGCAAGCTCCATTTTCTGCTTGTCCAGTATGTAGAAGTCTTTCATACGGACGTAATCCTCTTCATTAAAGAAGCGCTCCTTCTGCACGCGGGTCATATATAAGATATCCAGAGAAGGAATGGCGTCTTCCAGTCTTTCCACCTCGGCGAATTCGATGTGATTTTTCAGAAGGACATCTTCCCGGATATAGCTGGGGATACGCAGCTCCTCGGGAGAGATGAGGATGAATTTCACATTTTCATACCGCACAAGGGCCTCGATGAGGGAATGCACGGTACGTCCGAATTTCAGATCGCCGCACAGACCGATAGTAAGGTTGTCAAGCCGTCCCTTCAGGGAACGGATGGTGAGAAGGTCCGTCAGGGTCTGGGTGGGATGCTGATGACCGCCGTCTCCGGCATTGATCACAGGAATGGAAGAGGCCATAGAAGCGACTAAGGGAGCACCCTCCTTAGGGTGGCGCATAGCGCATATATCTGCATAACAGGAAGTAACACGAATGGTATCGGCAACACTTTCGCCTTTGGCTGCGGAGCTGGAGTCTGCGGTGGAAAAGCCTAAGACCTTTCCTCCAAGGTTCATCATGGCAGCTTCGAAGCTTAAACGGGTACGTGTGCTTGGTTCGTAAAACAGAGTAGCTAATCTCTTGTCGTCACAGGTATGTGCGTACTTTTGGGGATTTCTCTCGATATCGTTGGCCAGATCCAGGAGCTTGTCAAGCTCTTCTACGGAAAAGTCCAGCGGGCTCATTAAATGTCTCATGTCATACCTCCATAATTTTTTACTGTCACCATCATATAATATGTGAGGGCTTTTTTCAAGAAGATTTGGCAAGTATTTTTTCGAAAAGCAGGCCGGTGGCAAACCACAGAGGCGCGTAGTCCAGCCGGATGAGCCCTTTATAATGAAAGGGCGTATCCGTATAATCCCAGGGACACATGTGAAAATGCTTTAAAAGAGAGCCGCTGGAATATTCTGCAGCAAAAATGCCTGCGGTATACAGACAGCCCCGGAGAAAAACAGGAAGCGCAGATATTTTTTGGGAAACAGGCCCGATGAGGGAGGCGCATCCGTAGATGGGAAACATGAGAAGAGAGGTTTTCCCCATCATAGTAGTTTCTCCCGCAAAAAGAGAGTGGGAACCAGTCCACAAAATTTCCAGGCACCAGCCTATAGACCCACAAAGCAAAAAGGTTCGTTTCATATAGGAAGCAGCACTCCTCACTGGTCTTTTCCCCAGAAGAAAAGACGATATTTTTACATTTACCTAATGTAAATTTTACATAATCTAGTATTGCCTGCCTTGAAAAAATCATACATGTAGGGTATAATTACAGGAACAAAAAACATGCCCGGCGCCGGAAATCCCATACAATGGCGCAGAAGCGGCAGACAGGAGATAAAAATGGACTATCGGCAAAGCAGGGCATACATTGAAGACGCCCAAAAGTACGGAAGTGTTCTGGGACTGGACAATATGCGGGAAATGATGAGACGGCTCGGCGATCCCCAGGATACCCTGAAATATGTCCATGTTGCGGGAACCAACGGCAAAGGTTCCGTGATCGCGTATCTATACAGTGTGCTGTCAGAAGCAGGCTATCGTGTGGGAAGGTACATATCGCCTGCTATATACTCCTATCGGGAGCGGATGGAGACAGCGGGAAACCCGGTTGGCCGGGAGCAGTTTGCCGGATATGTCACCCGCATTGCGGATGTGATCGAAAATATGACGAAAGCAGGTCTCCCTCACCCCACCCCCTTTGAAATCGAAACGGCGGTGGCGTTTTTATTTTTTGCAGAAGAAAAATGCGACCTGGTTTTATTGGAAGTAGGAATGGGCGGAAATCTAGACGCGACCAATATGATCCGAAACACCCTGGCAGCCGTGATCGCTCCGGTGGGGATGGATCATCAGGAGTTTTTGGGAAATACATTGAAAGAGATCGCCCAAAAGAAGGCAGGGATCATCAAGCCTGGCTGTGCGGTGATAAGTGCGCCCCAGGAAGAACCGGCAGAAGAGGCTGTCCGGGAAGAGGCAAAAAAACAGGGCGCAGTTCTCCATCTGGTGCGCCGGGACAAGGCAGCGGTAATAAGCCGGGAACTGCTCTGCCAGGATTTTCTATATGAGGGAGAAAAATATAGGATAACCCTTCCTGGAGACCATCAGATCGTCAACGCCCTGACCGCCCTGGAAACTTTAAAATGCCTGGAGGGCATGGGATTTCCCGTTTCCCTGGCAGAAAAAAAGACAGGACTTGCTGCCGCCAGATGGCCGGGCCGGCTCTCGGTCATAAAAAATGAACCGCTGTTTGTTGTGGATGGGGCCCACAATCCGGCTGCGGCTTTAGCCCTTATAGAGGCAGTGAAGCAGTACTTTTCAGGAAGAACGATCTATTACATCATAGGTATGTTTAAGGATAAGGACTATAGACAAGTCTTAAAGCTCACCTGTCCCTATGCAAAAAAAATCTTTACCATCCAGACCCCCGGCAATCCCCGGGCCCTTCCGGCAGAGGATCTTGCCAGGGAGGCAAAAAGATGGCATCCGGATACAGAAGCTGCAGCTTCTATAGAAGAGGCAGTGGACAAAGCGCTGAAAGCCGCGAAGAAGCAGGATGTGATCCTGGCCTTTGGATCTTTGTCTTTTTTAGGTGAGATCACGAAAATTGTTGAAACGCAGGAGGAAAAGAACCGATGACAGATTTACAGGAATGCCGAAGGGAGATCGATGAGATCGATAACGAGATCCTTAGGCTTTTCGAGAAGCGAATGCAGGTATGTGAGGAAGTTGCCTCCTATAAGATCAAGACAGGAAAAAAAGTTTTGGACCCCCAGAGGGAAAAAGAAAAAATAAATGTTCTGAAAGCCAAAGCACATGGGGAATTCAACGCCCTTGGCGCCCAGGAATTATTTCAGCAGCTGATGGCCATCAGCAGAAAAAGACAATACCAGCTTCTTACGGACCATGGTGTAGAAGAAGAGCAGGATTATGAGCTGGTAGACAAGCTGCCTCTGAAAAACGCCTGTGTGGTATTCCAGGGAGTAGAAGGCGCCTACAGCTATGCGGCTATGAGGGCCTACTTCGGAGAAGAGATCAAAAGCTATCATGTGGATACCTGGCGGGAAGCCATGGAAGATGTGGTGGCGGCCAAGGCGGACTATGCAGTGCTTCCCATTGAAAATTCTACGGCGGGTATCGTGGCAGATATTTATGATCTTTTGACACAGTACAGCCTGTATATCGTAGGAGAGCAGACGATCCGGGTAGAACATGTGCTGTTGGGGCTTCCGGGAGCGTCTCTGGAACAGATACGTACCGTTTGCTCCCATCCCCAGGGACTGGCCCAGTGTAAGGTGTTTCTGGAACAGCATCCCGGCTGGAAGACGCTTCAGGTGAAAAATACTGCAGGCGCAGCAAAAAAGGTAAAAGAGGAGCAGGACCTTTCCCAGGCAGCGATCGCAAGCCGGGAGGCAGGAAAACTTTTCGGCCTGGTGCCCCTGGCGGAACACATCTGCCACAATGGCCAGAATGTGACCCGTTTTATCATTGTCAGCAAAAAGCCTGTGTACAAGAAAGATGCAGGAAAATTAAGTGTCTGCTTTGAACTTCCCCATGAGAGCGGAAGCCTTTACCATTTGCTTTCCCATATAATCTATAACGGCCTGAATATGACAAAGATCGAATCCCGTCCCATTCCGGGAAAAACCTGGGAATACCGGTTTTTTGTAGATTTTGAAGGCAATCTTAAGGACAGCGCAGTAAAAAATGCCCTCCGGGGACTTGCCGCGGAAGCGAACCGGATGCGGGTGCTGGGAAATTATGAACTGCAGGGGGAGGAAAAAAATGACTAGGATCCATGAATGTATCTTGTATCGTGATTTTGCCCATGGAGAAATCCTGGAGCAGATGGGGATGCTGATAGATGCCGCAGAGTTTCCGGAAGAGCTTCAAAAGAAAAGAGAGATCTATTTTTCCTGCATCAATGGTCTGGTGGAAATGGCAGGAAACTGTGGATTTTCTGGGAATCTTTGGCACAATTACCTGACATTTCTGCTGGTAAACCACGAAAATGCTTTTAGTATGGCCTGTGAGATACGGGGAGCTGTAAAGGGAAGCATCAATACAGCGGCTAAAAATGACTTTTCGGTTTTTAAAGAACTATACGATTTTGACCTGAATATTTTCGACCGGATATTTCAGGCGGACTGCTGTTCTTTTATCTGTGCCTACGAGAACACCGATGAGAGCAGCAAGCTGTATAATTCCCGTATCCGTGACAGAATATGCACCATGAGCAAAACTTTGGCCAAGGCTGAGACTGTGGAAGAATTTATGGAAGACATGGTGCAGTTTTATAAAGATTTCGGAGTTGGAAAACTGGGGCTCCATAAAGCGTTCCGCATCCGCAGGGACAATGAGGGAAGGGTAGAGATCGAACCGATAACAAGGATCGCCCATGTACAGCTTGACGACCTGGTGGGTTATGAGATCGCTAAGAAAAAGCTGATCGACAATACAGAAGCATTTGTCCGGGGGCGCAAGGCAAACAACTGCCTCCTGTTTGGAGATGCGGGAACAGGAAAATCCTCCAGCATTAAAGGGATCCTGAACCGTTACTATGAGGAAGGCCTTCGGATCATAGAAGTTTATAAACATCAGTTTAAAGATCTGAATGAAGTGATCACCCAGATCAAAAATCGAAATTACAAGTTCATTATCTATATGGACGATCTGTCTTTTGAAGAATTCGAAATCGAATATAAATATTTAAAGGCGGTGATAGAAGGAGGGTTGGAAAAGAAACCGGACAATATTCTGATCTATGCTACCAGCAACCGGAGACACCTGGTAAGAGAACGTGCCGGGGATAAACTGGAGCTTGCAGACGAAGATGATCTTCACTCTTCGGATACGGTCCAGGAGAAACTCTCTCTGGTGTACCGGTTCGGTGTACGGATCTATTTCGGGGCACCCAGCAAAAAAGACTTTCAGAATATCGTCAGGGTTCTGGCAAAACGTTATGGCGTAGAAATGCCGGAAGAGGAACTTATGCTGGAAGCAAACAGATGGGAGCTTTCCCACGGAGGACTGACAGGAAGGACCGCTCAGCAGTTTATCGATTATCTGCTGGGGCAACAAGGATAAGGATAGGAGATGAATGAAATATGGCAATGACAACCTTTGCGGCGATTGATATCGGCTCTTATGAGGTCAGCATAAAAATTTTTGAATTGTCAAAAAAGATCGGGCTTCATGAACTGAATCATGTAAGATACCGCATGGAACTGGGAAAAGAGGCTTATGCTTCGGGAAGGCTTGACATGGATATGGTGGAAGGCCTGTGCGACATCCTGGAGGATTTTAAACGGATCATGGCGGAATTTGGTGTTAGCGAGTACCGTGCCTGCGCCACTAGCGCCTTCCGGGAACTGGACAATCCTATCATCGTGATCGAGCAGATCTATCAGAGGACCGGTATCCGGGTGGAGATATTAAGCAATGCGGAACAGCATTTCCTGGGCTACAAGTCTATAGCGGCCATTGAAGCCGGTTTTAAAAAGATGATCCAAAAAGGCACGGCGATCCTGGATGTGGGAGGGGGAAGCCTGCAGGTCTCTTTGTTTGACAAAGATGCCCTTGTCACCACTCAAAGCCTTAAAATGGGAAGCCTGCGCATCCGCGAGCGTCTGAAAGAACTGGAAAAGCAGACGATCCATTATGAACAGCTGATCGAAGAATTTATCCGGAACGATATCACCGGATTTCAGCGGCTGTATCTCAAGGACAGGGATATAAAGAATGTGATCCTGATGGGAGATTTCCTCACAGATACGATCTTCCAGGAAGAAATGAAGGATAAGATCATCACCCGTACAGAATTTATGAAACGGTATGAGGAGGTAGTATCCAAGTCTGAAACGGCACTTACAGAAGAACTTGGGATCGATCCGGAATATGCTTCCCTGGTGATCCCCACTATGGTCATCTGCAAGAATTTCCTTGATATCTTTAATGCGGAATCGGTGTGGGTCCCGGGTGTGGCCCTTCTGGACGGCATTGCCTACGACTTTGGGGAAAAGAAAAAGATCATTAAAAGTGCCCACAATTTTGAAAACGACATCCTGGTGGCGGCAAGAAACATTGCCAAACGCTATTCCAGCGGCAAAAACCATATCCAGGGTACCACGAACCTTGCTCTGGCGATCTTTGACAGTATGAAGAAAGTACACGGTATGGGGGCAAGAGAAAGACTGCTCCTTCAGATCGCCGTGCAGCTTCATGACTGCGGGAAATATATCAGCATGAGTGATGTGGCGGAGTGCTCTTACCGTATCATCATGGCTACAGAGGTCATCGGCCTGTCTACAGAAGAACGGCAGATCATTGCCAGTGCGGTGCGGTATAATACCACAGAATTTGTATATTACGAAAAAAATGACAATGGTTCCGGTGTGGACAGAAACCGTTATCTTCTTGTGGCCAAGCTGACGGCGATCCTGCGTTTGGCAAATGCCATGGACAGAAGCCATTATCAGAAGGTCGTGGGGTTAAAGGCTGTGCTTAAAGAAAGGGAACTGCAGCTTGTCATTGATTCCACCAGAGATATTTCCCTGGAGCTTGGCCTTTTGAAAGACAAAGTAGAGTTTTTTGAAGAAGTGTTTGGTATCCGTCTGGTGCTCAGGCGTAAGAGAAAAATGTAGAGGTGCGACTATGGATCTGAAAAAATTTAATAAACCGGAATATTTTGTAAACAGAGAATTAAGCTGGCTGAAATTTAACGATAGAGTATTAAGCGAAGCCAGAGATAAAACAATTCCTCTTTTTGAAAGATTGAAATTTTTAAGCATTACCGCTTCCAACCTGGATGAATTTTTCATGGTGCGCGTAGCCTCTCTGAAGGACCAGGTACACGCAGGATACGAGAAACCGGATATCGCAGGTCTCACCCCAAAAGAACAGCTTGCCCAGATCAGCCAGGAAACCCACGAACTGGTGCACGTACAGTATAATACCTTCAGCCGTTCGCTGCTGCCTGCTCTGGAAAAGGCGGGGCTGCACCTGATCACGGAACACGAAAGTCTTACGGATGACCAGAAAGAATATGTAGACCGGTACTTTGAGGATAACATTTATCCCGTGCTGACCCCTATGGCAATGGATTCTTCCAGGCCCTTCCCGCTGATCCGGAACAAAACGCTGAATATCGGGGCGCTGATCTCCCAAAAAGATAAGAAAAAAGGAAAAGAAGTCCTTGTTTTTGCAACGGTACAGGTTCCTTCTGTGCTTCCCAGGGTGATCGAGATCCCTTCAGGAAAGGAAGAAATGAGAACGGTCATTCTTCTGGAAGAGATCATTGAACGGAATATCCATAAGCTGTTCTTAAGCTACGATGTTGTCTGCGCCCATCCCTACCGGATCATGAGAAATGCAGACCTTACCATTGATGAAGACGAAGCAGAAGACCTGCTGGTGGAAATCCAGAAACAGCTGAAAAAACGCCAGTGGGGAGAAGTGATCCGTCTGGAAGCGGAAGAAAAGATGGACAAACGTCTTTTAAAGATCTTAAAAAGCGAGTTCGACATCAAAAACGAAGATATTTTCTCAATCAGCGGTCCGCTGGATCTGACGATGCTGATGAAGATCTACGGACTGGAAGGCTTTGACAAATTCAAGACTCCCAAATATAACCCTGCGCCGGTATTGGAGTTCCAGAATGACAAGGACATTTTCCAGGTGATCCGGGAGGGGGACGTATTCCTTCATCATCCGTATATGAGTTTTGACCCGGTGGTGAATTTTGTCCGCCAGGCGGCAAAAGATCCGGATGTTCTGGCTATCAAGCAGACCCTGTATCGTGTCAGCGGAAATTCTCCCATCATCGCAGCCCTTGCCCAGGCTGCAGAAAACGGCAAGCAGGTTTCTGTTCTTGTGGAGCTGAAAGCACGTTTTGATGAAGAGAATAACATTGTCTGGGCAAAAATGCTGGAAAAAGCGGGATGCCACGTTATTTACGGCCTGGTAGGCTTAAAGACGCACAGCAAGATCACTCTTGTGGTGCGCAGGGAAGAAGCGGGGATCCGCCGTTATGTGCATCTGGCCACCGGAAACTATAATGATTCTACAGCCAAGCTTTATACAGACTGCGGTATCTTTACCTGCGACGAACGTTTTGGAGAGGACGCTACGGCGGTATTCAACATGCTGTCCGGCTATTCCGAACCAAAGCGCTGGAATAAACTGATCGTAGCTCCGATCTGGATGAAGGACCGTTTTCTGAAGCTGATCGAGAGAGAAGCAGAAAACGCGAAAAAAGGGATCCCGGCTCATATTGTGGGAAAAATGAATTCCCTGTGTGATCCGGTGATCATGTCAGCTCTTTATTATGCGTCTTCCTGCGGCGTGACTATTGACCTTTTGGTACGGGGGATCTGCTGTCTAAAGGTGGGTATCCCGGGGATCAGCGAGAATATCCACGTGCGTTCTATTGTGGGGGATTTTTTGGAGCACAGCAGGATCTTCTACTTCTTTAATGGAGGCAGCGAAGAGGTGTACATGGGAAGTGCAGACTGGATGCCCAGAAACCTGGACCGAAGAGTGGAGATCGTTTTCCCCATTGAAGACGAGGCGATCAAAAAAGAAGCCATTCATGTCCTGGATGTAGAATTTAAGGATAATGTAAAAGCGCATCTCCTCCAGCCTGACGGTACCTATGAAAAACAGGATAAGAGAGGCAAAGTGCTGGTGAACTCACAGATGGAATTTTGCCGGGAAGCCCAGGAAAGGGCGAAGAACGGCAAAAAGGATCCAAAGGATCATTCCAGAGTGTTTATCCCGGCAGAACCGGCAGCAGACATAGAGGAATCCTAAGTTTTCCCAGCCGGCCTGCATCTGTATAAAATGGCAGAAAATGTAAGAAATGAAAAAATTTGAAAAAATTAAAAAAAACACTTGCATTCTGCCGAAAAGTAGTATATACTAAGCAAGTCGGTTGGAACAAGGCCAGTTGGTCAAGGGGTTAAGACGCCGCCCTCTCACGGCGGAAACACGGGTTCGATTCCCGTACTGGCTGCTTTACAAGAGTCAAATCCAGGAATATCTTGGGATTGACTCTTTTTTCATGGAAAGAAAGGAATAGAAACAGTCATGGCAAAAAAAGAAACCTATGATGCAGGCAGCATTGCTGTCCTGGAAGGACTGGAGGCAGTTCGGAAACGTCCGGGCATGTATATTGGCAGCGTGTCCAGAAAAGGCCTGAACCATCTGATTTATGAAATCGTAGACAATTCTGTGGATGAGCATCTTGCCGGATACTGCGACCGGATCCAGGTCATCCTGGAAAAAGACGGGTCCTGTACCGTCAGCGACAACGGAAGAGGCATCCCGGTGGATATGCACGAAAAAGGGGTGTCTGCAGAACGTCTTGTTTTTACCACTCTCCACGCAGGAGGAAAATTCGACAATTCTGTCTATAAGACCAGCGGCGGGCTCCATGGAGTAGGATCTTCTGTGGTGAATGCCCTGTCCACTTACCTGGATATCAAGATCAGCCGTGACGGCTACGTTCATCATGACCATTACGAAAGAGGGATCCCTACTTTGGAACTGGAAAACGGCCTTCTTCCCAAAATCGGAAAGACCAGGGCAACCGGAACCTGCATTAACTTCCTGCCTGATCCGGAAATATTTGAAAAAACCAGATTTTCCGCAACAGAAGTTAAGAGCCGCCTCCACGAAACCGCCTATCTGAACCCGCAGCTGACCATTTCCTTTGAGGACAGAAGAGGTGAGACACTAGAAAGCATAGAATATCACGAGCCGGAAGGGATCATAGGTTTTATCCGGGACCTGAACCAAAACTGTGAAGCGATCCACGATCCTGTTTATTTAAAGGGAGAATCCGAAGGCGTACAGGTAGAGGCCGCCTTCCAGTTCACCAATGAATTCCGTGAAAATGTGCTGGGATTCTGCAACAACATCTACAATGCGGAAGGAGGCACCCACCTTACCGGATTTAAGACTACCTTTACCACCGTGATGAATAACTATGCCCGGGAGATCGGTGTCCTGAAAGAAAAGGATGCAAATTTCACCGGAGCAGATATCCGGAACGGGATGACAGCAGTGGTGTCCATCAAGCACCCTGCCCCCAGATTTGAAGGCCAGACAAAAACAAAGCTGGACAACCAGGACGCGGCAAAGGCAGTGAGCAAGGTGCTGGGCGAGCAGCTGGTGCTGTATTTTGACCGGAATCTGGAAACTTTGAAAAATGTCCTCTCCTGTGCGGAAAAAGCGGCAAAGATCCGCAAGACCGAGGAACGGGCAAAAACCAACCTTCTCACAAAACAGAAATACTCTTTTGACTCCAACGGCAAGCTGGCCAATTGTGAAAAAAAGGATCCTGCCCAGTGTGAGATCTTTATCGTAGAGGGAGATTCTGCAGGCGGCTCCGCAAAGACTGCCAGAGACAGAAATTATCAGGCCATTCTTCCTATCCGGGGAAAAATCCTGAATGTGGAAAAGGCCACCATTGATAAGGTGCTGGCCAACGCGGAGATCAAGACAATGATCAATGCTTTTGGCTGCGGCTTTTCTGAGGGATATGGAAACGATTTTGATATTTCCAAGCTGCGCTATGATAAGATTGTGATCATGGCGGATGCGGATGTGGACGGCGCCCACATATCCACACTTTTGCTGACGCTGTTTTACCGGTTCATGCCGGAGCTGATCTATGAGGGACACGTTTATATCGCCATGCCCCCTCTATATAAGGCCATGCCAAAAAAAGGGAAAGAAGAATATCTTTATGATGACAAAGCCCTGGAACGCTATAGAAAGACCCATAAGCCAGGCAGCTTTACCCTCCAGCGCTACAAGGGCTTAGGAGAAATGGATGCCCAGCAGCTTTGGGAGACCACGTTGAACCCGGAAACCCGGATGATGAAGCGGGTGGAGATTGAAGACGCCCGTCTGGCCTCCAGTGTGACCGAGGTACTTATGGGAAGTGAAGTACCTCCCAGGCGCAGCTTCATTTATGAACATGCCAGAGACGCGGAACTGGATATCTAGGAGCAGTGAGGAAAAGATAGTATGGATACAAAACAGGAGAATATCATCCGTACCGATTATGCGGAGATCATGCAGAAGTCTTATATTGATTATGCCATGAGCGTGATCATTTCCCGGGCCCTGCCGGATGTGCGGGACGGACTGAAACCGGTACAGAGAAGAACTTTATACGATATGTATGAGCTGGGGATCCGCTACGACCGGCCCTATCGAAAGTGTGCCCGTATCGTAGGCGACACTATGGGTAAGTACCATCCCCACGGAGACAGTTCCATTTATGATGCACTGGTGGTAATGGCCCAGGAATTCAAAAAAGGAAAAACTTTGGTGGACGGACATGGAAACTTTGGCTCTATAGAAGGGGACGGAGCAGCCGCCATGCGTTACACAGAGGCCCGTCTGGAAAAGCTGACCCAGGAGGTGTTTCTGGCGGATCTGGACAAAGACGTGGTAAACTTTGTGCCTAACTTTGACGAAACAGAAAAAGAACCAGAGGTGCTTCCGGTAAAGATCCCGAATCTTTTGGTAAACGGAGCAGACGGCATCGCAGTAGGTATGGCTACCAGTATCCCGCCCCACAATCTTGGAGAAGTGGCGGATGCCGTGAAGGCCTATATCAAAGACAGCAGCATCAGCGTCAAAGGTTTGATGCGCTATTTGAAAGGACCGGACTTCCCCACAGGCGGGATCGTAGTCAATAAGGATGAACTGCTAAAGATCTATGAGACCGGTACCGGAAAGATCCGCCTGCGGGGCAAGGTGGAAGTGGAAAAATTAAAAGGCGGCAGGCAGCAGCTGGTGATCACAGAGATCCCCTACACCATGCTTGGGGCAAACATCGGGAAATTTTTAAATGATGTGGCAGCCCTTGTTGAGACAAAAAAGACCACCGATATTACCGATATTTCCAACCAGTCCTCTAAAGAGGGGATCCGCATTGTCCTGGAACTGAAAAAAGACACAGATGTGGAAAACCTTACCAATATGCTTTATAAAAAGACCCGTCTGGAGGATACCTTCGGTGTGAACATGCTGGCAGTGGCAGACGGGCGTCCAGAGACATTAAGCCTAAAAAAAGTCATTGAATACCATGTGGATTTTCTCTTTGAGATCACCACCAGAAAGTACACAAATCTCCTTTCGAAAGAGCAGGAGAAAAAAGAGATCCAGGAAGGCCTGATAAAGGCCTGTGATGTGATCGACCTGATCATTGAGATCCTCCGGGGAAGCAAGAACCGGGAACAGGTGAAAAAATGTCTGGTGGAGGGCGTGACAGAGGGCATACGCTTTAAGACCAAAGCCAGTGAAAAGGCTGCGAAGGGGCTGCGCTTCAGCGAGCGCCAGGCTTCGGCTATCCTGGAGATGCGCCTGTATAAGCTGATCGGACTGGAAATCGAGGCGCTTATGGCAGAACATGAAGAGACCTTAAAGAACATCGGGATCTATCAGGATATCCTGGACAATTACGATTCCATGGCGGGGGTGCTCATCCGGGAACTAGATGCAATAAAAAAGGAATATGGAACAAAACGGCGGACTGCCATCGAAAATGCCGAAGAGGCCGTTTACGAGGAAAAGAAGATCGAGGAAATGGAAGTTTGCTTCCTTATGGACCGTTTCGGCTATATGAAGCTGATCGATCTGGCAGCCTATGAAAGAAATAAAGAGGCAGTCCACGCAGAAAACAAATATATCTTCCGCTGTATGAACACAGATAAGATCTGCATCTTTACAGATACCGGAAGAATGCATACCGTTAAAGTGCTGGACATTCCTCTGGTGCGCTTCCGTGACAAAGGAACGCCTGCGGATAATCTAAGCAATTATGACAGCTCCGCAGAACAAATGCTCTATGTGACCAGTATGACAGATATAAAGGCCAGCAGACTCCTTTTTGTAACTTCCGCAGGTATGTGCAAGCTGGTAGACGCTTCCGAATTCGATGTAGCCAAAAGGACCATAGCGGCTACCAAGCTGTCCGATGGGGACAGCCTGATCCTTGTGGGAGATGCAAAAGAGATGGATAATGTGGTGCTTCAAAGCGAAAATGGATATTTCCTGCGGTTTATGACCAACGAGATCCCTGAAAAGAAAAAAGGAGCACTGGGAGTTAGGGGGATCCGGCTGGATGGAAAAGACCGGCTGTCCCATGCCTATCTCCTTGACAGTCACAGGGAGTATAAGATTGCCTATAAGGAGAAGGAAGTCTCCTTAAACAAGCTGAAATTGGCAAAACGGGATGGAAAGGGCGTAAAAATCCGGGTATAAGCGGATAGAAAGGAAAAAAAACCTTGCTTTTCCAGAAAGACAGTGCTAGAATAGCTTTAAGTTGATACTTAGACATCATGAGAGTGGACCGGCGGTCCACTCTTATTATATGTATCCGATTTTTCAAAGTGGAGGAAGGTGAGAAGGTTGAGCAAAAAAGAAGACTACGAACAGAAGGCAGAGGCTCTGCTGGCTCCTATCGTGGAGGCAGAAGGCTTTGAACTGGTGGATGTAGAATATGTAAAAGAAGCAGGCGAATGGTATCTGAGATCCTATATTGATAAACCGGGAGGGATCACCCTGGACGATTGTGAAGCAGTCAGCCGTGTATTTAGTGAAAAACTGGATGAAGAAGACTTCATAAAAGAACCCTATATCATGGAAATCAGTTCCCCGGGCCTTGACAGACCGCTGAAAAAAGAAAAAGATTACCAGCGCAGCATAGGAAAACGGGTTGAGATCCGCACCTACCGGCCCATCGGAAAAGAAAAAGAATTCTGCGGCACCCTGACCGCATATGATAACAACAGTGTGACAATTGAAGAGGAGGGGCAGGCATTGACATTTGATAAGAAAGACATTGCCTTGATCCGCCTGGCGGTTGAATTTTAAGGATTGACGATTTAGGAGGAAAAGAGAAAAATGAATAAAGAGTTAATGGAAGCACTGGACATCCTTGAAAAAGAAAAGAACATCAGTAAGGATACTCTGCTGGGTGCCATTGAGCAGTCCCTGCTCCAGGCTTGCAAGAATCATTTTGGCAAGGCGGACAATGTACATGTTACCATTAATCCGGAAACCTGCGACTTCAGAGTATACGCAGAGAGAACGGTGGTAGAATATGTGGATGATCCTGCTCTTGAAATTTCTCTTGTGGATGCACAGAAAATCAATACAAACGCGGAATTGGGAGATGTGGTGCAGGTAGAGATCCATTCCAAAGAGTTTGGCCGGATCGCTACACAGAATGCAAAAAACGTGATCCTGCAAAAGATCCGCGAGGAAGAAAGAAAAGTCCTTTACGATGAATACTATGGAAAAGAAAAGGAAGTGGTGACCGGGATCGTCCAGCGGGTGATGGGGAAAAATGTCAGCATCAATCTGGGCAAGGCCGACGCCATCTTAAGCGAAAACGAGCAGGTAAAGGGAGAAGAATTCAAACCTACCGAAAGGATCAAGGTATATATCCTGGAGGTAAAGGATACCCCCAAAGGTCCCCGCATCCTGGTATCCAGAACCCATCCGGGCCTGGTAAAGCGCTTGTTTGAATCCGAGGTGGCAGAGGTAAGGGACGGAACCGTAGAGATCAAGAGCATTGCCAGAGAGGCCGGCTCCCGTACCAAGATCGCTGTGTGGAGCAATGACCCGGATGTGGATCCGGTAGGCGCCTGCGTGGGTATGAACGGTGCCCGTGTGGGAGCCATCATCAGTGAGCTCCGGGGAGAAAAGATCGATATTATCAACTGGAATGAAAACCCGGCCCTGCTCATTGAAAATGCGTTAAGTCCGGCCAAGGTCATCGCCGTTATGGCGGATCCGGATGAAAAGACCGCTCTTGTAGTAGTCCCGGATTACCAGCTGTCCCTTGCGATCGGCAAGGAAGGCCAGAATGCCCGTCTGGCAGCCCGCCTTACCGGCTTTAAGATCGATATCAAGAGCGAGACCCAGGCTAAGGAATCCGGCGAGTTTTACGACTATGAGGACGATGAAGAAGACTTCTATGAGGACTACAACGGAGAAGACGAGGCCTACGACGCCCTGGATGAAGATTTCGACCAGCAGGCAGAGCCGGAGGAAGAGGAAGCTTTAGACGCAGACTATGAGGCAGAAGCGGTAGAAGACTATGAAGACGAAAAATAAGGTTCCCATGCGCCAGTGTATTGGCTGCAGGGAAATGAAAAATAAGAAGGAAATGATCCGGGTCATACGTTCAGCCGATGAAAAGATCGAACTGGATGTCACCGGCAAGAAAAACGGACGGGGTGCTTACCTGTGCTTTTCCAGAGACTGTCTGGAGAAAGCCGTCAAGAATCACGGCTTGGAGCGTTCGCTGAAAGCCGCGATTCCCGAGGAAGTTTATGACAGCCTTATAAAGGAGCTGGAAACGATTGAAAAATGACAAAATACTATCTTTGATAGGACTTGCTACAAAAGCCGGCAAGACGGTCAGCGGAGAATTTTCCACAGAAAAATCCGTGAAGACAGGAAAAGGCTATTTGGTCCTGGTAGCAGCAGATGCTTCCGAGAACACCAAAAAAAAATTTCGGAATATGTGCGGGTTTTACGAAGTCCCGATTTATTTCCTTTCAGACAAAGAACACCTTGGCAGAGCGATGGGAAAAGAATTCCGCGCCAGTCTTTCTGTGCAGGACCCAAACTTTGCAGAGGCGCTCAGAAAAGAACTGGAGAAGAACGGATTTAGTTGATGAGCAGCAGTAGTTTGGGCTAAAGGAGGTAACGGGTATGACAAAGATCAGAGTGCATGAACTTGCCAAAAAGCTTGGCAGGCAAAACCGAGAAGTAATAGAGACATTAAAGGCTGCCGGAACAGAAGTCAAAAGCCATATGAGCAATATTGACGAAGAAACGGCCGCCATGGTAGAAAAAAAATTAACACAAACGGGAAAGGAGCAGGTTTCTAAGGTGGATACTCCTAAAACAGAAGAAAAGAACATTACGGCAAAGGCGGACGCGCAAAAGCAGGAAACGCCGAAAAAGAAGAAAAATATCATCCGGGTATTTCACGCACAGAATGCCAGTGATGGCGGAAGAGCGAAAGGAAGACGCCCGGCACAGGAACGGAGAAGCGGCGGAAAAACTCCGGGACAGCCTCAGGGCGGTACACGGCCGCAGACAAACAGACAGGGGGAGACGGCAGCAGAAAAGCCAAAGGCTGCAGCCCCTGAAATGAAAGCTGCAGAAACGGCATCTGCACAAACCAGGCCGCAGAGTCAGGAAGGGCAGCAGAGCACCCGCCCTGCCGGCCGTGTAAATAGAGAAAATAGAGACGGACATGATACCGGAAGCCGCCAGGGAGAGAGAAAGGGCGAAAGAGGATCTGCAAAGCCGCGTTCCCCGCGTACAGGAGAAGGCACAGCCTCCCGTGGACCAAGGAATAGTGAGGGGAACCGTCCTCAAAGACCGCAGGGAGCTCGTCCCCAGGGAAGAACGGAGGATCGGGACAGAGACGGAAGAGACAGCCGTGAAGGCGGACGCGGAAGAGGCGACGGCAAATTTGCCGGGAGCCAGGGAAGAGGTTACGGACGCAGCAATTCCAGAAAAAGCGATGGTGATATGGTATTTGCACCGGAGCTTACGAAAACATCCAAAGACAGCAAAAGGGAAAGAGACAGAGAGAACAAAAATAAAAAGAAAGATTTTGATAAATCTGCAGGAAACGGCTTCAAACAGAACCAGGGCGGAAAAAAGTCCGGTTCCAAGCTTGCCAAAACTGTGCAGAAGCCAATCGCTCCGCCGCCTAAGCAGGAAGAGAAAAAACCGGAAGTAAAGGAGATCACCCTTCCGGAAAAACTTACGATCCGGGAACTTGCCGAGGCTATGAAAATGCAGCCCTCTGCTATTGTGAAAAAACTGTTTATGCAGGGCGTTATGGCAACGGTGAATCAGGAGATCGATTTTGAAAAAGCCCAGGAGATCGCCCTGGATTTCGATATCATTGCCGAAAAAGAAGAACAGGTAGACGTGATCGAGGAGCTTTTAAAAGAAGATGAGGAAGACGAGTCCAAGATGGTGCCAAGACCTCCGGTAGTATGTGTCATGGGCCATGTAGACCATGGAAAAACTTCTCTTCTGGATGCCATCCGAAACACCAACGTTACACGTGGGGAGGCCGGAGGCATCACCCAGCATATCGGTGCTTACGTGGTAAAGATCGGGGATCAGAAGATCACGTTTTTGGATACACCGGGGCACGAAGCGTTTACGGCTATGCGTATGCGCGGGGCAAATGCTACCGATATCGCAGTGCTTGTGGTGGCTGCAGACGATGGAGTCATGCCCCAGACCGTTGAGGCGATCAGCCATGCGAAAGCCGCTGGGGTAGAGATCATTGTGGCGATCAATAAGATCGATAAGCCTTCTGCAAATGTGGAAAGAGTAAAACAGGAATTATCAGAGTATGAACTGATCCCGGAAGATTGGGGCGGAAGCACGATCTTCGTTCCGGTATCTGCCCATACAGGGGAAGGCATTGACACACTGCTGGAGATGATCCTTCTTACTGCAGAAGTATGCGAACTGAAGGCAAATCCCAACCGCGCGGCAAGAGGTTTGGTCATCGAGGCACAGCTGGACAAAGGAAAAGGTCCGGTGGCTACGATCCTGGTCCAGAAGGGAACCCTCCATGTGGGAGATTTTATTGCGGCAGGCGCATGCAGCGGAAAGGTCCGTGCTATGATGGACGACAAAGGACGGAGGGTAAAAGAAGCCGGTCCGTCTATGCCGGTAGAGATCCTTGGACTTGGGGATGTTCCCAATGCCGGTGAGATCCTGATGTCCTTTAAGAGCGACAAAGAGGCAAAACATTTTGCAGGAGCCTTTGTATCTGAAAACAAAAAACATCTTCTGGAGGAGACCAAAGGCAAGCTTTCTCTGGATAACCTCTTTGACCAGATCCAGGCAAGCGACCTTAAGGAACTGCCGATCATTGTCAAGGCGGATGTGCAGGGATCCGTGGAAGCGGTTAAGCAGAGCCTTGTAAAGCTTTCCAATGAAGAGGTTGTGGTACGTGTGATCCACGGCGGTGTAGGCGCCGTAAACGAGTCGGATGTTTCCCTTGCGGCTACCTCCAACGCCATCATCATCGGCTTTAATGTGCGCCCGGACGCCCTGGCAAAACAGCTTGCCGAGCAGGAAGGCGTGGATATGCGTCTGTACCGGGTTATTTACCAGGCGATCGAGGATATTGAAGCGGCCATGAAGGGTATGCTGGATCCGGTGTACGAAGAAAAAGTGATCGGCCATGCACAGATCCGCCAGCTGTTCAAGGCATCCGGTGTAGGCAATATCGCTGGAAGCTATGTGCTGGACGGTATGCTGCAGAGAAACTGCAAAGTGCGCATCACCAGAGAAGGAGAGCAGATCTTCGAAGGAGATCTCGCATCCTTAAAGCGCTTCAAGGACGACGTAAAGGAAGTAAAGGCCGGCTACGAATGCGGTCTTGTATTTGACGGCTTCAATGATATCAAAGAAGAAGATCTTGTAGAGGCCTATATTATGGTAGAGGTGCCAAGATAGGAGAGAGGCAGAAATGAGAAAAAACAGCATAAAGAATACCAGGATAAATGCACAGGTGCAGAGAGAATTAAGCGCGATCATACGAAATGAGATCAAAGACCCGCGCATTCACCCGATGACATCTGTTATGGCCGCGGAAGTCGCTCCGGATCTGAAGACCTGCAAGGTTTTTATAAGCGTTCTGGGCGATGAAAGTGCAAAAGCGTCCACCATAAAGGGACTCTCAAGTGCAGAAGGATATATCCGCAAGGAACTGGCAAGAAGCCTGAATCTTCGGAACACGCCGGAACTTCGGTTTATCCTGGACGAATCCATTGAATATGGAGTCAATATGTCTAAACTGATCGACGATGTAACCAGAAAAGATGCTTCACATGAGGACATTCACGAGGAATAGAGGGGAGTTTGGAAGTGTTGAAGAAGATTTCAGAAGTGCTGCAGGGCGTGGGTACCATGGGGATCGCAGGCCATATCCGTCCAGACGGAGACTGTGTCGGTTCCTGTCTCGCTTTATATTTGTATATGAAGAAAAATTATCCGCAGATTGAAACGGACCTTTATCTGGAAGAGCCCCGCCCGGTTTTTCATTACCTTAAAGATATCGATAAGATCAAAACACAAACAGAAGGGGACAGAGAATACGATCTCTTCGTTACCTGTGATGTCAGCGCCCGCGACCGGATCGCGGTTGCGGCGGAGTATTTTGAAAAAGCAAAAAAAACCCTGTGTATCGATCATCATGTGAGCAACAGAGGATTTGCACAGATCAATCATGTTTTAGGCGAGGTCAGCTCTGCCAGCGAAGTTCTGTACGGCCTTCTGGATGAGGATAAGATCGACCAGTCTATCGCGGTCGCATTGTATACGGGGATCATTCATGACACCGGTGTATTTCAGTATTCTTCCACCTCTCCGGATACTATGCGGACAGCGGCAAAACTTATGGAGACCGGATTTGATTTCAGCAGGGTTATAGACAAATCCTTCTACGAAAAGACGTATATACAAAATCAGGTTATGGGAAGAGTCCTGGCGGAAAGCATCATGCTCCAGGACGGAAAATGCATTGTAGGCTATCTGCGCAGAAAAGACATGATCTTTTACGGCGTAGACGGAAAGGACCTGGAAGGGATCGTAAGCCAGCTGCGCTTGACAAAAGGAGTAGAAGTAGCCATTTTCCTTTATGAGATAGGAACGCAGGTGTTCAAAGTATCCATGCGGTCCAACGGAAAGATCGATGTGAGCAAGATCGCAGTATATTTTGGCGGCGGCGGTCATACCCGGGCCGCAGGATGCGATCTTCAGGGATCTATGTATGATGTGGTAAATAACATAACCGCAGAGATCGAGCGTCAGATGCTCATGGAGCAGGATTGATGGACGGCATATTAGTGATCCGCAAAGAAAAGGGCTTTACCTCCCATGATGTTGTGGCAAAGCTCCGGGGGATCCTTCATATGAAAAAGATCGGGCATACAGGAACATTGGATCCTGATGCAGAGGGAGTCCTTCCTATAGTCCTTGGAAAAGCCACAAAGCTTGCTGATCTGCTTACGGAAAAGGAAAAAACTTATGAAGCCCTTCTGCATCTGGGATTGGAGACAGATACCCAGGATATAACGGGGAAAATCCTAAAGGAGTCTCCGGTCACCCAGGATGAGGATCAGGTACGGAAAGCCGCGGAAAGTTTTTTGGGATCTCAGATGCAGGTTCCACCCATGTATTCAGCCCTGAAAATAAACGGAAAAAAACTCTGCGATCTGGCACGGGAAGGAAAAACGGTAGAGCGCCCGGCCAGACCGGTGCATTTTTACGGGATCGAGATCCTGGATCTGCAGCTGCCTTATGTAAATCTTAGGGTAACCTGCAGCAAAGGGACCTATATCCGTACTCTGTGCCACGACATCGGCAGAAAGCTGGGATGCGGCGGATGTATGGAGAAATTGGTCAGGACCAGGAGCGGCCGCTTTTCCCTGGAAGAGGCACTGTCCCTTTCAGAGGTAAAAACCCTGTTTGAGGAAGGTACCCTTTCGAAAAAAATCCTTTCAATAGAAGAGGTCCTGGCGGAATATCCCAAGGTTTCGGGCACAGCACAGGCAGACCGCCTTTTGGAAAATGGAAACGGGGTCGGGGCTGCCTATACAGAGTCCGGGACAACACAAGGATGGGTAAGGATGTACACCAGTACCGGCAGATTTGTGGGTGTCTATGAATGGAACAAGGAACGGGAGATCTACCTTCCGGTGAAAATGTTTTTATAAAAGGCAAATGGGAGTATACTAGGAGCGGAATATGGAGTATTTAAGGATTGAAGAAGAGTTTCCAAGGCTAAGCGGCAGTGCTGTGACATTAGGCAAGTTTGACGGGATACATAGAGGACACCGGAAACTGATCCAAAAGATCCTGGACCAGAAAGCGGAAGGGGCTCAGAGCGTGGTATGCGCTTTTGAATCTTCAAGTCAGATGATCCTATCCCACAGGGAAAGAAGAAAACTCCTGGAATATATGGGAGTGGATATTTTGCTGGAATGTCCGCTGGATGATCGCCTGCGCCATATGAAAGCGGAGAATTTCGTGAAAGAAATCCTGGTAGGGGATCTGAATGCTGTTTATGTAGCAGTAGGAGAAGACTATCGTTTTGGATATGAGAGAAAAGGAAATGCCGCCCTGCTGCAGACCTTTGGAAAAAAGTATGGATTCACAGTGGAGATCCTTCCCAAGGAGATGGACGGGCATAGAAAGATCAGCAGTACCTATATCCGGGAAGAACTAAAAAAAGGGAATATGGAGAAGATCACAGAACTTCTCGGCTGCGATTTTTTTCTGGACGGTGTGGTAGAACATGGACAGGGACTGGGCCATAAGGTGCTTTTTCCAACTGTCAATCTGATCCCTCCATCCCAAAAGCTCATGCCTCCAAAAGGCGTTTATGCAACCACATCTGAGTTTGGCGGGCAGCGCTATGAAGGGATCACCAATGTGGGCTTTAAACCAACTGTAGGCGGACAGTTTTTGGGAGCGGAAACTTATCTTTTCGGCTGTTCCGAGGACCTGTATGGAGAAGAAGGCAGAGTTTCCTTTAAAAAGTTTCTGCGCCCGGAGAAAAAATTTCATTCCCTTGAGCTTCTAAAGCAGCAGATGGAAAAAGACATAGGAAAATGCAAAGATTATTTTGCGGGAAAAGAATGATTTATCTGCTAAAAAACAGTTTACAAAAACATATAGTATATGCTATACTAGAAAAGCTGGATTTAACCCATATTCAGAAACCGGAGACTCCGACCGTTTCTTAATATGCGGTGATAAGAATAAAAATAATAAGGAGGAAATCACCATGATTTCAAAAGAAAAAAAAGCAGCAATTATGAAAGAATATGCCAGAACAGAAGGCGACACAGGTTCACCAGAGGTTCAGGTTGCTGTTCTCACAGCCAGGATCCAGGAACTGACAGAGCATTTACAGACACACCATAAAGATCATCACTCCAGACGCGGTCTGCTGAAGATGGTTGGACAGAGACGTGGTCTGCTGGCTTACCTGAAGAAAACAGACATCGAAAGATACCGTGCACTGATTGAAAAATTAGGTTTAAGAAAATAATTAGTATGCGGAAGGGCGGATATCCATCCGCCCTATTTTTGGATGTCCCAACAGGAGTTATTTCCGAGACTACTGAAAAACCTATTTAGAAAAAACGGAAATAGTTTTTTCAGTTGTTTCGGACTCCTGTTTATACGTTTTCCAAGAATAAGTATTATTGTGGTAAAGGAGAAAAATTATGTACAAAAGTTATTCCATGGAATTAGCCGGAAGAACGCTGACAGTGGACATAGACAGAGTGGCAAAGCAGGCAAATGGCGCCGCTCTGATGCATTATGGCGACACGACCGTGCTGTCCACAGCAACTGCGTCCAAGGAGCCAAGGGAAGGGATCGATTTCTTCCCCTTAAGTGTAGAGTATGAAGAAAAAATGTATGCGGTAGGAAAGATCCCGGGCGGATTTAATAAGAGAGAGGGAAAGGCCAGCGAGCATGCCATCCTGACCTCCCGTGTGATCGACCGTCCCATGCGTCCGCTTTTTCCAAAGGACTACAGAAACGATGTGACTTTGGTAAATATGGTCATGTCCGTTGACCCTGAATGCAACCCGGAGATCCCGGCAATGCTTGGTTCCTCCATCGCAACCTGCATTTCCGATATTCCTTTTGACGGTCCCTGCGCAACAACTCAGGTAGGCCTGATCGATGGGGAATTTATCATTAATCCCAGTCTTGCCCAGAAGGAAATTTCTGACCTGCAGCTTACCGTAGCTTCTACCAGAGAAAAGGTGATCATGATCGAAGCCGGCGCCAAGGAAGTTCCTGAGGCGGTTATGATCGATGCCATCTATAAGGCACATGAGGTAAATCAGGAGATCATCCGCTTTATCGACAAGATCGCAGCAGAATGCGGAAAAGAAAAGCATACCTATGAATCCTGCGCCGTTCCGGAAGAACTTTTTGCAGCCATCAAAGAGATCATTCCTCCGGAAGAAATGGAAGAAGCTGTCTTTACAGACGAGAAACAGGTAAGAGAAGAGAATATCCGTGCCCTTACCCAGAAACTGGAAGAAGCCTTTGCGGATAAGGAAGAATGGCTTGCCGTTTTGGGGGAAGCAGTATATCAGTATCAGAAGAAGACTGTCCGTAAGATGATCTTAAAGGATCACAAGCGTCCGGACGGCCGGGCGATCACCCAGATCCGTCCGTTGGCGGCAGAGGTGGATATCATTCCTCGTGTTCATGGTTCTGCTATGTTTACAAGAGGCCAGACGCAGATCTGTACCGTTACCACACTTGCGCCGCTGGCAGATGCCCAGCGTCTGGACGGCCTGGACGAGTTTGAGACCAGCAAAAGATATATGCACCATTATAATTTCCCGTCCTATTCTGTAGGAGAGACAAAGCCCTCCAGAGGACCGGGACGCCGTGAGATCGGACATGGGGCTTTGGCAGAGCGGGCACTGATCCCGGTTCTTCCATCCGAGGAGGACTTCCCCTATGCTATCCGTACCGTATCTGAGACCTTCGAGTCCAACGGATCTACCTCTCAGGCCAGCATCTGCGCTTCCACCATGTCTCTTATGGCAGCAGGTGTACCGATCAAAAAGCCGGTTGCAGGAATCTCCTGCGGTCTGGTGACAGGGGAGACCGATGATGATTATATCGTACTTACAGACATCCAGGGCCTGGAAGACTTCTTTGGAGATATGGACTTTAAAGTTGCCGGAACTCATGACGGTATCACTGCGATCCAGATGGATATCAAGATCCATGGATTGACCAGGGAGATCGTAGAAGAAGCCATCAGGAGGACTAAGGAAGCCAGAGAGTATATCCTTACCGAAGTTATGGAAAAATGCATCCCGGCACCTAGAGATCATGTGGGCAAATATGCGCCAAAGATCATCCAGATCCAGATCGATCCTCAGAAGATCGGCGATGTGGTGGGCCAGAGAGGCAAGACCATTAATACGATCATTGAGCGTACAGGCGTGAAGATCGATATTTCTGACGAGGGTGCAGTATCCATCTGCGGACTGGACCAGAGGAGCATGGATGAAGCAGCCCATATGGTAAAGATCATTGCCACAGATTTTGAGGCAGGCCAGATCCTTACCGGAAAGGTGATCAGCATCAAAGAATTTGGCGCATTCATCGAGTTTGCTCCTGGAAAAGAGGGTATGGTACACATTTCCAAGATCTGTAAGGAACGGATCAACCGTGTGGAAGACGTCCTCACCCTTGGAGATAAGGTTAAGGTTGTCTGCCTTGGCAAGGATAAAATGGGCAGAGTCAGCTTCAGCATGAAGGATGTGCCTAAGGAGGCATAAGCCGGTAGGAAAGGATAAGCGGAATGAAAAGGATCGCCAGATTCCATAAAGTCAGCGAAAAAAGATTCACAGAAGACTGGAAGGATACCTTTCCGGATACCCCGGAGGAAAAGATCAAAGAGATCTATGACAGCATCCGCCTTCCCAGACGGGCTACGGCAGGAAGCGCCGGCTATGATTTCTTTTCGCCGGTAGACCTGGTGCTGGGACCGGGAGAAACTGTGAAGATCCCTACAGGCGTCCGTGTGGAAATGGATCAGGAATGGGTCCTGAAATGCTACCCCAGGAGCGGGCTGGGATTTAAGTACCGCCTGCAGATGAACAATACGGTGGGCATCATTGACAGCGATTATTTTTATTCGGATAATGAGGGCCACATTTTCGCAAAGCTGACAAACGATACAAAGGAAGGAAAGACCGTGGAAATTCCTGCCGGGACAGGGTTCATGCAGGGGATTTTCGTGGAATACGGCATTACGGTGGACGACGATGTGACAGACGTCCGCAACGGCGGCCTGGGCAGCACGACGAAGTGATCTGTACCGGCCGGAAAAAGACAATATAGAAAAGAGATGCGGCAAAGTTTCTGGAAACACTTGATTTGCCGCATATCTTTTGTTAAAATACTTTGAGAATCAAAATAATTACATTGATGAATAAGATCATAAAATAGACAGGAGGAATTGCAATGGTGATCAAACCAAAAATCCGGGAATTTATCTGTACCACCGCCCATCCCACAGGCTGCGGGGAGAGTGTGAAGAGACAGCTTGCTTATGCGGCGTCCAAAGGCGTCCATAAAGGGGCGGAAAATGTGCTTGTGATCGGCTGCTCCACAGGATATGGGCTGGCCTCCAGGATCAGTATGCTGGAAAATTTTCATGCCGCTACCCTGGGAGTGATGTTTGAGCGTCCGGCGGCAGGCAGGAGGACCGCCACGCCAGGGTGGTACAATACCGCCGCTTTTGAAAAAGCAGCGGCCGAAAAAGGGGTGTATGCAAAAACTCTGAACGGCGATGCCTTTTCTTTGGAAATGAAGAAAACAGTGGCCGAGACCATAAAAAAAGATCTGGGGACGGTAGACCTGGTGATCTATAGCCTTGCGGCGCCCAGAAGAACAGATGTTAACGGCACAGTCTGGACCTCCTGTTTAAAAACTACAGGAGAGTCTTATACAGAAAAAAGCCTGGAGCTGAGAGACAACACCATTGTGGAAAAGACCATTGAACCCGCTTCTGAAGAAGAAATACAGGGAACCATCAAGGTAATGGGCGGAGAAGACTGGGCGGACTGGATCGATGTTCTTTCCGGCGCAGGCGTCCTTTCGGAAAACGCTTCCACAGTGGCCTACTCCTATATCGGACCGGAACTTACCTATCCGATTTATTATCATGGGACCATTGGCGCTGCCAAGCAGCACCTTCATAAAACGGCCGGAGAGATCACCGAAAAGCATCCGGGAGTCAGGGCGTGGATCTCTGTGAATAAGGGGCTTGTGACCCAGGCCAGCGCCGCGATCCCGGTTGTCCCTCTTTACTTCTCTATTCTTTATAAAGTGATGAAGGAAAAAGGGATCCACGAAGGATGTATCCAGCAGATGGTCCGCCTGTTCACGGAGAAGTTCTATGGTGCAGATGGCCCGGTGACAGATGAGAATCACTTTATCCGCATGGACGACCTGGAGATGCGCGGGGATGTCCAGGAAGAAGTGAAAAAAGCCTGGCAGGCGGTTGCTACAGAGAATACGCAGGAATACTGCGATATTGAGGGATACTGGGAGGATTTCTATCATATGTTCGGATTCGGATATGAGGAAATCGACTACGATCAGGACGTGGACGCCCAGGAGGGGATCCTAAGTATGGAATAAAAAAGAAGAAGCCGTCTCCGGCTTCTTCTTTTTTACTCACTAATCGATTTTACGTCTACCCATTGATGGGTCTGCGCAGATTCTAAGATCGCATCGGAGATCAGCTCGATCGCATATCCGTCCCGGAAGGTAGGGACTGCTTTGGAGTCATCCTGAAGGGCGCGGAAGAAATCGCAGCACTCGATGATTTTTGCTTCCGTGCAGGTGATCACTCTGCTACTCTAATGGCTCTCCGGCCTCTTCGGCCTTTCTGGCGTTTTCCAGGACGATCTCAAATGCCTCCGCCGCTTTGGAATATTCTTCGTCATCCTCGATATTGGCCAGCATGGGATCGCCGGCCTCTGTGCGGGAAAAGGCATAAAGATAAACCTCGCCGTCATGGTTCTGGCCGTTTTCATCCAGGGGGAGAAGGGCGATATATTCCTTATCCTCTACCGGATAAATGGTGAGGATCGCACATTCTACCTGGGTGTCGTCGTCCAGGGTCAGGGTGATGGTATGATGCTCCTGGTCCATGCGGGAGCTGCAGTTACTCTGGCAGGACGCGCAGTCGGAAGGACTGCAGCCTGCTGTATTAAAATCTTCGCTCATGGGATTTTCCTTTCTTTCTTTTTTCTATGTATCGAAGTTCTTTCATTCTAGCAGAAAGAAATGTAGAATGCAATGGCTGTTTTCTTCCAGAATATTTAAATCGCCGTCCTGAAAGAAAAAGAGGTTTTTTGCAGGAAGAAAACGTGTTATAATGAACATACAAATCCATAAAACATAAAAATACAAAGGCTTTAAGAGTATGTATTTTAAAATAAGGAGAACAGAATGAAGTTTATTTCATGGAACGTGAACGGAATCAGGGCATGCCTTTCAAAAGGCTTTGAAGAAAGCTTTCAGAGGTTAAATGCCGATATTTTTTGCCTTCAGGAGACCAAATGCCAGGAGGGGCAGGTAAAGCTTGACCTTCCTGGCTATCATCAGTATTGGAACTATGCGAAGCGCCGGGGCTATTCCGGAACCGCCGTTTTTGCCAAAGAAGAACCCCTTTCGGTCACTTATGGAATGGGGATCCAGGAGCATGACCAGGAAGGCCGGATGATCACCCTGGAATATGAGGAGTTTTATTTTGTTACCGTATATACGCCTAATTCCCAGAGTGAACTTAAGCGTCTTTCCTACCGGATGGAATGGGAAAAAGATTTCCTGGCCTATCTGAAAAAACTGGAGGAAAAGAAACCGGTCATCTGCTGCGGAGACTTAAATGTTGCCCATCAGGAGATCGATCTGAAAAATCCCAAGACAAATCATAACAATGCAGGATTTACCGATGAAGAACGGGGCTGCTTTTCCAGGCTCATAGAAAGCGGATTCATTGATA
>DXBU01000151.1 GCA_019116385.1 Candidatus Blautia faecigallinarum | reverse complement strand
CGGGTAGTCGCAGAGGTTACATTATCTAAAAAAGAATACGATAGATTCCGGGAAGACCTTATGGAGGATTACGGATTTATCAGCCAGCATACGCAGAAAACCGGAGTGAAGGATGGGCAGTTTTTATGCATCCTTGTTAGGAAAGTCGGAACGAAGCATACGGCAATCGCCGTGGAGAGCGATGGCTACGATTATGCCAGATACGCAGCGTTGGTACGGATTTAAAAGAACTGGTACTTTAAGCGCAGATGGGTGGATAAACAAAGGAGGCATCAGTTTATGAAACTTAGATTATTTAAGGTGACTTACAGGGAATGGAACCATACTTTTTCCGGTAAGAGTTGGAGAGAAATGCTTGCAGTCGGCAGGGATGCGGAGGATGCGATTTCCAGGGCAAGAAAAGAAGCAGATAAGGATGCGACAGACTTTGAGGCTTGGGAGATCACAAACATTATGGGATATAAAATTGCAGTCGGGGAAAAGGTTCTCCAAAAGAAAGCAAATAAAAAATAGAATTCTTTCATAATTGAATATTCCAGAGTACGGAAGCCGTCAGGCTTCTGTATCTTTTTGCAATCGATTGACGGGCTTGCCACAGGGCAGGCCATTTTTTATGCCCAGTAGGAGGTGTGGTAAATGGCAAAATTCTTGATTGACCGGACTCAGCTCCCCTATGATGCCATGGTGGCAGATCCGTCCTGGCTGGGAGTGGTTGAAGAAGAAAAGAAAGGGGATGCCGCCGATGGCGATACGGAAACTGAAGAAATACAAACCAACGAAGTTTAAGGCAAAGGACTCCGTATACAGCCAGGAGATGGCAGACTATGCGGTGGCTTTTATTGAGTGCCTCTGCCATACCAAAGGCACCTGGGCGGGAAAGCCCTTCGAACTGATCGACTGGCAGGAACAGATTATCCGGGATCTTTTTGGAACGCTGAAACCCAATGGGTACCGTCAATTCAATACGGCCTACATTGAGATCCCGAAGAAACAGGGAAAATCGGAACTGGCGGCGGCTGTGGCTCTGCTGTTGTGCTGTGGGGACGGGGAGGAACGGGCCGAGGTATATGGTTGTGCCGCCGACCGGCAGCAGGCGTCCATTGTCTTTGAGGTTGCGGCCGATATGGTGCGGATGTGTCCGGCTCTTTCCAAACGGGTAAAGATCCTGGCATCACAGAAACGGATCATCTACCAGCCGTCCAATTCCTTTTACCAGGTGCTGTCAGCGGAGGCGTATTCCAAGCATGGGTTTAATATCCACGGTGTGGTCTTTGACGAGCTGCATACCCAGCCGAACCGGAAACTTTTTGATGTTATGACAAAGGGCTCCGGGGATGCCAGGATGCAGCCCTTGTATTTTCTGATCACAACAGCGGGAACAGATACCAACTCGATCTGTTACGAGACACACCAGAAAGCGAAAGACATCCTGGAAGGCCGGAAGATTGACCCGACCTTTTATCCTGTGATCTATGGGGCGGAAGAATCCGATGACTGGACAGACCCGAAGGTGTGGAAGAAGGCAAATCCTTCGTTGGATATTACAGTTGGCATCGACAAGGTGAAGGCTGCCTGCGAATCGGCTAAACAGAACCCAGTGGAAGAAAATTCCTTCCGGCAGCTTCGTCTGAACCAGTGGGTAAAACAGGCGGTACGCTGGATGCCAATGGAGAAGTGGGATGCCTGTGCATTTCCCGTTTCTGAGGATGACCTGGAAGGCCGGATTTGTTATGGCGGTCTGGATCTTTCTTCCACTACGGATATCACTGCGTTTGTGCTGGTGTTCCCTCCGGAGGATGAAGATGACAAATACTGTGTTCTTCCCTATTTCTGGGTGCCGGAGGAAACGCTGGAGCTGCGTGTGCGCAGAGATCATGTTCCCTATGATGTATGGGAGCGGCAGGGATACCTGCAGACTACGGAAGGAAATGTGGTGCATTACGGATATATTGAGAAGTTCATTGAAAGTCTGGAAGAACGGTTTAATATCCGTGAGATTGCCTTTGACCGTTGGGGAGCCGTGCAGATGGTGCAGAACCTGGAGGGCATGGGCTTTACGGTGGTTCCCTTCGGGCAGGGATTTAAGGATATGTCCCCTCCTACTAAAGAACTGATGAAGCTGACGCTGGAGCAGCGGATCGCCCATGGCGGGCATCCTGTGCTGCGGTGGATGATGGATAACATCTATATCCGCACAGACCCGGCGGGAAATATTAAAGCGGATAAGGAAAAATCTACAGAGAAGATTGACGGAGCTGTTGCCACCATTATGGCTTTGGACCGTGCGATCCGCTGTGGAAATGATAAAAGTGCTTCGGTGTATGACAGCCGGGGCCTTTTGTTTCTCTAAGGGTTGTTGCTATTTACCGGTCTGTACCCGGTATCTTTGGTGGTATCTGGTATGGCTATTTTGCAGGAAATCCTTTATCCTTGCTGGTAAAGGAGGTGGCACATGGACAGTGAAGATTTTAAGGCAATGCTTGTGACAGAACGGATGCAGATGCACTACGGGGAATTCCGAAAGGAAAATCCGGCAGAACCGGCAAAGATCCATCGGGAAGATCAGATCGAGTGGGCATTTGAGCGTGTCGTAGAAAAGTTAGATACTAAGAGCCAGAAAATCTTGAGGGACTATATCAATGCAATCAGTGCAGACCTGTCGGAAGAAAATGAGTTATTCTATCGGGCGGGAGTCCGGAATGGCGTCAACTTGGATCGCCTGGTAAAAGAAATGAAGGAAAGCAAATAAACAGAACAAGCAGTACAAGGAGAACATCCGTCAGAAATGGCAGGTGTTTTTCTTATGCTCTTTTTGAGATTGGATGGTGATTAAAAATGGGATTACTTTCAGGACTTTTTCGTTCCAGAGATAAACCGCAGAACCGTACCTCTGGCAGCGCCTACAGCTTTTTCTTCGGGGGAAGTTCGGCAGGCAAGCGGGTCAATGAACGGTCTGCCATGCAGATAACGGCCGTCTATGCCTGTGTGCGTATCCTCTCAGAGGCCATCGCCGGTCTGCCACTTCATCTGTACCGGTATAAGGGGGATGGAGGTAAGGAAAAGGCTCTGGATCATTCGTTATACAGGCTGCTCCATGATGAACCGAATCCGGAGATGAGTTCTTTCGTATTCCGGGAGACACTGATGACGCATCTGCTCCTGTGGGGCAATGCTTATGCACAGATCATCCGCAATGGGAAGGGAGAAGTGATTGCTCTCTATCCTTTGATGCCGGACCGGATGACAGTGGACCGGGATGGAAATGGACAGTTGTATTACGAGTACACTGTCAGCATGGATGATGCGCCTACAGTAAAAGGAAGCGTTGTCCGTCTGAAGCCTTCCGATGTGCTGCACATCCCAGGGCTGGGGTTTGACGGTCTGGTGGGATATTCGCCGATTGCTATGGCAAAGAATGCCATTGGCATGGCGATTGCCTGTGAGGAGTACGGGGCGAAATTCTTCGCTAATGGTGCGGCTCCCGGCGGAGTTTTGGAGCATCCGGGTACCATCAAAGACCCGCAGCGTGTTCGGGAAAGCTGGCAGTCCACCTTTGGCGGCAGCGGCAATGCCAATAAGATCGCTGTCTTAGAGGAAGGTATGAAATATACGCCCATTGGTATTTCGCCGGAACAGGCGCAGTTTTTGGAGACCAGAAAATTTCAGATTAATGAGATCGCTCGAATTTTCAGAGTCCCACCTCATATGGTCGGAGACCTTGAAAAGTCGAGCTTTTCTAATATTGAGCAGCAGTCTCTGGAGTTCGTGAAATACACGCTAGAACCCTGGCTGGTGCGTTGGGAGCAGTCCATTCAGCGGACGCTTTTTTCTGAGGAAGAGAAAAAGAACTACTTTGTGAAGTTCAATGTAGAGGGGCTGCTCCGGGGCGACTATGCCAGCCGGATGAGCGGATATGCTACCGCAAGGCAGAACGGCTGGATGAGCGCAAATGACATCCGGGAACTGGAAAACCTGGACCGGATTCCGAAGGAAGAAGGCGGAGATTTGTATCTGATCAATGGCAATATGCTCC
>DXBU01000150.1 GCA_019116385.1 Candidatus Blautia faecigallinarum | reverse complement strand
CTGCCGTACCAAAATTGGGAATAAAAAACCCTAGAGGTTGCGTCTCTGGGGTTTTTGTTTGCCATTTGGCTTGGAATACTTGTATCTTTTAGCCTATAGGCATTATAGCATATGCGTATCCGGATTACAATATGCAATTAAAATTACGGCGTTTTTTAAGGGATTCTGTATTGTGACTACGTGCGTTTTATGCTAAAATAACCAATAGCTTTTGGATTTAAAATATCGCAGGGGTATCCTGCGGTATTTTTAAAATGGCGAGACGGTTTGTGTGAAGTCTCAAAGAGAGAAAGGAAAGATAAAAAGTTATGGCGATTTTTCGGGCGATATATAACATACTATGGGGAGATCTGATCACGATCCCCCTGCCGGGAGGGAGCTCTCTGGGACTTTCCCTTCTGGTGCTGATCCTGGTGCCGGCGGGGATTTATTTTACCATCCGCACCCGCTTCCTGCCTTTCCGGATGTTTCCGGAAATGGTGAAGGTGACACTGGAGAATAATAAGAAAATCGGACAGGAAGAACGGGAAGGGATCTCCGGCGTACAGGCGCTGATCGTATCCACGGCGTGCCGGGTAGGAATGGGAAACCTGGTAGGCGTGGTGGCGGCCATTTCCGCCGGCGGCGCCGGGGCGGTATTCTGGATGTGGATCATCGCCCTGGTAGGGGCGTCCACTGCGTTTATCGAGGCGACCCTGGCCCAGATCTATAAAGAAAAGGATCCCCTTTACGGCGGCTACCGGGGCGGCCCTGCTTATTATATCCATGCGCTGTTTTTAAAGAAAAACAGTGCCCGCAGGCATTCCGTCCTGGCAGTGCTGTTCGCCATATCCGGACTGATCTGCTGGTGCGGCATCAGCCAGGTGATCGGAAATTCGATTTCCTCTTCCTTTGAAAATGCCTTCTGCATACCGCCGATTTTTTCTACGGTGATCCTGGTGGCCATCGCGGCGGTCATTGTCCTTCGGAAGAATGCCACAGTGAAGGTGCTGGATATCATCGTGCCGATCATGGCGGCCTGCTATTTTTTTATCACGATTTTTATCATTGTGAAAAATATCGGACAGCTTCCGGGCGTGTTTGAAAGGATCTTTGCAGAGGCATTTGGCTTCCGCCAGGTCGTAGGCGGAGGGATCGGCGCGGTGATCATGAACGGCGCAAAAAGAGGTCTGTTTTCCAATGAGGCAGGGTCCGGATCCGCTCCCTGCGCCGCAGCGGCGGCGGATATCAGCCATCCGGCCAAGGAAGGACTGCTCCAGGCCCTTGGCGTGTTTATCGATACCCTGGTGATCTGCAGCTGTTCGGCAATGATCATGCTCCTGACGCCAATGGAGATGACAAACGGCCTGGAAGGCATGGATCTTCTCCAGACGGCCATGCAGTATCATTTGGGAGAGTTTGGCGTGATCTTTATCGCGGTGATCCTGTTTTTGTTCAGCTTTTCCACGTTTTTGGGCATCCTTTTTTATGCCCGGTCCAATGTGGCTTATCTTTTCGGAGATAACTGGCTTTCCCAGACACTTTATAAGGTCCTGGCCCTTGTGATGCTCTTTGTGGGCGGACTGGCGGCCTATCAGTTTGTCTGGGATCTGGGAGACGTAGGCGTAGGCCTTATGACTGTATTTAATATGATCGCCCTGATCCCCCTGGCGCCAAAAGCCCTGGATGCGCTGCGGGATTATGAGAAGAATAGAAAGAAGAGAGGTTAACAAGAATGAAAAGAGAAAAATTTGGTTCCAGGCTTGGCTTTATCCTGATCTCTGCGGGATGCGCCATCGGCCTTGGAAATGTATGGCGCTTTCCGTATATCACAGGACAGTACGGCGGCGCGGCTTTTGTGCTGATCTATCTGTGCTGCCTGGTCCTTTTGGGACTGCCGATCATGGTTATGGAATTTTCTGTGGGACGGGCGGCAGGTTCCAGTATCGCCCTGGCCTTTGACCGGCTGGAACCCAAAGGGACAAAATGGCACTGGTATAAATTTTTCGGCATCGCAGGTAATTACCTGCTGATGATGTTCTACACCACCATCGGCGGCTGGCTGCTTTTGTATCTTTTCAAGATGGGCGCAGGCAGCTTCCAGGGGATGAATGCGGAACAGATCAGCGGAGAGTTCAGTGAGCTGATGGGACAGCCGGTGCTGATGACGGTATTTATGGTCATTGTTGTGCTTTTGTGTTTCGGCATCTGCAGGCTGGGACTTCAGAAAGGCGTAGAAGGGATCACAAAGGTGATGATGGTCATGCTGCTGGCCCTTCTGATCATTCTGGCCATCCGGTCCATCACCCTTCCGGGAGCAGGAGAGGGACTGGAGTTTTATCTTGTTCCAAGCTTTGAGAGGATGAAGGAGGCGGGCGTGCTCGAGGTGGTTTCCGCCGCTATGGGCCAGTCCTTCTTTACCCTGAGCCTTGGCATCGGCGCCATGGCGATTTTTGGAAGCTACATTGATAAGGGAAGAGCGCTTACAGGAGAGAGCGTGTGCATCACTATCCTGGATACCAGCGTGGCGTTTATCTCCGGGCTTATCATTTTCCCGGCCTGCTTTGCCTTCGGCGTAAATCCCGACAGCGGGCCAAACCTGATCTTTATCACCCTGCCGAACATCTTTAATTCCATGGCAGGAGGAAGATTCTGGGGAGCGGTTTTCTTTTTGTGTATGTTCTTTGCGGCGGCCTCCACGATCATCGCCGTATTTGAAAACATCATTGCTTTTGCCATGGATCTGACCGGATGTTCCAGAGGAAAGGCTGTGGCGGTGAACCTTGTGGTCATCATCCTTCTTTCCATGCCCTGCGTACTGGGCTATAACGTGTTAAGCGGGTTCGCGCCTTTTGGCGAGGGCAGCGCGATCCTGGATCTGGAGGACTTTATCGTCAGCAACAACCTGCTTCCTCTGGGAAGCCTGGTCTATGTGGTCTTTTGTACCAGCCGTTACGGATGGGGATGGAAGAACTTCCTTGGGGAGGCCAATACAGGAGCGGGCCTGAAATTCCCCAAATGGGTAAGAGGCTATGTGACGATCGTGGTGCCGCTGATTGTTTTGTTCCTGTTTATCCAGGGGTACTGGTCTAAATTTGCGTGAGAAGTGTTCTGTGAAAGGTGAAATTTACAGCATAAAAAACACGTTTTCGGATTCATTCCGAAAACGTGTTTTTTATGTTGATTTGAGAAGATAGTGCTATGTTTTGGGAAGAATTTATATTGTTTCAAAAGAAAAAAAGAATATAATAAGTAATCATGACAATTGGAGGAAATGAAGATGGAATTTAAATGGATGAATGAAAGCTCTATGGAAAAAGAAGGAGATCGAATTGTTATCATGGCTCCTGGACAGACAGATTTTTTCCATGGAAGTATTGAAGAATGTGCGGAAGGCTTTCTTCCGGAAATTTTAAGCAACGCACCGTTTTATTATACAGAGGTAGAAGGGGACTTTGTGATGAAGGTCAAGGTGTCCCATGAGTTTAAGGATGTTTATGACTCTGCTTCTATTATGGTTATGAAAGACCTGGACTGCTGGGCAAAGGCATGCTTTGAGTATACAGATTTTCATACCCATGCAGCGGTAAGCGTGGTCACAAAAGGGGATTCCGATGATGCTAACGGATGTAATCTAGAGGGAAATACTGCATGGCTTCAGATGTGCAGAGTGGGAAATAATTTTGCCTTTCACTACTCTGTGGACGGGGAAAATTTTTATATGATGAGGTATTTTACACTTCCCGCTGATCCAGTAGTAAAAGTGGGCCTTTTGGCCCAGGCTCCCCAGGGAAACGGCGGAAAGCGTATTTATGAAAATCTCACCATTGAGAAAAAAACAGTGAAAAATATAA
>DXBU01000149.1 GCA_019116385.1 Candidatus Blautia faecigallinarum | reverse complement strand
AACATTCCAAGATCATGTCTTCCAGGGTTCCGCCCGGTCTGATCATTGGATAGACCATCTCTTCCGGACTGATGATAAACTCGATCAGAGTAGGAACCTTTGTGTTCTTTTTTGCTTCTTCAAAGGCTGCTTTGATCTCTTCTTTTTTGGTCACCCGCAGGCCTTTTGCTCCATAACTTTCCGCCAGTTTAACAAAATCCGGCGTATATTCAGGGTACTCCTCCCCGTCTGTCCGGCGGGAAAGTGCTCCGGCCTTTAAGTTTGTCATGGCATAGCGTTTTCCGTAGAACAATTTCTGCCACTGGCGGACCATTCCCAGATACTCGTTATTAAACACGCAGACGATCACCGGAAGTTCTTCCAGGACGGCTGTGGCAAATTCCTGAATATTCATCTGCATACCGCCGTCGCCGGATACCACAATGACCGGTTTGTCCGGATTTCCGATCTTTGCTCCGATGCCCCCCGGGAACCCGTATCCCATGGTTCCTAAGCCGCCGGAAAGGACCAGTTGTTTTTTTTCTGTGATCTGGGCATACTGGGCTACCAGCATCTGATGCTGACCTACGTCAGTGACAAGGATCGCTTCCTCAAAGGAGGAATTGATCTCCTGGATGATGTCCATAGGACTTAGGCCAGAAGGCCTGTGCATGGTCAGGGGATGCTCCTCCTCCCAGGCCTGTATGGTCTCCATCCATTTTTTCGTGTTCAGCGGCTGTACATACTCGTCCATTTTTGTCAGCGCTTCTCTGGCGTCTGCTACGATGGGCACATGGACCTGGATGTTTCTGGAAATAGAGGCCGTGTCAATGTCAATGTGGACGATCTGGGCATTGGGTGCAAAAGCATGGAGTTTGCCGGTGATCCGATCATTAAACCGGGTGCCTATGGAGAAAAGAAGGTCGCACTCGCTTACCGCCATATTGGCGGCATAGGCTCCATGCATGCCCAGATTTCCCACAAACAGCGGATGGTCCGTAGGAATGGCTCCTCTTCCCATAACGGTAGTCACTACCGGGACCCCTGTTTTTTCTGCCACCTTGGTAAATACCTTGTTTGCCCGGGCGATATTTACACCGCCGCCTGCCAGGAACAGGGGGCGTTTTGCGTTGTTGAGCATTTTAATCGCTCTTTTAAGCTGTCCTACATGAACACTGGTGTTGGGCTTGTAGCCGCGTATATTTACTGTCTTGGGATAGTCGGCGCTTCCCAGCTCCGCCATCACATCCTTGGGCAGATCGATAAGCACCGGGCCGGGCCGTCCGGTCCTGGCGATATAAAAGGCTTCTTTGATGATGCGCCCCAGATCCTCCCGCCGTCTTACAGTAACGCCGTATTTTGTGATGCTGCGGGTAATGCCCACAATATCTACTTCCTGGAAGGCATCATTGCCGATGAGATGTCTGGCAACCTGTCCGGTAAAGCACACCAGGGGAACACTGTCATAGTTGGCAGTGGCGAGCCCGGTGACCAGATTGGTAGCGCCGGGTCCGCTGGTAACCAGACATACTCCTACATTTCCTGTGGTCCTGGCATAGGCGTCCGCTTCGTGTACCAGTGCCTGCTCATGTCTTGGCAGGATGATCTTTACTGCATTCTGCTTGAACAGTTCATCACTTAAATCGATGGTGCAGGCACCAGGATAGCCAAAAAGAACTTCTACCCCTTCTTCTTTCAGTGCCTTTACAAGTAATTTATTTCCTGAAATCTGTTTCATGTTTTCTCCTTTCCTGACAGAGATGCTGGGTCATACAGGCAGAGTGAACCATTTATCGGTTGTTGATGGCGGTTACAAGGGCATCAATGGATGCGCGGATGATATCCGGATCTACACCGGCGCCCCAGGAAAGGCTTCCATCGGGCTTGCGGATACCCACATATGCGATCGCCTTGGAGCTTGAACTCTGCTCCAGCGCATGCTCCTGGTAGGTGACCAGGTCGTATTTCAATTCGTATGCTTTTTTCAGGGCATTGCTCACTGCATTGAGACGTCCGTTTCCGACAGCCTCTGTGGTAATGCTCCGTCCATGGAAGGAGGAGGTTACCTGGGTGATGATGCCGCTGTCCTTTTGCTGGAAATGTACTTCCTTAATACTGTAGGGTTCTACCACATTTTCAAAGGTCTTCTTAAACAGAGCAAAAATTTCATCAGGAAGCAGTTCCTTATGTCCATGGTCAGAAGCTGCCTTTGCCACATAACCCATTGCTTCACGCATTTTGGCAGGAAGGTTCAGGCCGAATTTGGTTTCCAGGATATAACCTACGCCGCCTTTGCCGGACTGGCTGTTGATGCGGATCACATCTGCATCGTAGTTTCTTCCCACATCCGTAGGATCAATGGGAAGGTAAGGAACATTCCAGCGGTTGGGGTCTTTTTCTTCTCTCCAATGCATTCCTTTGGCGATCGCATCCTGATGGGAGCCGGAAAATGCAGCAAATACCAGCGCGCCGCTGTAGGGGCTTCTCTCTCCCACCTGCATGCCGGTACATTTTTCATAAACTTCGCAGATATGGGGCATATCAGAAAAATCAAGGCCCGGATCCACACCCTGGGAATACATATTCATGCCCAAAGTTACAATATCCACATTTCCGGTCCTCTCCCCGTTTCCGAAAAGGGTTCCTTCGATACGGTCCGCACCGGCAAGGAGTCCCATCTCCGAATCTGCCACACCGCAGCCTCTGTCGTTATGAGGATGCAGGGAGACGATCACGTTTTCACGGTATTTCATGTTTTCACACATATATTCGATCTGGCTTGCGTATACATGGGGCATGGAGTGCTCTACCGTCACCGGCAGATTGATGATGCATTTATTATCCGGGGTAGGCTTCCACACATCCAGCACCGCATTGCACACCTCTAAAGCGTATTCCGGTTCCGTTCCGGTAAAGCTTTCCGGGCTGTATTCAAACTGGAAGTTTCCCTCTGTCTCGTCTGCCAGTTTTTTCAGTAAAGCAGCCCCGTCTACGGCGATCTTCAGGATCTCTTCTTTGGATTTGCGGAATACTTGTTCCCTCTGGGCCACCGAAGTGGAATTATATACATGAACAATAGCTTTTGGCGCACCTTTTACGGCTTCGAATGTTTTGCGGATGATGTGCTCCCTTGCCTGGGTGAGCACCTGGATGGTCACATCCTCCGGGATCAGATCCTGTTCGATCAGGGTACGAAGGAAGGTATACTCTGTCTCAGAGGCAGCGGGAAATCCCACTTCAATCTCTTTAAAGCCGATCTCTACCAGCAATTTGAAAAACTCGATCTTCTGCTCCAGGCTCATAGGGATCACCAGGGCCTGATTGCCGTCCCGCAGATCCACGCTGCACCAGATGGGCGCTTTGTCCACATACTCTTTTTCCGCCCATTTCATACATTTTACAGGGGGCATAAAATACTGTCTCTGATACTTGCTTGCATTCATCATCTTTTTCCTCCAACTCTAGTCTTTTGGTTCTTTTTCGCTGTTCTCTGACAGCTTAACAATATCCTCTTTCCAGCCGCCGGCTTTATATAAGGATAAAAAAAAGCTTCCGGCTCTACAGTAACTGTAAGAGACGAAAGACTGTTGTCCTGCGCGGTACCACTCTTATTTATGAACGGTTCATACACTCATGGGATACGGGATCTGCATGAGAGATCCTTATATCCTCTCCATATAACGGTGGATACCGTCTGCGTCTACTTTCCCGGTGGGATTTCGGGCAGCTGCTCGGAGGCGAGTTCCATGGATCCCTTCTGCTGCCTTCCACCAGCCGGCAGCTCTCTGTACTCCGGTCCTCATGTACTATTCCCCGTCATCGCTTTGACCTGTTTGTGATGTGTATAGATTAACACTGTACAAGAGGAATGTCAAGATAAAAAAAATTAAAAAAACTGTTGCAATCCTGTTTATTCTTTGCTATACTATAGTTCGTTCCGGGGTATGGCGTAGCTTGGTAGCGCGCACGGCTGGGGGCCGTGAGGTCGCAGGTTCAAATCCTGTTGCCCCGATTAAATGGGAAAATCAAGGGTTTCCAGAGTATTAAAAGCTCTGAGAACCCTTATTTTTGCTGTATCTAAAATAATAGGTCCTTTGTAATCATATCCGTACAGATCCCTAATGCTCCTTCGTTGATAAATTGTCTGGCTTCAGAGAGATTATTTACCGTATATACATACACATAAATCCCATTCTCATCAAATATATGCTGTATTTGCTTTGACCAATTGCTTTTACTTATGGTCACAGCTTGTATATGATTTTTCCTGCATAAATTTGCAATATTTATTATCTGGTTAACAGAATAGTCCTGCCACATTGAATATAAATATGTATGAAAAATACCTATTTGCTTTAATGCCAGATACATAGACTCATTATATACTTGTGGTATGATACGATTTAAAACATCTCCTGCCCCTGCTTCTTGTGCGATTTTTATATAGTCTCTGTAATCCGCAAGGGTGTTTTGAAAATTTCTTGATTCATATCATAATTTATCTCACAATTGCCGGATGCTGTATCCTCATTCCCTGAGAACGATTGAACTTCCCAATCTCCCATGCTATAATGATTTCTGAAAATCAATTTAATAAAGAGGGGGATAAAATGGAAACCTATGTTTTATTTAAGGATCTGGCGATCATCTTGATCTTTGCAAAAATTTGCGGGCTCATCGCCGGCAAGCTGAAAGCTCCCCAGGTAGTGGGTGAGATCATCGCAGGTCTTTTGATCGGCCCCAGTGTTCTCGGGCTGGTAGAACAGACCGATTTTATCAGCGGGATGGCCGAGATCGGCGTTGTTCTTTTAATGTTTTTCGCAGGACTGCAGACCAGCTTGAAGGATCTGATGCGTACCGGATGGAAGGCTTTTCTCATTGCCTGTTCCGGTGTCCTGGTTCCTCTTGTGGGCGGCTATTTCCTCTACTGCCTGTACTATGGCTTCGCGCCCAGCGGCACCAGTGAATTTTATTCCGCTGTCTTTACCGGTGTGATCCTTACGGCCACTTCGGTAAGCATCACAGTAGCTTCTCTTCAGGAATTGGGCTATTTAAAATCCGAGACCGGCACCACGATCATGAGCGCCGCCATCATTGATGACGTGATCGGTATTATCGTTCTGACCTTTGTGGTAGGTATGAAAGATCCGGACAGCAATCCGGGTTCTGTGGTATTAAGTACCGTGCTGTTCTTCATCCTTGCACTGATCCTGGGATTTGTCGTCTACAAACTGTTTACGTATCTGGACAAGCTTTATCCGCACACCAGGCGTATCCCCATCCTGGGCATGGTACTGGCCTTTGCCATGGCCTATCTGGCGGAACGCTATTTTGGCATCGCGGATATCACCGGCGCCTATGTTGCCGGCATCGTCCTATGCAGCATCCAGGATTCTGAATACATAGCCCGTAAGGTAGACATCAGCTCTTATATGGTATTTGGTCCTTTGTTTTTTGCCAGCATCGGTTTGAAAACTTCTATTGATGAGATGACTCCGTCACTGCTCTTATTCTGTATCCTCTTTGTGCTTGTGGGTCTAGTCACCAAGATCGTAGGCTGCGGACTGATGTCAAAGGTATTGGGATTTAATGCCGGAGACTCTTTAAAGATCGGCGTAGGCATGATGACCCGGGGAGAAGTTGCCCTGATCGTGGCACAAAAAGGGCTTTCCGTAGGAATGATCGAAGCAAAATATTTTTCTGCGGTGATCCTTTTGATCCTGATCTCCTCAGTGATCACACCTATTGCTCTGAAACTGCTCTATGGTAAAAAACCGGCAGAAAAAACTGCCTGAACAAACAAACGCCTCTGCATGGAAAAGCTCCCTGCAGAGGCGTTTGTTTTTCTTTTATGACAGTTCCAGCTTTCCTGTATAAAGCTGATAGTACGTTCCCTTCAAAGCGAGAAGTTCTTTGTGCGTACCCCTCTCGATAATCCGTCCATGATCCAATACCATAATGGCATCGCTGTTGCGGATAGTGGAAAGCCTGTGGGCGATAACAAATACGGTCCGCCCTTTCATCAGGTTATCCATACCCTTTTGTACAATGCTCTCTGTACGGGTATCGATGCTGGATGTTGCTTCGTCCAGGATCAGTACCGGCGGGTCTGCGATGGCCGCTCTGGCAATGGCAAGAAGCTGGCGCTGTCCCTGGGAGAGTTCCTCTCCATCGCTGGTAAGCATGGTGTCATACCCCTTTGGCAGCATCCGGATAAAGGAATCTGCCTGGGCAAGTTTTGCCGCGCTGTATACTTCTTCATCTGTGGCATCCAGTTTTCCGTAACGGATGTTTTCCATGATCGTTCCGGTAAACAGATGGGTATCCTGGAGAACGATCCCCAGAGAATGACGCAGGTCTGCCTTTTTGATCTTATTAATATTGATGCCGTCGTAGCGGATCTTTCCGTCCTGGACATCATAGAAACGGTTGATCAGGTTGGTGATCGTGGTCTTTCCTGCACCTGTAGAACCTACAAAGGCAAGTTTTTGACCAGGTTCCGCATAAAGGGTCAGATTGTGAAGGACAATATGGTTCGCATCGTATCCAAAGGACATATCAAAGAAACGGACATCTCCTGTAAGTTCTGTATAGGTGACCGTTCCATCTGCCTGATGGGGATGCTTCCATGCCCAGAATCCGGTACGTTCTTTGCACTCTTCGATGGTTCCGTCCGGATTTTTCCTTGCATTGACAAGAGTCACATAGCCCTCGTCCACCTCTGGTTCCTCATCCATAAGATTAAAGATCCGATCTGCTCCTGCAAGGGCCATGATGATAGAGTTAAACTGCTGGGCCACCTGCATGAAAGGCTGGGTGAAACTTTTGGTAAACTGCAGATAGGAAGCCATAACGCCAAGGGTGATATTTCCAATTCCCATAACCGAAAGGAATCCGCCCAGCACCGCTGTAAGCACGAACAGCAGATTTCCCATATTTCCAATGACCGGGCCCATGATGCTGGCAAAAGTATGTGCATTTGCCGCACTCTCATAAAGCCTCTGGTTTAAAACGTCAAATTCTTCCTCGGATCTTTTTTCGTGGTTGAATACCTTAACAACCCTCTGGCCGTTCATACGTTCTTCCACAAAACCGGTGATGTTGGCAAGATCCAGCTGCTGGCGGACGAAGTACTTTCCGCTGTTTCCGCCAAGGACTCTGGAAACGATCACCATAAGGATGATCACCAGCACAGCCAGGATCGTCAGGATCGGGCTCAGAACGATCATGGAAATAAAGGTGACCAGGATCGTCAAAGCAGACATCAGAACCTGAGGGATCGACTGGTTGATCATCTGACGGAGGGTATCCGTATCGTTTGTATAAAGACTCATGATGGAACCATTTGTATTCTGGTCAAAATAGCGGATCGGCAGCTTCTGCATATGATCAAACATTTCATCACGGACACGTTTGAGCACGCCCTGGCCGATGACTACCATAAGCCTGTTGTACAAAAAGCTTGCAAGCACGCCGAAAATAAAGATCGTGCCCAATATCATAAGTGCCTGATACAGTTCGGCAAAGTCCGGATCTTTGTTTCCGATCAGGGGGATGATAAAATCATCCAGCAAAAATCGCAAAGACAAAGAAACCGAAATACTGGCAATGGAGCTGACTAAAATACAGAACACTACCAAGATAAACTGTACCTTATAGGTTCCTGTCACATATTTAAGAAGGCGCCTTGCCGTCTTTAATGTATTTTTCGTAACGGTTGGTCTTCCGCCTTTATTCATGATTCTCAGCCCCTCCTCTCACCTG
>DXBU01000148.1 GCA_019116385.1 Candidatus Blautia faecigallinarum | reverse complement strand
CTTTACATAGGAAGCATGCCTTTGCAGAAAGAAAACGAACATTTGAAAAAGGTGGTCTTTTGGGATAAATGGGGAGAAGTCTGTTTTTGGCTCCTTCCCTTTATGAAGCCCGCCTATGTAAGAGACATCCTGGGGGAAGAGGAGCTGATCTCCTATACAGAAGCTGTAGAAAAGGTATTGAAAAGAGAGGCCTTTGATCCACAGATACGCAACGTCCTGGTGACCCATCAGTTTTTTACTGCATCGGGAAAGGAACCGGAACGCTGCGATTCGGAGACAATTTATGTAGGGGGAAGCGGAAATGTAGATGTTGCGGCGGTACAGGAGTTTGATTATGTGGCGATGGGGCATATCCACAAAGCCCAGCAGGTGGGAGGGGAGCAGTTCCGCTACTGCGGCACTCCTCTTAAATACTCTGTTTCCGAAAGCAGCGACGAGAAGACACTCACCGTTGTGACCTTAAAAGAAAAAGGAACGTTTCCTTTGATCCAGACGATGCCGCTCCATCCTCTGCGGGATGTAAAATGCCTCAGGGGAACCCTTGAGGAGGTGCTCAGGAAGGAATGCGGAGATTATGTAAGTGTTACCCTTACCGATGAGAAGCTGCCTTACCAGCCCAGGGAGCAGCTGAACCGGGTCTTTCCTTATCTTTTGGAAGTAAAGATCGATAACACCAGGACCAAAAGACAGCTGGCCAGTTTGGAGGAACCGGAGCTTATGGAAAGCCCGCTGGAAATGTTCGGAAGATTTTATAAAGAAATCCATGGGACAGACTGGAGCAATGAGGAACAAAAGATCGTGAAAGAAATCCTGGAAAAACTGGAGGTGGATCAATGAGGCCGTTATATCTGAAATTGTCTGCTTTTGGTTCCTATGCAGGAGAGGAGACCATTGATTTTTCCAGAATGGAAAAGGGGATCTTTCTGGTCACCGGGGACACCGGATCCGGAAAGACCACGATCTTTGACGGGATCGTCTATGCCCTTTATGACCGTACCAGCGGCGGCGTGCGAGATGGGAATATGATGCGCAGCGCCTACGCGGATCTTCGAACCCCCACCTTTGTGGAACTGCGTTTTTCCTGTCGGGGAGAAATCTTCCGGGTGGTGAGAAATCCAGACTATGAGAGGGTGAGTCTCCGAAAGGATAAAAACGGAAATATAAAAAAGACCCAGGAGAAATCCAAAGCAGAACTTTTTTTGCCGGACGGGAGTCTGTTCCGTGGAAACAAAAAAGAGGTAAACCAAAAGATCCAGGAGATCGTTGGTATGGATGCCCGGCAGTTTATGCAGATGGCTATGATCGCTCAGGGAGATTTTTTAAAACTGCTTTTGGCTAAGTCCGAAGAGCGCAAGGAAATCTTTTCCAGGCTTTTTGACACCAGAATTTTCGGACGACTGGAGGAGGAACTTAAAAACAGGGAAAAAGAGGAATATGCGGCCCTGAAAGAGGTGGAGCATGCCTGCCAGGAACAGATGGGGCGCATCCTGTATCCAAAGGAGCAGGCAGGCAGCGAATCCCTGGTACAGCTGCGTGAACAGATGGATGTAAACGGTGCGCTTTCCTGCCTGGAGACTTTTATCGGGACCGATGGAAAACAGAATGAAATCCTGGAAAAAGAACACGAAGGTATTCTTAAGATGCTTGCGTCTTCTGGAAGAAAAAAAGAACTTTCGGAAGAACTTCTTACCATAAAAAAACAGCTTGCTGTCCAGGAAGAGTGGCTGCGGTCCAATCTTCCCCGGGAAGCGGTCCTTAGAAAAGAAGAGGAGCAGGCTGCGAAAAGAGAAAAAGAAGCAGCAGAAACCTATGAACGTTGTTTGAGGACACAGGAAGAAAAACGGCGTGTTTATGAAGAAATGCAAGAGAACATAAAGGAACGGCTTTCTGGTCTGGAGGCTTTGGCCCTGGTATGGGAACAGCTGGATGCCCAGGCGGAAAAACAGAAAAAGCTTGCCGTAAGCTGGGAGGAGGCAAACCAGGAATATCGGCGCAGCAGGAGCGGTTACGAAGAAATGTACGAAGCATTTTTACGGGAGCAGGCGGGGATCTTGGCCCGGGATTTAAAGGAGGGTATTCCCTGCCCGGTATGCGGAAGCACAAAGCATCCTGCCTTGGCTGAACCTGCCCTTTTAGCACCCAGCCAAAGCCAGCTGAACGAGGCGAGAAAAAAGACCGCCCAGCAGGAAAAGAAGCGGGAGCAGGCAGGAAAGGCTTTCCAGGAAGGAGAAAAAGAATCCCATGGTATATTGGTCAGCCTGAAACAGGAAGGAAGCCGTTTGTTTGGGGAATCCTTTGACCCTTCAAAGCAGGACTGGAGAAAGGAGGCGCAGGCAGCGCTTTCAGAGGTCAGAGAGGAAAAGGAAAGCTTACAGATCAACTGGAAAAAGCAGACGGGTACCTTTCAGAGGGAAAGGGACCGTCTGGAAAAGGAACAGAAAACATTTCGGAAGGCATACCTGTCTGCCAGAGAACAGCTGGAAGAATTTATCCGCCAGACGGAGCGCACAAAAGGCGGGATCCTGTCTGCGCGGGAACAGATCAAGCGGCTTATTCTCCAGTGGAAAGCCCTGGGCGAACAGGAGCCGGAGACCGATCACCTTAAAGCTGTGGTACAGGAGCAGGAAAACATCTTGCAGGAATTAAAAAGCCAGGAAGCTCTTTTGCAGAAACGCCAGAAGGAGGTGTACAGTCGGCTGGAATCCAACAAAAGGACAAAAGAGCTTTTGACAGCATACCAAAAGGAGTATGAAGAACGGACAATACGCTTTGTGCAGATCCGGCACCTTAGCCAGACTGCCTGCGGAACCTTAAAGGGAAGTGTGAAGCTGGATTTTGAATCTTATATCCAGCGGCAGTATTTTAAACGGGTCATAGGAAGAGCAAATGTAAGGCTGATGCAGATGTCCGCAGGACAATTCCTGTTAAAATGCAAAGATCTGGAACAGCTGTCCATACAAGGAAAGGCAGGTCTTGATCTGGACGTGTACAGCCTTGCCACCCAGTCGGAACGGGATGTGAAGACCCTGTCCGGAGGGGAGTCCTTTATGGCAGCCCTTGCTATGGCACTGGGCTTGGCGGATGTGGTCTCGGAAACAGTAGGAGCGATACGCCTGGATACCATGTTCATTGATGAAGGCTTTGGATCACTGGATGATCATGCACGGGAGCAGGCAGTGCGGGTTTTATATGAACTGTGCGGAGAAAACCGGCTGATCGGGATCATATCTCATGTATCGGAACTGAAAGAACAGATTGAAGAAAAGCTTGTGGTGACCAAAGGAAAACAGGGAAGCCATACCAGATGGATCCGATAGCAGAAAAATCCCTTTTGAAAATATGCGGGAGCGTTAGAAAAGAGGTAAAAATGAAAGAAAAAGAAAGACTTATGAAAAAAGTAGAGGATTCCAGAACCGAGCAGGTACATCTGATCATGCGTCAGCATTTAAACTCCGGAGGAAGGCTGTTCGGAGGGATCTTGATGCAGTGGATCGATGAGGTGGCCGGCGTGGTTGCTATGCGCCATGCGGGAACAAACCGGGTAACTACAGCTGCTGTGGACAATCTGCAGTTTAAAGAGCCTACCTATGAGGGGGAGCTGCTGGTTCTGATCGGTTATGTGACTTATGTGGGAAATACATCTATGGAAGTGGAGATCGATACCTATGTGGAACGCTCCGATGGTATGCGCTATTCCGTGAACCGGGCATTCTTTGTGATGGTGGCGATGGATGAAAAGGAAAAGCCGATGGCTGTTCCCGGACTTTCGCTTTCTTCGGAAGCGGAACGGGCCCGGTATGAGGCGGGGATCCTTAGAAAATCCGTTCGCCTGGACCGGTCAAAGACAGGATTTTAAGCAGGAATGGAAAGATTATATTCTCTGAATTTCGTTGATTTTATTGCAATAATAGAGAAAAATTTGTATAATAGTGAAAAAGCAGTTCCGGCACCAAAGAAGCCAAAAATATAAAATTTACATGAAATCAGCAGCCCATTGGTTGACAAGAATGCGATACTCTGTATAATGAGGAATAGACAATAAGAAGAAAATTTCCATTATATGGGAGGGAATCCTAAATGAAGAAACAATATCTTGTACTTGCAGGACTTTTGGTCTGCAGTTTATGGATAGCCGGATGCGGCAAAGAAAACCAGAACGCCTCTGATACACCGGAAGCCACAGCTGCTCCTACCCAGAGCCCGGCAGAAGGGGAGCTGGTGGATATGGTTGCCTCGACTGAAGAGGAAGAGGAAGAATCTGCGGAAAATATCATCGGAACAGAGACAGAAACCGCATCTCAGGTGACGATCACGAATGAAACCGGCGGAGAGATCACACAGATCTATATCCGTCCATATGATATCGCCAATACAGACTATGACTGGGGTGAGGAACTGGTAAAGGGAAGCTTTACTCTGGAAAACGGGGACAAAGCCCTGTACTATTTCGAAGAGGAAGAAGAGGATCAGCTGTACGACATCCGTATTGCTTATGCTGAGACTGACCGGAACGAATGTTTCTTCCGTATGCTCCCGCTGCCAGAGATCAGCCAGATCACTTTGTGCATGCAGGGCTCCGGGATAGAGGCAGTTCCGTATGCCCGATATTTTGATACCGATACCCAAAAAGAATACTCCACCTTGGAGGATGTACTGGAGCGTCTGGGCCTTTCCGGAACCAATGCTTCGGGCAGCAGCGATGGCAGCGGGGCAGAAGAGGGAGACACCCAGCAGGAGCCGGAGGCGACACCTGCTCCTACCCAGGCACCTTCCGATACAGAGACACCTGCTCCTACCCAGGCGCCTTCTTCTGACACGCTGATCGAGTTGGCAAAAGGCTGCATCGGCCAGTCTGTGGATGCGCTGTATAGTGCAGTAGGAACACCCAGCGGCGGAAGCGAATATGTAAACGAACCAGAATCCGGAGAGACCGGGTATTACTATTATGATACATTCACTGTGTCTACAACGGTTGATGGAAACGGCAATGAGGTTGTGGCCGGTGTGTGGTAATATTAAGAACTGAGGTAAAAACATGGATATGAAACGAGTGTTATTAAAATTAAGCGGAGAAGCCCTTGCCGGTGAGAAGAAAACCGGTTTTGACGAAGCTACCGTTATCCGGGCGTCAGAGCAGATCAAGGCAGTTGCAGAAGAAGGAATAGAAGTGGCAGTTGTTATCGGCGGAGGGAATTTCTGGAGAGGACGTACCAGTGAGACCATCGACCGCAGCAAAGCAGATCAGATCGGCATGCTTGCTACCATCATGAACTGCATTTATGTTTCAGAAATCTGCAGGTATGTGGGACTTCAGACAGAGATTTTTACGCCTTTTCTCTGCGGCACCTTTACCAGGATGTATTCCAAGGATGAAGCAGAAAAGGCTTTGAAAAGCGGAAAGATCGTATTTTTTGCCGGCGGGACAGGACATCCATATTTTTCTACCGATACAGCTACTGTTCTCCGTGCTGTGGAGATCGAGGCAGACGCCATCCTTTTGGCAAAGGCAGTAGACGGGATTTACGACAGCGATCCAAAGGTAAACCCCGATGCGGTGAAATATGATGAGATCAGCATCCAGGAGGTAGTGGACAAAAAGCTTGCCGCCATGGATCTGACCGCTTCCATCATGTGTATGGAAAACAAAATGCCTATGCTTGTTTTTGGGCTGGAGGAGGATAACAGTATTGTCAATACTGTCCACGGTAAATTTTCCGGTACCCGGGTAACGGTTTCCTGACCCGGACCGGCATAAATAAAAAATCACAGGAGAAGGAGATTGAAGCAATGGATGAAAGAATTCAAAAATATGAGGACAAGATGAAAAAGACACTGAGTGGTTTTGAAGCGGAATTATCCACCATTCGTGCGGGCCGTGCAAATCCGCATATTCTTGACAAAATTACCGTAGACTATTATGGAGCGCCCACTTCTCTTCAGCAGGTGGCCAACATCACAGTACCGGAGGCCCGCATGATCCAGATCCAGCCATGGGAATCCAGTCTGATCAAGGCTATCGAGAAGGCGATCCTTACCTCCGATCTTGGTTTGAATCCCAACAATGACGGAAAGATCATCCGTCTGGTACTTCCGGAACTTACGGAGGAGCGCCGTAAGGAACTGGGAAAAGATGTAAAGAAAAAAGGTGAAGGAGCGAAGGTTGCCGTAAGAAATATCCGCCGGGATGCCAATGACGCCTTTAAGAAATTGGCAAAGCAGGATGTATCTGAGGATGAGATCAAAGAACTGGAAGAAAAAGTCCAGAAGCTGACCGACAAATATATCAAAGACATCGACAAAGCAGTAGAGACAAAAACAAAAGAGATCATGACTGTATAAAACATATAAGGAAGAGAGCCGGAAAGCAGGCTCTCTTTCCGCATAGGAGGAAAAAATATGAACGTCCCCAATCACATTGCCATTATTCTGGATGGAAACGGACGCTGGGCAAAAGCCAAAGGAATGCCAAGAAGCTACGGGCATGCCAGGGGCTGTGCAAATCTGGAAAAGATCTGTGATCATATGAAGGACCTGGGGGTAAAATACCTTACCGTGTATGCCTTTTCTACGGAAAACTGGAAACGGTCCAAAGAAGAAGTGGAAGCGCTGATGAAGCTGTTCCGGAACTACCTGAAAAAGTGTATCAAGATTGCAGAAAAAAATCGTATGCGGGTGAAAGTGATCGGAGATATCACCGCCTTTGACGAGGATATCCAAAAAAGAATACGGGAATTGGAGGAGTTTTCCAAAGATTATACGGAACTGCACTTTCAGATCGCGCTGAACTATGGCAGCAGGGATGAGATCCTTCGCGGCGTGCGCCGTCTGGCAAGGGATGCAGCCGAGAATAAGCTGGATCCGGAAAAGATCGATGAGCAGGTCTTTGAAAGTTATCTGGACACTGCCGGAATCCCGGATCCGGACTTTATGATCCGTACCAGCGGAGAACTGCGGCTGTCAAACTTCCTTCTCTGGCAGATGGCTTATACGGAATTTTATTTTACAGACGTGGCATGGCCGGATTTTGATAAGGAAGAGCTGATCAAAGCCATTGAGACTTACAACCACAGAGACAGAAGATACGGGGGAGTAAAGGAGGAATAAGGATGTTCAAGACCAGGCTCTTAAGCGGCATCCTGCTGCTGGCGGTGGCATTTCTTACGATTTTTCAGGGAGGCTATGTTTTGTTTTTTACCCTGCTTGGCGTATCTTTGATCGGCATGCAGGAATTGTATAAAGCCATGAAGGTGGGAAAACATGCTTTTACCATACTGGAGATGGGAGGCTATCTTTGCGGGGTGATCTACTACGCTGCCATGCTGATGGATTTTCAGCGGTACGGGATGATGGCGGTGATCGTTTCCCTGGTGCTCCTGATGTTCATCTATGTATTTGCCTATCCCAAATTTGAAGCAGGAGAAATTATGGCCGCCTTTTTCGGTGTCATCTACGTGGCTGTTATGCTGTCCTTTATCTTTCTTACCAGAAATCTGGAAGGAGGCGTATACCATGTCTGGCTGATCTTCATTTGTTCCTGGGGATGTGACACCTGTGCCTACTGTGTGGGAATGCTGATCGGCAAACATAAGATGGCGCCGGTATTAAGCCCGAAAAAATCTGTAGAGGGCGCAGTAGGAGGTGTTGCCGGAGCCGCACTTTTAGGCGCGGTATACGCCTGGGCGATCAAGGGCGCTTTGGCAGAATATGCTTTGATCTGCGCTGTGGGCGCATTGATCTCCATGGTGGGAGATCTGGCTGCCTCGGCGATCAAAAGAAACCAGGGAATAAAGGATTACGGAAAACTGATCCCAGGCCACGGCGGGATCTTGGACCGGTTTGACAGTGTGATCTTTACTGCTCCGGTGATCTATTTTCTGGCAAGATTTGTTTTGGGAGTATAGAAAGGATTTGAAATGAAAAATATTGCAATTCTTGGTTCTACAGGTTCGATCGGGACACAGACTCTGGAAGTGGTCCGTGCCAATAAAGACCTGAAAGTAGAAGGGATCAGCGCAGGACACAATATAGAACTGCTGGAAAAGCAGGTGCGGGAATTTGCCCCCCGCCTGGCTGCAGTCTGGGAAGAAAAAGCAGCCAGGGATCTTGCAGTACGGATCCAGGACACAGATACGAAAGTAGTCTGGGGGATGGAAGGGCTTCTTGAGCTGGCTCGGATCCCTTCAGTGGATATTGTAGTGACTGCGATCGTGGGAATGATCGGGATCCGTCCCACCATAGAAGCCATCTGTGCAGGAAAGGACATCGCCCTGGCAAATAAAGAAACCCTAGTGACGGCCGGCCATCTGATCATGCCCCTTTCCAGGGAAAAGGGCGTTTCCATCCTTCCGGTGGACAGCGAACACAGTGCGATCTTTCAAGCCCTGAACGGAGAGGAGAGGAAGGAAGTACATAAATTGATCATTACTGCATCAGGGGGGCCTTTCCGAGGAAAAACGAGAGAGGAGCTTTCAAAGGCAACTCTTTCTGATACACTGAAACATCCCAACTGGGTCATGGGACAGAAGATCACAGTAGATTCTGCGACGCTGGTGAATAAGGGACTGGAGGTTATGGAAGCCAGATGGCTGTTTGAGATGGATCTGGCCCACATCCAGGTTCTGGTACAGCCCCAGAGCGTGATCCACTCTATGGTGGAATTTAAGGACGGCGGGATCATGGCCCAGTTAGGTACGCCGGATATGCGTCTGCCGATCCAATATGCTCTTTATTATCCCCATAGAAAGTACCTGGAGGGAGAACGGCTTGATTTTGAAAAACTAGGGCAGATCACTTTTGAAAAGCCGGATACCGAAACCTTTTTGGGGCTTCCCATGGCGATAGAGGCTGCAAAAAAAGGCGGTACGATGCCTACGGTATTTAATGCAGCCAATGAAAGGGCTGTCCGTAAATTTTTGCGTCAGGAGATCGGATTCCTGGATATTTACGAAATAATCGGGCAGTCTATGGCTAGACATACTGCAAAAGAAAATCCAGATCTGGAGCAGATCCTGGCTGTGGAAGAAGAAACCTATCAATGGATTGAAAGCAGGTGGTAGATTGGGAATTATTATTGCAGTGATCCTTTTTAGCGCGATCGTTCTGATACATGAGCTGGGACATTTTTTGCTGGCAAAGAAAAATAAAATAACAGTAACCGAGTTTTCTTTTGGCATGGGACCAAGACTGGTAAGTACGGTAAAAGGCGGGACCAGATATTCTATTAAATTGCTGCCTATAGGCGGAAGCTGTGCCATGCTGGGAGAGGATATGGATGAGGATTCCCAGGGAACCTTCGGCAGTGCTTCGGTGTGGAGCCGGATCTCTGTAGTTGCAGCCGGCCCTATATTTAATTTTATTCTGGCTTTTGTTCTGGCGGTGATCATTGTGGCCTGCCTGGGTTATGCACCGGCCCAGGTGATGGATGTAACAGAAGGTTCTGCCGCAGAGCAGGCAGGGCTGCAGGATGGAGATGTGATCACAGAATACAATGGGTATGGGATCGATGTGGGAAAGGACTTGTATGTTTATACCTATTTAAATCCGCTTTCAGAAAGCGATACGATCCAGATTTCCTATGAAAGGGATGGAAAGGAATACAGTATCCAATACAAACCAGATGTGGATGTACGTTATCTTCTTGGGTTTAACCGGGTAGGCGTGGACTCTTTGGAGGTGGATTCCCTGATCCAGGGGATGCCCCTGGAGGAGGCAGGCGTGCAGCCAGGTGATGTACTTACTTCCATTAACGGGGTAGAACTGGCGGACGGGGAAGCGTATGAAGACTATATTACCAGCCATCCTCTTACAGATGAGCCGGTAACGATCACCTATTCCCGCAGCGGAAAGGAATATGAGGCAGTGATCACGCCCAAAGAATACCGGACGCCTTTGATGGGATTTTCCTACAATGTTTCCGGATGTATAAAAACAGAAGGTTTTGAAATTTTTGAGCGGGCTGCGCTGGAAGTAAAATATATGATCCGGTCTACCATACTTTCTTTGAAAGCGCTGCTCTCCGGAAAGCTGGGGATTGATGCCTTCAGCAGCCCCGTGGGCGTGGTGGATGCCATAGGCGAGACCTATGAACAGACCAAAAGCGAAGGAAACATGATCATGTGGATGAATATGCTGAACCTGGGCGTGCTGCTTTCGGCAAATCTGGGTGTGGTAAATCTGATCCCCTTTCCTGCGCTGGATGGAGGAAGGCTGTTTTTCCTTTTCCTGGAAGTGATCCGGAGAAAACCGGTGAACCGCCAGTTGGAAGGGATGATCCATTTTGCCGGACTGATGCTTTTGATGGTGTTTATGCTGGTGGTGATCTATAACGATGTTTTGAAGATTTTTTGAGCATAATCGATCTGCAGGGATCATAGAATGGTATGAAAGCATTCTGTGAGGATATTATTATGTATCGACATGGATATTTAAAAGCCCAGCAGGAAGATATGGAGAAAGGGACGCTTAGTGTTTCCGTAACCTCTGATACCGGCGAACCGGTAGAAAATGCCCTCGTCCGGATTTCTTATACCGGAGAGCCAGGGAGGGTGATCGAGGAGGTACGGACGGATTCTTCGGGAAATACTCCGGGGCTGGAGCTGGACGCTCCGCCCCTTTCTTATAGTATGGAACCCTCAGAACAGCAGCCTTATGCGGAATACACGGTGAATGTGGAAGCGGATGGCTTTGAACCGGAAGAGATCGCGGGAACGGAGATCCTCCCCCGGACGTTTTCACGCCAGGGGGCGATACTTCGTTTGAAAAGAGGGGATAATAAGGAATTTGAGCGGATCGTCATACCCCCTCATACCTTGTTTTATGAATATCCTCCTAAGATACAGGAGGCGGAGGTCAAACCGGTAAATGAAAGCGGTGAGATCGTTTTAAGCCGGGTGGTGATCCCGGAATATATCGTGGTACACGACGGCCCGGTGGCGGATGATCAGGCGAAGGATTATTATGTACGCTATAAGGACTATATCAAGAACGTAGCCTGCAGCGAGATCTATGCCACCTGGCCGGCGGATACCATCCGGGCCAATGTCCTGGCGATCATGTCCTTTACATTGAACCGGGTATATACGGAATGGTAGGGAGACATACGGTTATTCGGGAGTACGGATACAGCGGCTATTCAGAGCGAAGGGCAGTGACCGGATCGCTTTTTGCGGCTTTTCTGGATGGGATCAGTCCTCCAAGGAGTGTGAGAAGTACGCTCAAGGCAATGAGGACAAGCCCGGAAACCGCAGGAAGAGCGGCGCTGATGTCTGTAGTGCCGGCAAGGGAATGGATCAGCATATTTCCCGGTATCAGAAGGAGCAGGGTAAGTCCGATGCCTATCAGTCCGGCGCAAAGTCCGATGATGAAAGTCTCCGCGTTGAACACCTGAGAGATATTCCGCCTGGAAGCGCCGATGGCGCGCAGGATCCCGATCTCCTTTTTGCGTTCCAGCACGCTGATGTAGGTGATGACGCCGATCATGATGGAAGACACCACCAGGGAGATGGCCACGAAAGCCACCAGAACGTAGCTGATCACATCTACAATGTCGGTCACAGAGGACATGAGCGTGCCTACCATATCCGTATAGCGGATGACTTTGTTCTCATCCCCTGCCTTCTCCATATGCTCGTTATAGCTGTCCAGGATCTGGATGACGGATGCCTTGGCGGCAAAATCCCTGGGATAGATGCTGATGCTCCCGGGGACGTCCGGATCCACATAATTTAAAGTCTGCAGGTTATATTCATAGCCTGTGTTTTCTCCTGTCATCATGGAGGTGAGAAGATCGGTCAGTTCTTCTTCGTTCATCTTGATGTTGATGGCATTCATAAAAGCGTCTTTGTCGATACTGACGGCATTTTCCATATTTTCGCCTACCTGGCCCAGTGCCTCCTGCACAGCCGCGGCCATGCTGGTCCCGATCTGACCGACGACCTGTTCTGCTGCGCTTGTCACATTGCTGCCGATCTGTCCCATAAGAGCAGTCACATTGGAGCGGATCTGGGATTCGGCCTCTGTGCGCAGTTTCCCTCCGGCTGTCTGTAAAAGCGCGGAAAGCTCCTTTGCCGCTTCTTCCAGATCCATGATCTCTATCAGATTTTCATACAGCCGCTGTTTCCCCTGATCGGATTTCAGGTATTCCAGGAAAGCTTCGCCCAGGGCGTCGGAATCTACGCTTCCGCTGGCGGCGAGATATTCCTGATAGCCGGCGAGAAGTTCGTTCAGAACATATTCCTGCAGCTGCTGGGGAGTGACCTGTATGGAAACGCTTGCTTTCAGGAGCGCGTCGGCCTGAGCCTGGATTGCCTGCTGCCCCTGGGCGGAGCTTAGATATCCAAGCACAGCCTCCGCGGTGTTTTCCGTGATATTATTTGCCGCCGCATACTGCTGATAGTCCGCCATCAGGCTGGCCGCAGCCGCTGCCAACTGGGCCTGGGAAACATTTACGGACACGCCTTCATCAATGACGCGCTGGATACCGGTTAAGAGACGGGCCTGGGCGTCTTCCGTCTGGAGATATGCCTGGAAGCTTCCAAGAGGGTCGGAAATGCCGATCTCTGTATTTCCATCCAGGCTTTCCTGGAAGCCGGCGATCATGTCAAGGGTGAGGGCTTTCAACTCTTGGGCGGAAACAGACAGATCCAGCTCTTTTTCCATATCTTCGATCCCCTGTTTTACTTCTGCAGCCGCTTCCGGAAGGAGGCCATTGAGATCCACAAGGTCAGTCAGGCTGAAGGAATCCATATTTAAAGAGAAGGCCCCGGCTAAAGCGGAGGTGTCCACATCCAGGCCGGTGATCCCGGAAAGATCCACGTCGAACATGCTTTCATCCACCTGAAAGGCGTCTTCCAGAGCGCCGGTATCGACGCTGAACAGTGTGGACATATCAAAAGTGGTTTCTTCTTCGCCGAATGCCTGGCCGGTAAAAACATTGGTGCTGCGGTCAGCCAGTTGTTCCTTTACGATCCTGCTTTCGGCAGAAGCCTCCATTATATGGCGGGTAAGGGCAGGGGTATAGCCGATGCCGGCGCTGAGCATGGCGATGCTGTTTTCCTCTTTTGGCTGTACGATGCCTACAATGGACAGATCCTCTCCTGACTGATAGAGATCCTCCATATAGTCCGCATCCTCGGAACGGTCGATCCATACCTTGTATTCCTCATCGTACTCATAGCAGTCTGCCCGGTTGATCAGTTTAAAAGAGCAGGCGAGGATATCGTCGTAGGAGCAGGAAGAAATGTCATCAGGAACGGTTACGTTTTCTCCATTGGCGAACTGCTGTACCATGGTGTCCAGCTCGTCTCCGTCCCGGAGACCAAGGGTATAGAGCATCAGATCGCTGATATTGCCGGCGGAGGTCAGCACAAGGACACATTCATTGTAGGACTCCGGCCACCGGCCGGCCTGGATGGTATACTGATCCTTATAAAGCTCTGTGTTTTCCGGCATTTCATAAAACATATCCATGCTCATGGACATGAAGCTTGATGAACTGGCGCCGGAACTCATTCCAAGAGGGGCGAAGAACTGATCCGGATTGACCTGCCGGACCTGATCGCCGTCCATCCGGTAGATCTGGGGAGAGACGTCGTAGGAATATTCCACGGACTTCGTATATTCTTCTATCCCGCTTTCTCCGCTGTCCAGATAGTTTTTCAGACTTTCCAGGTCATTGGAGGTTATCTTGGAAAAGAGGTTGGTAGCCATTTCTGTAATGCCTGCTTCTCCGGGTGCTGCCTCATTGGAGGCGCCTGCGGCGTCCGCCATCATGGAAGTGAAGTCGATGCCGGAGCTTGTGATCTGAAGGGGATACTCGGAAAGAGTATCCTCTTCCACGGACCGGATATAGGCGTTCACACCCGAGGACAAAGAAAGGATCAGGGCGATGCCGATGATCCCGATGGAGCCTGCGAAGGAGGTCAAAAGGGTGCGGGCTTTTTTGGTGCGCAGGTTATTAAAGCTTAAGGACAGCGCCGTTAAAAAGGACATGGAGGACCGTCCCATATTCTTGTGCCGGGGCGGCGCCATGGTCTGTTCGTCTACTTTGTAGGGCATGGAATCCGACAGGATCACGCCGTCTTTGAGATTTACGATACGGGTCGCGTAGCTTTTGGCCAGATCCGGGTTATGCGTGACCATTACCACCAGGCGGTCTTTGGCCACCTCTTTTAAAAGATCCATGACCTGGATGCTGGTGTCGCTGTCCAGGGCTCCGGTGGGCTCATCGGCCAGAAGAATGTCCGGATCATTGACAAGTGCCCTGGCGATGGCGACACGCTGCATCTGTCCCCCGGACATCTGATTGGGCTTTTTGTGGAGCTGATTTCCCAGGCCCACCTGTTCCAGGGCTTTTTTGGCCCGTTCCCGCCGCTGGGAACGGGATACCCCGGAGATGGTAAGGGCCAGCTCTACATTGGCCAGAACGGTCTGGTGAGGGATCAGGTTATAGCTCTGGAAAACAAAACCGATGGTATGGTTCCGGTAGGAATCCCAGTCCCGGTCCTTGTATTTTTTCGTGGAGATACCGTTGATGATCAGGTCTCCGCTGTCGTAGCGGTCCAGGCCGCCGATGATATTCAAAAGAGTGGTCTTTCCGGATCCGCTGGGTCCCAGGATGGCCACGAACTCGTTCTCCCTAAGATTCAGGCTCACGTGGTCCAATGCCTTCTGGACCAGATTTCCGGTCCGGTACTGTTTGCAGATTTCTTTGATCTGAAGCATAGATAAGGTCTCCTTTTTATGCAGCTTCTAATATTATGAGACAAGCGGCAAAAAGGCATGCGGGAGCACGAAGTGCGGAGCAATCTGTGTCTTATGCCTATTTGTCGGGCACCTCATATTATAATCCTAAGTGGAAATATATACAGTATATACCTCGCGGGAGGAGGGACGCAACCTTCTCACAAAATTTTCGCGGATTCTTAACAGAATATCCATTGACAAAAAGGCAGATCTTAACTATAGTAAAATGCAATTACAGCACGATTCAAAAAATACAAAGCGGCTGCTTTCGGATTTATCCGTTCTGTCTTAGTTCTAAGAAAGATTCCAGTTTGATAAGTTAACTTGATAACCAGAAACAGGTATATTCTGCGCCGGCAGGATATGCAGGCTTGATCTATGCCTGTTTTTACTGAGTTTGAGAAAGGGGAATGCTTATGGCAGTAAAATATAACGAGCTGATCTGTAAATATTATATTGCTTTCGGAACATGCAGCGAGAGCCGGGAGGCGCATTACCAGGGACATTGCGGAAAATGCGGGAAGTACGTTCCCCGGCCGGGAACGCGGCATATAAGGAGAAAAGCTGCGGGATGTGATAACACAGCGTATACGAAAAAAGAGTAAAATTGAGGCATTGACGTGATTTTTCACGGCGATTATAATGGCGTTAGGAAGAAGTGTGCAAGGAGGAAGAGATGCTGCTTTATCATGCAAGTAAAGAAATCGTTAAATTCCCGGAAATAAGAAAGGCGAAATATACGAAAGATTTTTCATGGGGATTTTATTGTACGAATAATCTGGAACAAGCTGTACGTTGGGCAAACAGAGGATCCGGAGAGCCAATTGTAAACTATTATGATTATAGTCTGAATGATGAGTTGAAAATACTAAGATTTGAAGAAATGTCTGATGAATGGCTGGACTTCATTGCAAAGTGCAGAAGTGGAGAAATTCATCACTATGATATTGTAGAAGGACCAATGGCCAATGATACTGTTTGGAACTATGTTAATGATTTCCTTGCCGGAAGGATCACACGAAAACAGTTTTGGGTACTGGCAGAATTTAAATATCCTACACACCAGATCAGTTTTCACACTCTGGCAGCGCTGAACTGCCTGTCCTACGAAAGGAGTGAAATAATCTATGACGGAAAAAGAGAAAAATGATTATTTTTATTTATGCTCTTTGATCGAGTTTATAGGCAGAAAAACAAAAAATAAGAGACGGGTCATTGTTCAGGCATTAGGAGAAGAAGGACTGGAAAAGCAGCTGCATGACGCGGAGGTCAATCACTGCCTTAGCTTTGAGCAGGTGTGCGATGAAGTGACTGAACATTACCAGATACCCGAAGGGGATTTTGATACGATCACAGATTGCAAATATACAGTGCCGAGTTTTATGGATATTGGAAAGCTGTACAGTATAATGATTGAAGACTGTGCCAAACCGGGAGAAGAGATAAAGGAACTTATGAACATATTCAGTTCCTTTATCAGTGATGAGATTTCAGATTTTTCAACAGATCTATATTATCAGAACCCGAGTTATCTGGAATGGTCGTATAGAGAAGGCCGTTTGCTGGATTAAGAACAGGCTGTGATGTGGATATTTGTACAGCCGGGAAAGGGAAAGAGCTATGATGAAAAAAAGAACAAGAACATTCAGCGGGACAACCGTAAAGAGTGAGTCAGAGAGAGAGCAGAAAAACCGCCGTATCGCAAGGCGCGCAGCGGAAGAAGGGATCGTCGTCCTGAAAAATGAGGGCGTACTGCCGCTGGACGTGCATACGCCGGTGGCCTTGTTTGGAGCGGGAGCATGCTGTACCGTAAAGGGAGGCACCGGATCCGGAGACGTGTGTGAGAGAAAAAGCGTTTCTGTTTACGAGGGCATGGAAAATGCCGGCTTCTCGATCACCAGCAGAGAATGGCTTTCCGATTATGAGAATACATGGGAGCAGGCGCGTAAGGACTGGAAGGATCAGATCCTGAAAGAAGCCAATGCGCCGGGCGCCCCTGGATTTTTCGATGTGTATTCCTCTCATCCCTTCGCCATGCCGGTGGGAAGAGAGATCAGCAGTGAAGATATTAAGGATGCCCGGACGGCAGTCTATGTGATCAGCAGGATCGCGGGAGAAGGAAAAGACAGGACGTCGGCAGCAGGCGATTATGATCTTTCTGAGAAAGAGGAAAAGGACCTGCGGACCCTGGGGGATCTGTGTGAATCCATCATCGTCCTGATCAATGCGGGCACGCAGATCGATCTGGGCGTTATCCTGTCGATCCCTCAGATTAAAGGGATCGTAAATATCTCCCAGCCGGGAATGGAGGGCGGAAACGCCGTCGGGGATATTCTGTCAGGAAAAAGTGTGCCGTCGGGCAAGCTGACGGATACCTGGGCGAAGAATTACAGGGATTTTCCCAATGCAGATTCCTTTGCCTACATGAAGGGCGGGGATCTGGATGAAAAATATACGGAAGGCATTTATGTGGGATACCGCTGGTTCGAGGCTTTTGACCGGGCAGTGGAATTTCCCTTCGGCTTCGGTCTGTCCTATACGTCTTTCGAGATCGCCACGGAACAGGTATCTGTAAATGAAAACGAACTGCAGATCCATGTGACTGTGAAAAATACCGGAAGCAGATACTCCGGCAAGGAAGTGGTGCAGGTTTATGTATCCGCTCCTCAGAGTCTGGATAAAGAAGTGAAAAAGCTCTGTGCCTTTGCTAAGACAGGCCTGCTGGCTCCAGGAGAAAAAGAAAGCCTGCGGCTTTCATGCAAAATGAAAGATCTGGCATATTTCGACGAGAAAAGCGCAGAGTGGAGACTGGACGAGGGAGACTATTACGTACTGGTAGGAAATGATTCTGTCCATGTGTCTGTGGAGGCGGTGCTTCACTGCGATAAGGCGGTTTCTCTTGAGAGAACGGCACATATCTGCCCCCTTTGTGTGGATTTAGAGGAAATAAAGCCGGATACAGAGCATATCTGTGCGGTACGCCGGCAGTATGCCGCCCAGGCGGAGGAAAAAGGCCTGAAGGCAATGGGATTCACGCCTGCACAGGAAACCAAAAAGACATTCCCGAAAAACCGGTACAGGATCCTGGCGGAGTCAGTGACAGAGAAGCTTTCAGCAGATCAGTTGAAGGCTATGGCGGTAGGGGAGATTAGCCGTGGACACGATGTGGCTCTCGGGGCGGCAGGGATCATGGTTCCGGGCGCGGCGGGAGAGACCAGCGGATGTCTGGAAAAAGAATATGGGATCCCGGGGATTTCCATGGCGGACGGGCCGGCCGGAATCCGTGTGATGAAGGAATACCAGGCGGATGAGGAAAAGGGACAGATCTTTACCCAGGGGCTGCTGGGCGCCTTGGAAAACGGGCTTTTTGTGGAGGATTCAGAAAACGTACATCCGGGAACGGTTACCTATTATCAATATTGTACGGCATTTCCGGTGGGCGTTATGCTGGCCCAGACCTGGAATACAGAAGTTTTAAAGGATGTGGGGCGCGCCGTGGGCACGGAGATGCAGGAACTGGGAGTTTCCTGGTGGCTGGCGCCGGGGATGAATATCCACAGGAACCCGCTCTGCGGAAGAAACTTTGAATATTATTCCGAAGATCCTCTTGTCAGCGGAAAGATGGCGGCATCGATCACAAAAGGGGTTCAGGAGATCCCGGGAGTGGGCACGACCATCAAGCATTTTGCCTGCAATAACCTGGAGACACACAGGATGAGCTCCAACAGCATCCTTTCCGAGAGAACCCTGAGAGAGATTTATTTAAGAGGCTTCGAGATCGCAGTGAAGGAGGCGCAGCCCATGGCGGTGATGACTTCCTACAATCTGATCAACGGAGTCCATGCGGCCAACTGCCGGGATCTCTGTACCGTGGCTCTGAGAGAAGAATGGGGATTCCAGGGATTTGTGATGACAGACTGGACCACCACCGGAAAGAACGGAGGAAGCAAGGCGTGGAAATGCGCCCAGGCGGGCAACGATCTGATCATGCCGGGAGAAGACGGAGACTATACCAGTATCTCTCAGGCGCTGGAAATGGGAGAACTGAAAGAAGAGGATCTAAGAGAATGTGTCTGCAGGCTTCTGACGGTTATTTTCCAGACAAACGCCTTTGAAGAATGCGAAGCGTATTCAAAGCAGTTTGAATAAAATTAACAGATAGGAAGCATTTGCGAGGAAAAATATGCCCAAATCAACAGAAGAACTGGAAAACGAACTGAAAACAGTCCAGACTACAGAAGAGCTTATGGATTGGCTGGACGAAAATAAGAAAAAAGAAAGCTTCAGCATTTATCTGAGACAGTTATGCCATCAGCATGAGACAGAGCTCAGCAAACTGGCGAATGAAGTGGCTCTGTCAAAATCGCGGATCTATGCATTGGCCAATGGTTCCAAAAATCCAAAAAGGGATACGGTCATTAAGCTTGCCATTGGGATCGGCGCTACGGTGGAGGAAACAGATAAGCTTTTAAAGCTGGCCGGACATAAGGAGCTTTATGCCAAAAGCGAGGTGGACGCGATCATCCTCTACGGGATCCAGAATCATATGGACATGGGCGAGATCGAAGAACTTATACAGGCAAGGGGCTATCTTCTGATATTTACCGATGAAGAGAGAAATGGATGACAAGATCAAAAATATGGAAAAGGATTTTTTCTTTTCCGGATTTACAGTTGTTAAAACTCTGAAGGATACCGGGAGCAAACGGATAGACCAGATCTACTACACGCCAAGACAGACGATATGTATGCTGAAAACCTATTATGGAAGGAATCTTTCGGATGTTTACATAAGATTAAAGTCTGTCCGCCAGGAGAATCTTGCCGCCGTATATGATGTCCTGTTTTGGGATGGAAATACTTATGTGATAGAAGAGTGTATCGACGGGGTTACCCTGGCGGAGCGCCTGGAACACGAAGGCGTTTTTTCAGAGGCGGAGGTGATCCGCATCACGAAAATGCTGTGCAGCGCCCTGGAGGTCCTGCACAGCCAGACGCCTCCCCTGATCCACAGGGATATCAAGCCGGGCAATGTGATGCTCCGGGAAGACGGCACGGTTAAACTGATCGATTTTGACACGGTCCGCAGCCATAAGGAAGAAGCCTCAAAGGATACCATCGCCATGGGAACCCGGGAATATGCTTCGCCGGAGCATTATGGTTATGGTCAGACCGGCGCGGCCAGCGACATCTATTCTATGGGCGTGATGATGCACGAGCTTTTGACTGGAAAGCTTCTTACGGAACACAAAGCTTCTTATAAAGGAAAACTCCTTCCGGTCATCAAACGCTGTATCCAGGTAGACGCCAAAAAACGCTTTGCTTCTGTAAAGGAGCTGGAAACCGCCCTGGAAAGCTGTCAAAAACCATGGGGCTTCCTGATGCAGGATAAGAAAATGTTTTTGTACGGCGGGATACTGCTGGCGGCAGTATTCCTGGGGATCCTGTACTGGCAGGGGACAAGAGAAACCTGGCCGGATCTTTATAAGGCATATGAGGAAGAAGAATCGCCGTTTCTGCTTTTGGAAAACCAACGGGTGGATAAGGGACTGAAGAAGCTTCTGGGAACCAAATATTCTTATGTAAAAGAATGCCTTCAGATCATTGATACGGATGTAGAGTACTGGGACGGGGATTATTTTATGAAGGGAGCGGTGCCCGGACTGTACTCCTTCATGGAAGCGTCGGTCCTGCTTTCCGACGACGGAGAGATCGCCTGCAGTTTTCTGGAGGATGATGTCTGCAACTACTATGCCAGTGATGAACGGTATTACGAACAGCCCAATGGAAATATGATGGAGTGGATGCTGTCCTTTGAAAATAAGACGATCCAGTTTCATCAGGATCCCTGGGAAGAAGGAACCGGAGAAATCTCAGGGACCTATCTGCAGGAGGAGCCGCCGGGCTCTCTCGTTCTCATAAAGAATGAGAACGGTGGCTATGAGGTGGAAGGCCGCGTTTCCCGGGGAATGTACAGCGGGGACATCGAAGGGGAGCTGGAGAGGATCAACCCACAGCAGTTCTTATACAGGACAGGAGACGAAGAAACCGGAGCAAAGCTGAAGCTGCTGGTATATAAGGACCGGGTGTATGCACAGACCATACAGGGAGTGCCGGGCGGACTGAATGTGTCATTCGACGGAACATATAAAAAACAATAGTCCTGCGGGAAAGGACGAAGGGAAAGAACTATGGCAGTAAAATATAGTCATAGTTCTTTTTCTATGGAAAAAAATAATGAACATTTCATCATGATAAATCTTTATAAATAAGGTATAGTGAGATAGGAAAATATGATAAAAGCAGGTGGCATTTTTAATGTGAAAAATTCAGATTTAGCTCCGGTATACAGAGAAATTGCAGACGAGATCGGTTTTGAAAATACAGTAAAAATATATAATCAGTTTAAAGGCCAGCAGGTCTCTTTTCCCCAGAGACTGTATGCGGCAGAATATGTGATCCGTTACATAAAAGAAAATAAAGGCAATATGTCCGTAAAGGAATTGGCAAAAAAATTCGGCTATACAGAACGCCGGATCCGGCAGTTTATGAATGGAGAGGTTAGATGCGAGGACAGAAAAGAATAAATGCTTTTTAGGTTAAATTTTTCTTAGTGCCGCATAAATATAAAATGACAAAGCAGCCGGCAGGTACTGTGTATGGAAGAACAGACCTACGATAAACTGGAACTTACCCGGACGGATCCAAAGATCTGTCTGGAATTTCCACGGCATTCCTCCAATACGGAGGAGATCCGCGGACAGGTCCGCGCCCTCCTTGTATGCGCGCTGGAGGAGCAGATGGACAAATTTTATATTGTTTAAAACCCGGGCGGAGGACAAAGGTTCCTCCGCCCCGCTTATTTAAAAGGAGGGATTCGCCATCAAAACAGCAAGGATCCTTTTGCGTGTAAGCTCCAACCAGCAGCTTGAGGCGGACGGGGATCTGTCCGTACAGCGCCAGTTGGTGCGGGAGTATGTGGAAAAGCATCCGGACTGGCGCCTGGACGAAAAGGAATATTTCGAGGGCAGCAAAAGCGGCTACAAAAACACGGTGGAGGAACGGGACGTCCTAGGAGAGGCGCTCCTGGATGCTCAAAAGGGAGAATACCAGATCCTGGCAGTCTACAAGGACGACCGTATCGGCCGCCGGATGTGGGAGATCGGCTCCTATGTGATGCGCCTGAAAAGCTATGGGGTGGACATCTATACCGTAAAAGACGGGTGCATTTCTCCGGATCAGGAGGATATCATGGGTCAGATGATGCTGGCTCTCCGATATGGAAATGCGCAGAAAAGCAGTTCTGATACGGGTATGCGGGTGAAGGATACGGCCCGGAAGCTGGTACAGAAAGGGAAATTCATGGGCGGGGCCGCACCCTATGGATATCGTCTGGTGCTTTCCGGGGAGATCAGTAAGCATGGCCGGGCTCTGCACCATCTGGAGATCCTTCCGGATCAGGCGGAGATGGTCCGGCATATTTTCCGCCTGTCTCTATATAAGGAATTCGGTTCCGCAAAGATCGCCCGCCTGTGCAACGAACAGGAGGATCAGAGACGTCTTGCGCCAGGAGACGCCTGGAAGAGCGGGACCATCACCAGTATCCTCACCAATCCGATCTATACCGGACATACCGCTTATAAACGCCGGGAACGGATACAGGGAAAATACCACAGAGCCAGAGCGGAAGACTGGATCCTGTCTGACGAAGCGAATGAAGAGATCGCGATCATCGACTGGGAGACCTGGAAAAGTGTACAGGAGAAAAGAGCACAGAGAAGAAAAAAATACAGCAGCCCGTCTCCGGGAGAGAGAAAAGAGCAGGAGTTAAAAAATAAGGAGCTCCTGCCGCTTCTGGATGTGCTCCGCTGCGGCGCCTGCGGCGGGAAAATGACAAACGGCACCGGATACAATTACTGGACAGTCGGGAAAACAGGAGAGAAACGGACCAGCAGAATACCGGCGTATAAATGTCAGAACGCCTGTCAGGGCGTTCCCCATGGCACAAACAGCAGATTCCGGGCGTCCCGGATCGAGCCCCTTGTATTTTCCATCCTGGCAGAGGCCGTGGGAAATCTCCTGAAAGAAGAAAATATCCTGGAGACGGTAAAAAAGATAAAGACCAGGAAATATGAAGCAAAACAGAGGGCGCTTTTAAAAGAAAGACAGGAACTGGAAACGCTCCAAAAGAAATGTACGGTCATGGAAGAGCATATACCCGACGCCATGACAGGGACATATCCTGTGAGCCTGAAAGAACTTACAGAACTGATCAGCAGGAACCGCCGGCAGATAAAGGAACAGGAGGAACGGGTACAAAAAAGAGAAGAAGAGCTTGCCGGGACTGCCGGAGAAGGCGGCGCCCGGAAGAGGGAAAAGCCGGGACATCCAAGCTGGGAGAAAATCTTTCTGGAAGCGGACGGGGCAGTTAAGCGCGTCCTGGTCAATACGCTGGTGGAGCAGATAGAGATGACAGGGGCAAAGGCCGTGATACGGTTTAAAACCGGAAAAGAAACACTTTTTCCGAAATTATGATAAATGGGATCCAATCCCGGATCAGCGGTGATCACGGGGTACCGGAACAAAGGCTATGATTTTACCATTACCTCCTCTACCGCCTATGATCACAAGTGGATCTACGGGCGCAATATTTTCGACAGCATCTCAAAAATCGTAGATGAGCTTTTTGAAAATTATCTTTCCAGGCCCAATGTGCGGCAGCCCATCCTCACCCAATATTGTGACGGCCGGCAGGTGCAGTGCCGGGACCGGGGATGGATGACCCAGTGGGGAAGCAAGTCCCTGGGCGACCAGGGATATTCCGCCATAGAGATCCTTCGATACTTTTATGGAAATGATATGTATATCAACGTGGCAGAAGAGATATCCGGGATCCCGGCCTCCTGGCCCGGCTATGACCTGGACATCGGCGCCAGGGGAAGTAAGGTGCGTCAATTACAGGAGCAGCTGAACCGGATTGCAGACAATTACCCGGCCCTTCCCAAGATCGCGGCAGATGGGATCTATGGAAACCGCACAAAAAATGCGGTCCGGGACTTTCAGGGAGTCTTTGGGCTTCCCCAGACCGGGATCACCGATTACCGTACCTGGTATAAAATCCAGGAGATTTATGTGGCGGTGAGCCGGATCGCAGAGCTGAACTAGAAACGGAAAGGAAATGGATAGGAAAGCTTTTTTTAAATCTTATAAAAAGCAGCCGGGATAGAAGATCTGTCCCCGGCTGCTTTTCGGCTCCCTTAAAACCAGTAAACAAGGATCTCAAAAAGATGTCGTAATTTTATATATTTTTTCAAAAAAGGTGTTGACTTTCCTTAAGACATCTGGTATAGTATTCCTTGTCGCGAGGGAGAGAAGAAAAGAATCCCACGAAATGCGATATGCGGAAGTGTCGGAACTGGCAGACGAGCAAGACTAAGGATCTTGTGAGCAATGCGCTCGTGTGGGTTCAAGTCCCATCTTCCGCATTTTTTATTTTTATAGAACTGGAACCGATAAAATATGGAGTCTGATCTTACCCATAAGAGTATGGTCAGACTTTTTTCGTGTATAAATAAACAAGTTTTTTTGAAAAAAAGAGGAATTTGCGACATGGTGTAGAATATAATTAATAAGAGGTATTTTGTCATTCTGTGGAGGGAGTGCCTATGAACATCAGAGAAAGCATGGAACAGCGGGAACTGGAACTTTTAAGCCCTTATGCTGCACATAGTCTGCATTCGAAGGGCAGAGAACGCCAGGAAGAAGAATGTGATATCCGTACTGTTTACCAGCGGGACAGAGACCGGATCCTGCACTGCAAGGCTTTCCGACGGCTGAAAGACAAGACCCAGGTGTTTCTGGCTCCCCAGGGGGATCACTACCGGAATCGCCTGACCCACACTTTGGAGGTATCCCAGATCGCCCGCACCATCGCCAAGGCCCTGCGGCTGAATGAAGACCTGGTAGAGGCCATCGCATTGGGCCATGACCTGGGACACACCCCTTTCGGACATGCAGGAGAGCGCGCGTTAGACGAAATACATCCGGACGGTTTTGAACACTATAAGCAAAGCATCCGGGTGGTGGAAGTACTGGAAAAGAACGGGCAGGGCCTAAACCTTACCTGGGAGGTAAGAAACGGCATCCTCAATCATCGTACCAGCGGAAATCCTGCTACCTTGGAGGGGCAGGTAGTGCGGTATGCAGATAAGATCGCGTACATCCACCACGATATGGACGATGCCCAGCGTGCAGGGATCATCACAGAAGATGATATTCCGATTACCCTTCGGATCTTGCTGGGATACACCACCAGAGAAAGACTGAACACATTTGTTCATGATATTATAGAAAACAGTATGGACAGGGATTCCATCCAGATGTCAGAGGAAATCCAGCAGGCGCTGCAGGATCTGCGCCGGCTTATGTTCCGGAATGTATACGAGAATCCTGTGGCCAAAAAAGAAGAAAAAAAAGCCATTAAAATGTTGAAAGAACTTTATGAATATTATACAGAACATCCGGATGCCATGTCCAGAGAGTACCGGGAGCTGATCTTGTATCAGGGCGTAAAAAAATCCCAGGCTGTCTGTGACTATCTGTCTGGTATGACGGACCAGTATTCCATGGATAAATTTCGGGAGATATACATACCTAAAGCATGGGAGGTTTATTGAGGAAGATGAGCATGCGCTATTCAGACGATATCATTGAAGAGGTACGTATGAAAAATGATATTGTAGACGTAGTATCCCAATACGTAAAGCTGACCAGAAAGGGAAGCTCCTATTTTGGACTGTGCCCCTTTCATAATGAAAAAACACCGTCCTTCTCCGTGACCCCATCCAAGCAGATGTACTACTGTTTTGGCTGCGGGGCAGGTGGAAATGTTTTCAACTTTATCATGGAATATGAAAACTTCACCTTCGGGGAAGCCCTGCAGCATCTGGCTGACAGAGCCGGCGTACAGCTCCCGCGGATGGAATATTCCCGGGAAGCCAAGGAAAAAGCAGAGCGGAAAGCGCTCCTTTTGGAGATCAATAAAAAAGCTGCCCAGTATTTTTACTATCAGCTTCGCCGGGAGAATGGCAGGACGGCCTATCAGTATCTAAAAGGAAGAGGACTGACCGAAGAGACCATGAAAAGCTTCGGCCTGGGCTATTCGGATAAGTACAGCGATGACCTGTATCGCTACCTGAAGCAGCAGAAGTACAGCGATGAACTTTTAAAAGAATCCGGACTATTTAATGTAGATGAGCGGCGGGGCATGTATGACAAATTTTGGAATCGGGTGATCTTTCCCATTATGGACGTTAATAATCGTGTGATCGGTTTTGGCGGCAGAGTAATGGGGGAGGGAAAACCTAAGTACCTGAATTCTCCGGAAACCCCTATTTTTGACAAAGGACGAAATTTATACGGATTGAATGTGGCAAGGACAACAAGAAAAAATCATCTGATCGTCTGTGAGGGATATATGGATGTGATCTCCATGCACCAGGCCGGTTTTACCAATGCGGTGGCCTCTTTGGGAACCGCCCTTACTTCGGGACATGCCAGCCTTTTGAAGCGTTACACCCAGGAAGTGCTTCTTTTGTATGACAGCGATGAAGCTGGGATCCGGGCTGCCCTTCGAGGAATCCCCATTCTTCGAGAGGCGGGAGTAAATTCCAGAGTGGTGGACCTGAAACCCTATAAGGATCCGGATGAATTTATTAAAAACCTGGGCGCCGACGCCTTTGAAGAACGCCTGGACCAGGCCATGGACAGCTTTCTGTTCCGGGTGGCCGTAGGGGAGAGAAATTATCCCATGGAAGATCCCCAGGGGCAGAATCGCTTTTTTGATCACTGTGCCGGGCTCCTTCTGGAATTGGAGGACGAACTGGAGCGCAATCTCTATATTGAAGCCATCGTAAAAAAATACCAGACGCGATGTCATATCGAAAGCGCAGATCTGCGAAAACGAGTGAATACTCTTGCTATGAAAGGAACCCGTTCAGAGAACCGGCCCCCTGTAAAAGCCCTGTCAGCCCCGGAAAAGCGTAAGCCTGAGTCAGCAGGCAAAAAAGCCCAGAAGCTGATGCTTACCTGGCTGGTGACCTACCCGGAGATATTCAAGACGGTAGAACAATACATCGGTCCTGAGGATTTTACAGAACCATTATATAGGGAAGTAGCGGACATGCTGTTTGCCCAGAGAAAAGAAGGGACGGTAAATCCGGCTAAGCTTTTGAATGCCTTTACAGACAGCGAGCAGCAGCGGGAGGTGGCATCTCTTTTTAATGCCTCCATCCACCTGGAAACGGCGGAAGAGCAGAACCGGGCATTTGGGGATGCGGTGCTGCGGATCAAAGAAGAAAGTCTGGCGTATAAGAACAAAAACTGGGATCCTTCGGATCTTAAGGGACTGCAGGAACTGATCAAAGCAAAAAAAGAATTGGAAGAACTTGGTCGAAAGCGCCAGGAACTGCATATTTCTTTTGAATAAGGATAAAATATAAACACAATATGGAGGACAAGACACCTATGGAAATGAATATGGGTAAATTCAGCGAGAAGCTGGTAGAGCTTCTGGAGCTGGCAAAGAAAAGAAAGAATGTATTGGAATACCAGGAGATCAGCGACTTTTTCAAAGATCAGCCCCTAAATGTGGAGCAGATGGAAAAGGTTTTTGATTTTCTGGAAGCCAGCGGTGTGGATGTACTGCGTATTACAGGAAATGCGGATGAACTGATCCTGGACGATGACCTGGACATCGACAAGCTGGATGACGAGGAAGAGGTGGAACTGGATAAGATCGATCTTTCCGTTCCGGAAGGCGTCAGTATCGAGGATCCGGTGCGCATGTACCTTAAGGAAATCGGAAAGGTCAGCCTGCTTACCGCAGAAGAGGAGATCGAACTGGCGAAAAGGATGGAAGAAGGAGATGAAAATGCCAAGAAGCGCCTGGCAGAGGCAAACCTCCGTCTGGTAGTCAGCATTGCCAAACGATATGTAGGAAGAGGCATGCTCTTTTTGGACTTGATCCAGGAAGGAAATTTAGGCCTTATCAAAGCGGTAGAAAAATTTGATTACCGCAAGGGCTATAAATTCAGTACGTATGCGACCTGGTGGATCCGTCAGGCCATTACCAGAGCGATCGCGGACCAGGCCCGTACCATCCGTATCCCGGTGCATATGGTAGAGACTATCAACAAGCTGATCCGGGTATCCAGACAGCTCCTTCAGGAACTGGGACGGGAACCTACCCCGGAAGAGATCGCGGAGGAGATGGACATGTCTGTAGACCGTGTGCGTGAGATCCTGAAGATCTCCCAGGAACCGGTGTCTCTGGAAACCCCCATTGGAGAGGAAGAAGACAGTCATCTGGGAGATTTTATCCAGGACGACAATGTGCCGGTGCCGGCAGATGCAGCTGCCTTTACTCTTTTGAAGGAACAGCTGGTGGAAGTTTTGGGAACGCTTACTGACAGAGAACAAAAAGTCCTGCGCCTTCGTTTCGGTCTGGACGACGGAAGAGCGCGTACTTTGGAAGAGGTAGGAAAAGAGTTTAACGTGACCAGAGAACGTATTCGCCAGATCGAGGCCAAGGCTCTGCGCAAGCTGCGTCACCCAAGCCGCAGCCGCAAGCTGAAGGATTATCTGGATTAAGGAGCGGCGTATGCAGTTGTCTGAGCGGCTGTCCGCGATCGCAGATCTGGTGACGGCAGGAAACCGGCTGGCAGATGTGGGATGTGATCATGGATATCTGCCGGTATATCTGGTCCTCGATCATAAAATTCCATGTGCGATTGCGATGGATGTGCGGGAGGGCCCTCTTTTGCGGGCAAAGGAGCACATTGTGCAGTATGGCGTGGAAGCGTACATAGAAACCCGGCTGTCCGACGGCCTTGCCGCCTTAAAGCCTGGGGAAGCGGATACCCTGGTCGTTGCCGGAATGGGGGGACCGTTGATGGAGCGTATCCTTACCAAAGACCTGGAAACTGCCAAGAGTTTCCAGGAAATGATCCTTCAGCCCCAGTCCGATATTCCTCGTTTCCGCAGATTTATCCGGGAAAACGGCTGGGAGATCGAAAAAGAAGAAATGGTGCTGGAAGAGGGAAAGTTTTATCCTATGATGAAAGCCGTCCCCCGGAAAGGAGCCTATGTTCTATGGAACGCGATGGAAGAACGGTTTGGAAAGCTGCTCCTTAAGAACCGGCATCCGGTCTTGAAAAAGTATCTTTTGCGGGAGGAGCGGATCTCCAGGGAAATTTTAAAAAACCTTTCCAGATCCCAGTCCCCGGAAGGAAAACAGCGAATGGAAGAGATCAAGGAGGAAGAGCGGCTGATCTGTGCCGCTTTAAAAGAATATGAAAGTTAAGGAACTGACAGCATGGATAGAAAATAGGTATCCCCCCCAGGCGGCGGAGGATTGGGATAATGTAGGACTCTTGGTGGGAGATGACGAGAGTGAGATCCATCATATTTTCCTGGCCCTGGATCTGACGGAAGAAACC
>DXBU01000147.1 GCA_019116385.1 Candidatus Blautia faecigallinarum | reverse complement strand
AACTATGCTGCCTGTGTCATGATCGTTGAATATGAAAAAGGCGACCTGCAGTATACGGTGGGATATAATGAAGATATGGAACTGGTACAGTTCTTTGCCAAGTAAAAAGGCGCGCGTAAAAACAAGGCACTGGAAATCATCCAGTGCCTCTTTTTGTCTGTATTGAATATCAAACAGGATATGCGCCGTTTTCTTTGTCTGCTGCGGTCTCATCTACGCCGGTCTGCTGAGCCTGACGGTATTTGAAGAACTCTGTGGCAACCTGCGGGAACAGTGCATAGGACAATACGTCCTCATCCTGCTCCTTGTACTGTGCCATCTCGCTCTCCAGCTTATCCAGCTCGTTGTCAAGAAGATCTGCCGGACGGCAGGTGATCGGCTCTGTATCGCCGATGCACTTCTTCTGTACTTCAGGATTGAACGGCTTGATGGTAGCGCCGTATTTGCCGCTTAAAACGTCTTTGGTCTCCTTGGTCACCATCTTATATCTCTCGCCCATAAGAACGTTAAATACAGCCTGTGTACCAACGATCTGGGAAGACGGAGTTACCAGAGGCGGCTCGCCCAGGTCTTTACGCACACGGGGAACCTCTTCCAGAACCTCATAGAACTTATCTTCCGCATGTTGCTCTTTCAGCTGGCTGGTCAGGTTGGAAAGCATACCGCCAGGTACCTGATACAGAAGCGTCTTGATGTTTACGCCAAGGTTCTTGGGATTTAACAGACCGCTGTCCAGAGCTTCGTCACGGATCGGACGGAAGTAATCCGCGATCTCTGCAAGAAGGTTCTGATCAAAACCGGTATCATAAGGAGTCCCCTTGAAGGTTTCTACCATAACCTCGGTAGCCGGCTGGGATGTTCCCAGAGCAAATGGAGACATGGCGGTATCGATGATATCCACGCCGGCCTCTACTGCCTTCAGGTAAGTCATGGAAGCCACGCCGGAGGTATAATGGGTATGAAGATCGATGGGGATCTTTACCGCTTCTTTTAAAGCGGTAACAAGCTCTGTTGCTTTATATGGAAGGAGGAGGCCGGCCATATCCTTGATACAGATAGAGTCAGCGCCCATCTCCTCGATCTGCTTTGCGATGCTGGTCCAGTAGTCCAGAGTATAGGCATCGCCCAGTGTATAGGAAAGAGCCACCTGTGCATGCGCCTTTTCCTTATTTGCCGCCTTTACAGCAGTCTGAAGGTTGCGCAGGTCGTTCATACAGTCAAAGATACGGATGATATCGATCCCGTTTGCCACAGATTTCTGTACGAAATATTCTACCACATCATCTGCATAGGGACGGTATCCCAGGATATTCTGGCCGCGGAACAGCATCTGAAGCTTTGTATTCTTAAAGCCGTCACGGAGCTTGCGCAGTCTCTCCCACGGGTCTTCCTTAAGGAAACGTAAGGATGCGTCAAAGGTAGCGCCGCCCCAGCACTCTACTGCATGGTATCCCACTTTATCCAGCTTATCAACGATGGGAAGCATCTGCTCTGTGCTCATACGGGTCGCGATGAGAGACTGATGAGCGTCACGCAGAATCGTTTCCACTATTTTAACAGGTTTTTTCTCTAATTCTGCCATAATAATTTCTCCTTATATTATGAATGATTTAAAATACTCCGAAGATCGCCATAAACGTTCCGGCAGCAACGGCTGTACCGATAACACCGGCCACGTTCGGACCCATGGCGTGCATCAGAAGGAAGTTTGTAGGATCCGCTTCTGCTCCCACCTTCTGGGAAACACGGGCCGCCATAGGAACGGCGGAAACACCTGCGGAGCCGATCAGCGGGTTGATCTTTCCTCCTGAAAGGACACACATCAGCTTGCCCAGCATAACGCCTCCGAAAGTACCAAAAGCAAAGGCTACAAGACCAAGCACAACGATCTTTAAGGTATCTGCATTTAAGAATGCCTCAGCACTTGTAGTAGCGCCTACGGAAGTACCGAGAAGGATAACAACGATATACATCAGCGCGTTGGATGCAGTTTCTGTAAGCTGCTTTACAACGCCGGATTCACGGAACAGGTTTCCAAGCATCAGCATACCAACCAGAGGAGCTGTGGTAGGAAGGATCATACATACCACGATGGTGATCACGATTGGGAATAAGATTTTTTCCAGCTTGCTCACCGGACGGAGCTGATCCATTTTGATCTTACGCTCTTTTTCCGTGGTGCAGAGCTTCATGATCGGAGGCTGGATGATCGGAACCAGTGACATGTAGGAATACGCCGCCACCGCGATGGGCCCCATCAGAGCCGTCTGCCCCAGCTTTCCGGCAAGGAAGATGGAGGTCGGTCCATCGGCGCCGCCGATGATGGAGATGGCTGCTGCGGCTTTTCCGTTGAATCCCATAAAGATCGCCAGGAAATATGCCACATAAATACCAAGCTGTGCAGCCGCTCCCATAAGGAAGCTCTTGGGATTGGCGATCAGGGGACCGAAGTCGGTCATGGCGCCAACGCCCATGAAAATAAGAGATGGCATAATGCTCCACTCGTCTAACACATAAAAGTAGTATAAAAGTCCGCCCACACCATTTGACGTCTCTTCCGGACTTGCGATGATATCCGGATAAATGTTTACCAGGAGCATACCAAAAGCAATGGGGACCAGCAGAAGCGGCTCAAACCCATGCTTGATGGCAAGGTACAGGAACACACATGCCACCAGGATCATGATATAGTTGCCCCAGGTAAGATTAAAGAATGCGGTCTGATGGATCAGGTTGGACAGGGTATCGGTTACGTAAGACATTTAATTCCCTCCCGTCTTAGTTCAGCGTAGCTAAAGTATCTCCATTTTCTACTGCGGCGCCCTCTGCAACATCGATGCTTGCAACGGTTCCGTCCTGAGGAGCTACTACCGGAATTTCCATTTTCATTGACTCCAGGATCACAAGGCTGTCGCCTGCCTTCACTGCCTGGCCTACCTTGGCAACGACTTTTACAACTTTACCCGGCACAGATGCGCCTACTTTAACGGAGCCTGCTGCGCCTGCCGGAGCTGGTGCTGGTGCGGGAGCTGGAGCCGGTGCTGCTGCGGGAGCCGGTGCTGCTGCTCTTGGCGCAGGAGCCGGTGCCGGCGCTGCTGCTCTCGGTGCAGCCGGAGCGCTGCCTGTTTCTTCTACAGTAACTTCATAGGCTGTTCCATTTACGGTAATGATATAGCTTTTCATTTTTAAATCCTCCTAAAATGTCATTTTACCTTTTTTTACGATTTATTTTGCGAATGGAGCGGACTACATATCCGTCTGTACTTGTTTTTCCCTCAGCTGCTGCGATCGCTGCTGTAATAACAGCTACCAACTCCTGGTCCGCAGAAACTGCCTGCACTGCTGGTGCTGCCGGAGCCGGAACAGGCACCGGAGTATTCTCCTCCGTCTCATCCTCTTCTTTTTTCCCTTCCAGAAGTCCTGGAATAAACTTTAAGAGATAGATCACAAAAGATAAAAAGATAAGGACAGCAAATACCACGCCCATTCCCATAAGTGTGTTCAGTCCTGCACGTGTCAGGGAAACAGACAGGGGGTACTGTACGTTCACCGCCAGTGTTTCCGGTGTTCCTTTATTGTCAAAAACGTATTCGAACTCGGCGTCTGCTTCGTCAAACTCTGCTGGTACAACAACGGTATACTGATTGTCTGCAAACTTCACTTCTGCCGTTCCCAGTTCTTCGAACTCACCCAGTTCCTCCTTGGAACCAGTCCAGGACTCCATTGCCTGGATGGTAAATTCGTCACCGGAATTTAAATAATTTTCAATCTCTGCATCTGTCAGAGGAATGATCGTTGTGGTCAGTCCCTCAGCGATGGTGACTACCTGAGCCTGTATGGTCTCATCCGCCTCTGCAGCCAGGACCATCGTACTTCCTGCTGCTGTCAGAGAAACACTGCAGGCCACTACGGCGCACACAGCGGATGCTTTCTTTAAAATTCCCTTCATATGCTCACCTCACTTAGACTGTTCCGTGCTTTTTGGAAGGACGGTCTTCTCTCTTTGTGAACAGCATTTCAAAAGCGCCGATTACATATTTTCTGGTATCTTCCGGACGGATCACGGTATCTACATACCCTCTCTTTGCTGCGGACTCCACGCCGGACTGCAAGGTGCGGTAAGCCTCGGCTTTTTCCTTTAAGGTATTGGCGTCAGCGTCTGCATACATGATCTTTGCGGCCAGGGAAGCATCCATCATGCCGATTTCCGCGTTGTCCCATGCGTATACCATGTCTGCGCCTACTCCCTTGCTGTTCATGGCTACATAGGCATTTCCATAGGCTTTTCCGATGATCACATTTACCTTGGGTACTGTTGCGGATGCAAAGGCATATACCAGTTCGCCAACAGACTGTGCCATCATCTTTTCATTGCACAGGGTGGCTTTAAAGCCGGTCACATTGGTGAGGGTCAGTACCGGGATCTCGAAAGCATCGCAGAATTTTACAAAAGCTGCTGCTTTTCTTGCCCCTCTGGAAGAAAGGTTTCCGTCAAACTCTTCTGCCTTGTTTCCATCCTGGTCATAGATTTCTTTTCTATTTGCCACAGCTCCCACAGTAGCACCGTTTAAGCGCAGGAAACCAGTTACCACATCCTTGCCGTAATCCTTCTTTGTCTCAAAGAAGATGCCATTGTCAGCAATACGGGAAAGAGCGATGCCGGTATCTCCTGCACAGGCAGCGATATCGTCACAGGTACGGTTCAGGTCATCGGTGCATTCCTCATAGGAATCATTATCTTCGCAGTTTGAAGGAAGAAGGCTTGCCAGGGCACGGATCTGTCCCAGGATCTCTTCTTCAGTTCCCACACCATCGATAAGGCCGGTCTCCTGGCTCTGGAAATCGGCGGAAGCGGTATCACATTTGGATGTGAAGTTCCCTTCCAAGGCGTTGGGGCTGTTTACAAACATTTTCCCCTTTTTCTCTTCCAGGAATGTAAAATCGGTCAATGCCGGGATCACAGCCATACCGCCGCCGCAGGTACCGAAAATACCGGTGATCTGCGGAATGACACCGGAAGCCAGTGACTGGCTGCGGAAAATCTGGCCAAATGCCTCCAGTGCGTCTGTCGCCTCTTCCAGGCGGATTCCCGCGCAGTCAATAAGGCCGATGACCGGTGCGCCGGTCTTAACTGCCAGATCATAAAGTCTGGTGATCTTCTTTGCATGCATCTCGCCCACGGTTCCGTTTAATACGGAAGCATCCTGGCTATATACATATACCAGGTTTCCATCGATAACACCGTAGCCGGTGATCACACCATCGGAAGGTGCCTTTTTTTCAGTCATGTTGAAATCTGTTGTTCTGGCCGTTACACTTTGTCCGATCTCAACAAAACTGTTCGCATCAAGCAAAGAAGTAATCCTCGTGCTTGCTAAGCTTTGTGTTGCATTACTCATTCTTTTTAGCCCTCCATTTTTATAAGAATTTTTAAAGTATAACCTAAAAAATAGCCGATTCTAATTGTACCTTTTTTTAGTTTCTTTTTCAATAGGTTTTCCCATTTTTGTTAATTTTTTAACTCCAAAAGACC
>DXBU01000146.1 GCA_019116385.1 Candidatus Blautia faecigallinarum | reverse complement strand
CATAATAGATGACAGAATTAAACACAAAGAAACCAGAGAGAAGCAAAAATAATCGCACCGGGAAAGATAAAGATGTTTAAAATAACAGAAGGGAATTTTAAAAAGCAAAAATACGGGGAGGAAAGCTACCTGTCAAACTGGCCGATGCTTTATATATTAGAAAACGGGAAACAGGCATATATAGGGCAGTCGAACCATGTGCGCGATCGCATGGCCCAGCATTACCACTCCATTGACAAACGTATTTTTGATAAGGTCCATTTTATATATTGTTCAAAATTTAATCAGTCCGTTACCTTTGATTATGAATCTAAACTGATCCAGTATATCGCAGCGGACGAGCTTTATGAAGTCTGTAATAAAAACGCCGGAATGGCGGACAAAGAGTATTATAGAAAAAAAGAATACGATGAAAAATTCCAGGTGCTGTGGCGCCGGCTGCAGAGGGAAAAGCTGGTAAAACATTCATTGGAAGAGCTTGAAAACTCCGATTTATTCAAATATTCTCCCTATAAAGAATTAAATAACGACCAAAGAACTACCGTAGACGAAATTGCAGAATCGTTAAAGCATCAAGGGCAGCAGATGATCGTTGTGAATGGAATGCCAGGAAGCGGTAAAACCATCGTTGCGGTGTTTTTGATGAAATATTTAAAAGACAGCGAGGAATTTAAAGAAAAAAAGATAGGGCTTGTAGTCCCTCAAACCTCTCTGAGAAAAACATTAAAGAGGATCTTTAAAAGTATTTATGGGCTTAAGGCATCGGAGGTTTTATCTCCCTCAGATGTGACAAAACAGCATTACGACATTTTGCTTGCGGATGAAACACACCGGCTTCATCAGTATAAAAATATTTCCTATATGGGTCCTTTTAAAGCCAGCTGCAGGCGGATCGGCCTGACCACGGAAAGCGATGAGCTGGATTGGATCCTGCATCAATGCGACAGCGCAGTATTATTTTATGACAAAATGCAGGTGGTTGGTCCTTCCGGCATAGATGTAGTAAGATTTCAGAAGAAGATAAATGCAGAACAGCCAAAACGTGCCCTGACTTACTGCAGCCTTCAGACGCAAATGCGGGTAAAGGGTGGAAACGGCTACATAGAATATGTAGAACAACTGCTGGCCGGACAGGTAAAGGAGAAGAAAAAATTTGAGGATTATGAGCTGAAGTTAGTAACGGATTTTCGGAAGTTCAACGACTTAATGTACCGGAAAGAAAAAGAATTTCAGCTTGTAAGAATGGCTGCAGGATACGCATGGCCCTGGCCCAGCAAAAAGGATGGGTCTTTGTATGATATTGAGATCCAGGGCGTGGAAAAACAGTGGAACCATTGTACAGAAGACTGGATACTTTCCAGAGAAGCGATCGATGAAGTGGGCTGTATCCATTCTGTTCAGGGATATGATCTGAATTATGGATTTATAATCCTGGGCAATGAGATCGGCTATGATGCGGAAAAACAGTGTATGCTCATCCGCCCCCAAAACTACTTTGACCAGAATGGAAAAAGATCAGCAGAATACAAAGATCTTAAGGAATATATCCGGCATATTTACTATGTACTGCTGACCAGAGGGATTCGCGGCACCTACCTTTATATATGCGATCCTGCTCTGCGGGAATATATTTCCGAATATGTGGATACGGTATGATCCAGAAAGGGTTAATAGAATATGAAACAGGAAACAATCTATGAAGTATTAAAATTCCGGGATGACCGGAACTGGAAGCAGTTCCACAATCCAAAGGATCTGGCGATCTCCATCAGCCTGGAAGCGGCGGAGCTTTTGGAAGTATTTCAGTGGAGTGCGGAAGATATCCGCTGTGAAGAAAAGAAAGAAAAAATCCGTGAAGAACTTGCAGATGTCCTGAACTACTGTATCCTGATGGCGGATGCCTGCGGCCTGGATATGGATGAGATCGTCCTTGAGAAGATCAGGAAAAATGAGAAAAAGTATCCGGTAGAGAAGGCCTACGGACATAAGGAGAAGTATACGGAGCTATAGGCGGGGAGAAAGCACTCATGGCAGACAGTACTTTGGAATATTACAATAAAAACGCCTGGAAATTTTTACAGGAAACTACAGCGGTGGATTTCTCGGAAACACAGAATATATTTTTAGGGATGCTTCCAAAGGAAGCGATGATCCTGGACTTTGGATGCGGATCCGGACGGGACACACTGGAGTTCCGAAGACAGGGCTTTCAGGTGGAGGCAGCGGACGGATCATACAGGATGTGCCAGGCTGCGGCAAAGCTCACCGGGCTCCCTGTCCGGCAGATGCTGTTCCAGGATCTGGATGAAAAAGAAAAATACGATGGGATCTGGGCCTGTTCTTCCATCCTGCATCTGAAAAAGAGCGAGCTTAAAGCAGTGCTGGACCGGATGTATGCAGCACTGAAAGCAGAGGGGATCATTTATGCCTCCTTTAAATACGGAACTTTTGAAGGAGAACGCGGCGGCAGATATTATACAGATTTTACCGAAGAATCTTTCAGAGCCTTTATCGATCCGGCGGCGGGCCTGAAAATTGAAAAAATGTGGATCTCTTCGGATGTGAGACCTGGAAGAGAAGAAGAAAAATGGCTGAACCTTATCCTGCGGAAGGTATTTTAATGCTGAGCATACTGCCATAAAATATTAAATTTTACAAAACTATAACAAAATTTTACATAATATCTTTACGGAACCCAGTTACTTACGTTATAATAAATAAGCTAAATGGAAATCCTAGGAATAGGATAGAAACCCATGTAGCCTGGAAAAGATAAATTTTGCCCCGCTGCCTGGGAGACTGCGGACAGGGGGACAGCAGATATAAGGTATGGATATGAATGATCACGTAAGTAAAAGAGAAGATTATAAGCGTTTTATCGTGTTCTGCCTGGCCAGTCTTGTGGTCATAGCGCAGGCGCTGGTATTTGCGTATGTATGGTATGACTTCTACAGAGAGCTGATCTTTGAGCCCTTCTGGAGAAAGGGAAACTGGGTGCTGATTGCGATCTATGCGCTTATTGACACGCTGTTTTCCAGACTGTACGGCGGATTAAAAGTGGGTTATCTGAAGAGAATAGATGTATTCTACTCCCTGACGCTGGCGACCATTTGTACCAATGTGGTGGCGTACCTGCAGATCACCCTGATCAACCGCTGGTTTTTGCCGGTAAGGCCTATATTGGAGATGACGGCAGTTCAGCTTGTCATTATCATTATATGGATCTGGGGTTCCAGATACATTTATTCCAGGCTGTACCAGGCCCGGATGCTTCTGGTGATCCACGGCGACCGGGACCCCGGGGATCTGATACACAAGATGAATTCCCGGCGGGATAAATACAATATCAGCGGACGGGTTCACATAAGCGCAGGGGAAAAAGAGATCCATGAGATGATGAAGGACTACGATGGCGTGATCATCTGGGATCTTCCCTCCAATGTCCGGAACCGCTACTTGAAGTATTGCTTTGCCCATTCCATCCGCTGCTATTTAAGTCCTAAGATATCCGATATCATTCTGATCGGGACGGATCGGATCCACCTTTTTGACACGCCTCTTCTTTTATCCAGGAATCTGGGGCTTTCTGTGGAACAGCGGGCGATCAAGCGGGCTGTGGATCTGGTATTTTCCGGAATTGGGATCCTCATCCTCTCTCCGCTTATGCTTCTTATCGCTCTGGCAGTGAAGCTGTGTGACGGCGGTCCCGTTCTGTATTTTCAGGACAGGCTGACTGTACACGGCAGGCCGTTCAAAATCTGCAAATTTCGGAGTATGTACGTAAACTCCGAAAAACACGGAGCCAGGCTTGCGGCAAAACATGATGCCCGCATTACGCCTGTGGGACATGTGCTGCGGAATCTGCATCTGGACGAACTTCCCCAGCTGTTTAATGTCTTTAAAGGAGATATGTCCCTTGTAGGCCCCAGGCCGGAGCGCAAGGCGATCATGGAGGAGTACGAGAAGGAGATACCAGAATTTTATTACCGGTTAAAGGTGAAGGCCGGACTTACAGGCTATGCTCAGGTATATGGAAAATATAACACCACCCCCTATGACAAGCTGAAGCTGGATCTGTTTTATATTGAGAACTATTCTTTCCTGCTGGATCTGAAGCTGCTATTTATGACAGTAAAGATATTCTTCCAAAAGGAGGTTTCTGAAGGAGTAGATGACGCACAGGTCAATGCCCTTAAGGATTCCGTACAGGAAAATCCCCAGGAACCAAAACTGTCCGCTCAGGAAAAAACATCAGAGAATCTATGAAAATGAGGAAAAAGCAATGAGCCATCCACTTGTGTCCGTTGTTATGCCGGTGCATAACGGGGGAAAATACATCAGGGATGCTGTGGAGTCCGTTTTTGCCCAGGAGGTCCCTCTGGAACTCCTGGTCATAGACGACGGCTCTGTAGATGACACAGAGAAAGTCCTGGATGCCTACAAAGGCAGAGAGGACTTTCGGTATTTGAAAAATAAAAAAAATATAGGCGCTGCCGGATCCCGAAATAAGGGAGTCCGCCATGCAAAAGGAAAATATGTGGCCTTTTTGGACGCCGATGACTGGTGGGAAAAGGGAAAATTAAAAAAACAGGTGAAGGTTCTTGAGAAAACGGGATATGTTCTCTGCTCTACCGGGAGAGAACTGGTGAATCCCGATGGAACTTCCACAGGTAAATACATTCCTGTCAAAGAAAAGATCACATATCGGGAACTCTTGAAGCACAACAGCATCAACTGTTCCTCGGTCTTAGTGAGACGTTCTGTGATCGGGAGATTTCCCATGGAGCATGACGACAGCCATGAGGATTACATTACCTGGCTGAAAATCCTGCAAAAATATCGCTGGGGAGCAGGGATCAATGAACCGCTTTTAAAGTACCGCTTAAGCGAAGGCGGGAAATCCCGGAACAAGTGGAAATCTGCTGCTATGACCTACAAAGTCTATCGTTATATGGGCTTTGGCTGGTGGAAGAGCGCGGTTCTTTTTGCATCTTATGCGGTCCATGGCCTATGGAAATACCGGTAAGGAGGTTGTATGGGAAAAGGGAAAAATCTTCTGATGACAGAAGTGCTGAAACATACAGGCGCGGGAAGGCCGGATATGCACACCTGGATTTTTTCGTCTGTGGATAACTGTCATTACAATTATAATTCCAGATATTTATTTGAATATGTAAAAGAACATATCCCGGAGGTCACCCCGTATTTTGTCATCAATGATGAGCATCTTAGAAAAGAGCTGTCCGACAGATACGGGGAAACCTATTTTATCGAGACCAATACGGCTAAAGGAATACAAAAAGTGCTGTCAGCCGGGGTATGGTTTACCTCCGCCGGTCTTCCGGTTTATGGGACCGGCCTTAAGAAAAACCGGATGATCATCAATCTATGGCATGGAGTTCCCCTGAAAAAAATCGCCTTGCTGGATCCCAATCTGAACCCATGGTCACGGTTTTATTTCCGCAAGATCTTTTCAGAAAACTACAGCTGTATCGTTACCACTTCCAAAGCCCTGATCCCGGTGATGGCGAAGAGCTTCTTCGTGCCGGAGAAAAAGATCAAGGTGTGGGGACAGCCCCGCAATGATCAGATTTTTTCTCCTATAGACCGAAAAGAGTACCTGGAAAGTGTCTGCGGCCGGCTGCCGGAATATGAAAAGGTGGTTTTATATGCGCCTACCTTCCGGGATTATGGCCCCACCAGATTGTTCCCCTTCCCAGATTTTGACCAGATGGCCTTAGAGGAGTTTTTAAACCGGAAAAAAATGCTTCTTTTTATCCGGACTCATATCAAAGAAAAAAGCGGAGCCCAGGCTTATCTTACCCAAAGGGTGCGGTATCTGGGAGAGGAAGCGGCGGAAGATGTGACCGGGGTGCTTGGGATTTTTGACCTGCTGGTCACAGACTATTCCAGTATTTATATAGACTATCTTCTGACAGAGAAACCGATTGTTTTTCTTCCTTATGATAAAGAACAGTATCTGGAAGGACGGGGCATGAATTTTGGTTACGATGAAGTTACGCCAGGTCCGAAACCAGAAACCATGGAGGAGTTTTTAAAGGAACTGGAGGCTCTGACAGAAGAAAAGGATGGCGGCATCTGGGAAAAAGAGCGAAAACGAGTGAATGGACTATTTAATGAAGTGCGGCATCCCTGCTGCAAAGAAATCTGCAGCAGGGTATTAAAAGCCGCAGAAAAAATACAGAAACCAGAGGACAAAAACGGATGAAGGAGAAAAGCAAGGTTTTGGCAAAAAAGCTGATCAACAGTACGCCGGCGCTAAAGGAACTGGCGGTGGGCGTTTATGGATGGATGAACAGGCGCAGATATCAAAATATCAAAAAGCATACGCCTACAGAAGAGAAGACCGTTGTTTTCGAATCCTTCCTGGGACGGCAGTACGGCTGCAGTCCAAAAGCCCTGTTTTTGGAGATGGTCCGTGATCCGGCCTATGCAGAGTATACCAAGCTTTGGATGTTTACCAGACCGGAAAAATATAAAAGCCTGGAAAAGTATCCCGGCACGAAGGTGATCAAATACGGGTCCGGAGAATTTTACCAGGGCTATGCCAGGGCGAAATACTGGGTCACCAACTACCATCTTCCCAGCGGGATCAAAAAAGAGGCAGATCAGGTTTACATCCAAACCTGGCATGGCACTCCCTTAAAAAAAATCGGCTGCGATGTGCCGGACAACGGAACTCTTACGGCTGACCGGAAGCGGGCATACAAAGAATATGCCCGGGAAGGCCAGATCATCGACTTCCTGCCGTCCCCTTCTCCTTTTTATACCGAAAAGATCACCAGTGCTTTTCGCCTGGGCGCTCAGGCAAAGATCTTAGAGCTTGGCTATCCCAGAAACGATGCCCTCTTTACGGGTACAGAAAAGAAGTGCCGGAAAATCCGGGAAAAACTGGGGATCCCGCAGGATAAGCATACGATCCTTTATGCGCCCACCTGGAGAGACGACCAGCATACTGCAGGCACCGGCTATACTTACCGGCTGGGGCTGGACTTTGACGCACTGAAGAAAAATCTGGGAAAAGACTGGGTGATCCTGTTCCGGGCGCATTACCTTATAAGCAATGGTTTTGACTTTGAAAAGTACCAGGGATTTGTGAGAGATGTGTCCCAATATGACGATATCAATGATCTGTATCTGGTGTCGGATATGCTGCTCACGGATTATTCCAGCGTATTCTTTGATTATGCAAATCTTATGCGGCCGATGCTGTTTTATATGTATGATTATGAAAACTATAAAAACCAGCTCAGGGACTTCTACTTTGACGCTGCAGAGCTGCCAGGGCCGGTGATCACAGAGGAAAAAGAGATTTCCGAAGATATCCTAAAGCTTTGGAAGGACTTTTCCTATGATGAAAAATACAGGCGCTTTAACGAAAAATTCAACCCTGTCCGGGAAGCGTGCAGCAAGAAGATCCTGGAAGAGATCCTAAGACCGGACAGACAGGGGGTACGGGATGAAACTTAAAAATATAGTAAAGCAGATCGGGCATCTGTTTAAGGATTCCTGGTATGTGTTTTGGATGGAAAGAGGATGGCTGAAAAAAAAGGCTGTTCTTCTGGAATCTGAGGGCGGAGAAGAGGCTGGAAGCAACATTTTATATATGCTCCAGGAGCTTTCCGAAAAAAAAGAATATAAAACCCTGAAGCTGTATCTTGCGGTGAACGAAGAAAAGATCTCGGAAGTTAAAACGCTGCTGGAACATTATAATGTTACCAGGGCGGAAATGGTGAAACGATACAGTCTCGCTTATTTCCGCCTGCTGGCCACTGCCAGGTATGTTGTGACAGATACTACTTTTCCCAGGAGATATATCAAAAGAAAAGGCCAGATCTACATGAATACCTGGCATGGGACGTCCTTTAAAAAACTGGGAAAGGATATCCCGTCCGGCGCCTACGCCATTGGAAATGTGCAGAGAAACCTTTTGATGGCGGACTATATTGTTTCTCCGGGAGAGTATGCGATCCAGCGGCTCTGTAAGGCCCATAATCTGGAAAATCTGTACCAGGGGACCTATGTCCTTGCCGGCTATCCAAGAAACCAGGTATTTTTTCATCCGGGAGAGCGGATCGCCCTGCGCAAAAGCCTGGGCCTTCAGGAGGAAAAAGTTTACTGCTACATGCCCACCTGGCGGGGCGTTGTCCGGGAAAGTGACGCCGGAGAAGGCGCCCGCATCCAGGGAAAAACCGTAAAAGCGATCCTGGATCAGCTGGATAAAAGCCTGGGAGAGGGGGAGCTTTTGTTTGTGCGGCTCCACCCTTACGCGAACCAGGAGCTGGCCTGCGAAAAATACCGCCATATCCGGCTCTTTCCCAAGGAATATGATCCCTATGCCTTTCTTAACCTGGCAGACTGTCTGATCACGGATTACTCCAGCGTATTTTTTGACTATGCCAACCGAAGAGACGGAAAGATCATTCTGTTTTTATATGACAGAGAAGCTTTTCAGGCGTCCAGAGACTACTATATGGATCCGGAGGAGCTGCCCTTTCCTGTGGCGGAGAATGTCCCAGAGCTTTTGCGCCAGCTTAGAAGCCCCAGGGAATATGACGACAGCGAATTCCGGAAAAAATATTGTGCTTACGATCATCCGGATGCTTCCGGCGAGCTGTGCAGGCTGCTGATCAAAGGAGAAACCGGCAGTCATATGCGCCTGGAACAGGCAAAAGGAAACGGAAAAAAGAACCTTTTGTTTTATGTAGGCGGTCTGAGCAGAAACGGCATAACCACTTCTTTTCTGAACCTTATGGAGTATATGAAAGACCAGGGTACAGAATATAATTACTATGCTGCCTTTCAGGAGGAATACTTCAAGGATACCCCGGAACGGGTGGGGATCCTTCCGGAATTTGTGGATATCCTGCCTATGTCCAAAGGCTGGAATCTTACATTTTTGGAGGCCCTGGCCTGCTATATATATTACAAAGGGAACATAGACAATTTCATTGTGCAGAGATACCTGAAACGCTTTTACAGCCGGGAATACCGGCGGAATTTTGGATGGGAAGAATTTGCCTGGTGCATTCACTTCACAGGATACGAGCGGAAGATCACCGGGCTTTTCGGCTGTGCCCCCGGAAGAAAAGCTATTTTTTCACATAACAATATGTTCTTGGAGATCCCGCTAAAACACAACCAGCATTTTCTTACCTTGCAGAGGGCATACCGGGAATATGATCTGGTCCTGGCAGTGGGCAAAGATATCTATGATATGGCCCGTTTTATCAGTGAAAAAGAGGAAAACCTTCATATTGTAGAGAATTGTCACGATTATAAGCGGGTAAAGAAGCGGGCGGAAGAGCCAATTTGCTTTGATAAGACCACCCGGTGTACAGTGACCAGGGAAGAATTGGAAAAGAGGCTGCAGGGGCCGGAGGAAAAGTTTATCACCATTGGCCGCTTTTCCGTTGAGAAGGGGCACAATAGGCTCCTTGAGGCTTTTGCCGCCTATCACCGGGAATATCCTCAAAGCTTGCTGATCCTGATCGGAGGCGGCGGGGACCTTTATGAAAAAACCATAGAAAAGGCGGAAAAGCTGGGGCTTGCCCAGGCGGTGATCTTTATATATTCCATTGAAAATCCCATGCCTATCCTGAAAAGATGTGATCTGTTCCTTCTTTCCTCCTTCTATGAGGGCCTGGGCCTGGTGCTTCTGGAAGCGGATACCCTGGGTCTTCCCCTGATCTCTACAAACGTATCTGGCCCCAGAGGCTTTATGAAAGCCCACGGCGGACGGCTGGTGGATTCTACCGCCGAGGGCCTTTTGGAAGGAATGCATTCTTACCGGCGGGGAGAGATCACTCCCTTAAAAGTAGATTATGAAAAGAGAAACCAGCAGGCGGTCAAAACATTTTTGGACTTACTATCGGATAAATAAAAAAAGAGCAAGGATGTTTTCATCCTTGCTCCATAAATTCAACGTATTCTGCCAGCACCTCTTTGGGATCGCCTATTTTCTTTATTTCGCCTTCGTGCATCCACATCACCGTGTCGCAGAGCTCTTCCAGGGTGCTCAGGCTGTGGGAGACGATCACTACCGTTCGCTCCTTGTTGGAGATGAGGCTTTTCATTTTATTATAACTTTTTTTCTTGAATTTCTGATCGCCTACGCTCAATACCTCATCGATCAGCATGATGTCTGTTTCTAGGATCGCCGTGATGGAAAAGGCAAGCTTGGAATGCATACCGCTGGAATAGGTCCGTACCGGCATATCGATGAATTTTCCGAGCCCGGCAAAATCAATGATCTCCTGTTCTTTTTCTTTGATCTGCTGTTCCGTAAAGCCCAGAAGCATTCCGGAAAGCATGATGTTTTCCCGGCCAGTCATCTCTCTTTGAAAACCTACTCCGATAGAAAGCAGGGAGATGCTGTGCCCTTTCAGGTCGATGGTTCCGGAATCCGGAGAAAAAATTCCGGCAAGGGCATTTAAAGTGGTAGATTTTCCGCTTCCGTTTTTTCCGATGATGCCCAGGATCTCTCCTTCCCGGACATAAAAGGAAATTCCTTTCACGGCTACAAAATTTTCGGCTTTTCTCCGTTTAAACCGCAAAAGATTCTGTTTAATAGAAGTTTTTTTCAGGTTCCGGTAGCTGATGACCAGATCCTTGACCTCGATCGCGTATCTCTCTTCCATATCAGATCACCTTTACATAGCTGTTTTCATTTCTATAGATTTTGCGGACTCCGATCACGCTTAAGAGCAGCCCGACTGCCAGCCATAGGGCCAGAAGGGGAAGATTGGGAGTCCTGCCGTACAGGATGCTGTCCCTCATAGAGGAAAGCAGAAAAGCGATGGGATTTACATGGCAGATGATCTCTCCGTAAGGTGCCGGAAGCCTGGTGGTGATATTCCAGAAAATACCGGTCATATAAAATACCAGGCGCAGGCCGATATGGACCACATTATATAAATCCTCAATAAAAACACCGTAATGAAGCAGAAAACATCCGATCCCAAAGGTGATCAGCCCCAGTGCCGCCAGAATGGGCAAAGCAAAGATGATGTTAAAGGTCATGGGAACCCGGAAGGCAATGAGCATGATGATCACAATGCCAAAGGATACAAACATCTTAAAGCCGTTTACACCCATTTTTACCAGCAGAAGGATGTATTTAGGAAGATAGACTTTGGAAACTATGGACTTGTTCTGCTTGACGATGCGCACGCTCTGCAGCATGGTCTTGTTGAAAAAATCCCAAAGGGTGATGCCAATGAAAATAAATATGGAAAAATATTTTTCTCTTGCCGCAAAAACGGTGCCGAAAATAAAGTTGTAGATGAGCATGAAGCACAGCGGCTCCAGGATCCACCACAGCCAGTTCAGGTAAGAATTGGCAACTTCAGATTTCAGCTGCGCTTTGGAAGAATAAATGGCATACTTCCAATATTTATTCATATCAGCCTTAAATTTTTTATACATAAAACACTCCCCGGCCGGCATGCCGCCGGCTTATAAATATTGTTTTTCAAGTATTTTCAGGCAGTCTGAACCATATCATAATACACTACGCGGTGTAACTTGACAAGGGGAAAACTGCTGTAATTTGCCTGCTTTGTTATAAAACCTCTGGTAAATTTTAAATTTATGTTCCAAAAAAGAAAAAAGTATGTTATTCTTTAGTCATAAATATATTACAGGGGGAGAAGAATGAGACAGGGAGCGAACACAAAAAAAATACCATATTCGAACCTGGTGGACAATATTAAAGTCCTTCTTATATTTTTAGTTGTATTTAATCATATCATTGCCTTTCAGCTGGTGAAGGAAGACCTTGTGATCCGCTACGTGTGGTACGCTATCACGATCTTTCATATGCCTGCATTTATTTTTGTCTCCGGCTACCTTTCTAAAAAGCCGCAGAACGTATTAAAAAATTTAAAAAATTTATTAATTCCCTATATACTTGGCTACACCCTTACCTGGTATGCAAATATCTGGCTGGGAAATTCTATGGATTTTGAACTTTTGAGGCCATCGGGAACGGTCATGTGGTATCTTTTAGCATTGTTTGTATACCGCCTGACCATTGAGGCAATGGGCAAAGTGCGGTTTATTGTTCCCATAAGCATCCTCATTGCTTTATGGGCCGGTACGCGGCCGGAATTTACCACCTACCTGTCATCTTCCAGGATCGTGGTATTCTTCCCGTTTTTTGCTGCGGGTTATCTCTGGAGGAGCGAGTATACGGACGCGGTCCGGAAATTTAAAGGGAAATGGGTGCTGATCCCTATTTCAGGTTTTTTGCTGTACGCGGTGCCCAATTATATGATCACCCATGAAATGCCCATTGATATTTTCCGCGGAAATCATTCTTATCTGGTAAGCGGACTTCCAGATACAGAGGGAATGATCATCCGCCTTTTGATGTATCTGGTTTCCTTTACGCTGATCCTGACTTTTTTTGCCCTGATGCCGGATATCCGGCTTCCCCTTACTTTTATCGGAAGAAACACGATGGGGATCTATTTTTTCCACTACCCCATCATGATCCTCATGAACGGGCTTCTGATCCTCAAGATACCGGCGCTTATGAATGTATGGTCCCTTCTGGGGATCTCCCTGATCATGCTGCTGCTCCTGGGAAGCCCGCCTGTGGATTGGATTTACACCGGATGCCTGAATCTTTTGACCTTTGTCCTGTTTAAGAAAGAAAAGAAAGTGAAGGACGAAGGCCTGGAGGATGAATACGACAGCGAGGAGAGAAAATACGAGATCCTTCGCAAACGCCGTCAGGCAATCGAAGAGCTGGCAGCTACTTTGGAAACAGAGGAAAAGGAAGACGACCGGGCAAAAGTGGATTTTAATCTGAAGGATGAGGGAAGGCAGTCCTGAAGGATTGTCTTCCTTTATTTTTAAAGAAAGAGCAGGAGGAGAGGGAATATGAAAAAAAGAGTTTTGGCAATGATGATGGCAGCGGTTCTTACTGTAAGCGCGGCCCCTGTCCAGATTTGGGCTTCTGAAGACCCGGGCGTTCAAGTTTTTCAGGCGCCGGCACAGGGAACAGAGTCAACGGAGATCTTTACCGAGACGGGAGGAGAACTGCAGGAGCCTGCGGCGGACGAGGAACCTGTACAGATACAGGAACCAGAACAGCCCCAGGATCCTGCGCAGATACAGGAACCGGAGCAGCCTCAGGATCCTGTACAGACACAGGAACCGGAGCAGCCCCAGGATCCTGCACAGATACAGGAACCCGGACAATCCCAGGATCCGGAAGATATCTGGCAGGATGGAACGGAGGAGGACCTTTTTACCCAGCCGGAAGAGGTGGAAGTTTTTTCGGATGGAGGGGAACTTTTTTCCAGTGAGGCATCTCCCAAGGCGAATTCCTGTACGATTACTGCCTGCAGCGGCATCTCTTCAGGGAAAATACGGATCACGGCAAAGATCCCCAAGGCAGTGAAGAGCAAAGACAATTATTATTATCTTTTCCAGGTAAATCCTGTGAATGACAGCCTGAAAAAACGGATCACAAGAGTGGCTAAGCCAAAATCCGGAAAAGGTACCATCACCTTTAACTTAAATACAGCAGGCCACCCGGAATATGTAATGTCCAAATTTGCCGTTGCCGTAAAGAGTAAATCCGGGAGCAAGCTTACTTCCTTTACCAGGGTCAGCGCACCATCCTATGTGAACGCGCCGGAAAAAACGTCTAAGAATCAGGCGGCTTATTTTGTCCCGGCTACCAAAAAGGGTCTTCAGACAACAAATATCCAGGAACTGACCCAGACAAAGAGCAAAACCGTATTCTTTAATCTTCCGGTTTCTATACTTCTGGCCAACAATGCGGAGCGGGTAGCTTATAAGTATAACGGAAAGACCTATTATTTTAATAAGATCGGCGGCTATACCCAGCTGGTGCGCCAATGCAATCAGAAAGGGATCCAGGTGACTGTCCAGCTCATGCTTGACTGGAGCAGCGCAACCAAGTCCCTGACTGCTTCCGGGGCAAAAGGCCCCCGTTCTTCCTATTACGCATGGAATACAAAAAATGCTGCCGCAAGAGAAAAGATGGAAGCCCTCTTTTCCTTTACGGCGGAACTGTTTGGCTCCAATGACTGCTATGTGAGCAACTGGATCCTGGGAAATGAGATCAATACCTACAGTGTATGGCATTATCCGGGAAATATGTCAAAATCAGAGTACATCACCAATTACAGTGAAACCTTCCGGAGCCTTTATAATGCAGTAAGAAGCAATCGGGCCAGCTCCAAGGTTTTCCTCTGTGTGGATCACTACTGGAACATGACCGTCCAGGGCTATGCGGCAAAAGACGTGGTAGATTCCGTGGCCAAAAAGCTGAATACCCTGCAGAAGGGAGTAAACTGGAATCTGGCTTTCCATGCTTACCCCTATCCTTTAACAGACTGCCGGTTCTGGTCCGGGAAGAACAGCAATTACCTTACTAACCGGTCCAACTCTCCGATCATCAGTCTGAACAATTTAAGCGCACTGACCAGCTACATCCGCCAGACATACGGAGCAAAAACCAGGATCCTTCTTTCGGAGCAGGGCTTTACCTCTACCTCCGGGCAGGATGCCCAGGCGGCTGCAGTGGCTCTTGGCTATTATATTGCGGCCTGCAATCCTATGGTGGACGGTTTTATGATCCGAAGCTACCAGGACGAAAGCCATGAGGTGGCTCAGGGACTGGCTATGGGGATCAAAGGAAAGAAAGCCTTTTCTGTATTTGTAAATATGGATTCTTCCAAGACCCTTAAGTATACCCAGAATTATCTGAAAAAACAGGTGGGGTCCAAATGGTCAGGAAAGGTTCCCGGCTATAATCTGAAACGCCTGTATACCATGTATCGAAGCGCATAAAACTCTATGGCATAAATCCCCCAGGAAGAGAGTGGTAATTCTCTTTTAAAGCTGGGGGATTTGTGCTATAATGCGTATTATGGCATAAATAGACCGGGATTGGAAAAATTAAAAAGAACAGAAGTATTTGGAAAGAATGGGTGCGGATATATGAAGAAAGTGATAACCTATGGAACCTTTGATTTATTTCATCAGGGACATTACAATATTATAAAACGTGCGAAAGCACTGGGGGATTATCTGATCGTAGGCGTTACCAGCGAAAGCTATGATATAGAACGGGGAAAGCTCAACGTAAGGGACAGCCTGTTAAAAAGGATTGAAAATGTGCGGAAAACAGGCTTCGCGGATGAGATCATCGTGGAGGAGTACCAAGGCCAGAAAGTAAGCGACATCATCAAATATAATATTGATATCTTGGTGGTAGGATCGGACTGGAGAGGCAAGTTTGATTATCTGAAAAACTATTGCGAGGTCAGATACCTGGAACGGACAAAGAACATATCCAGCACACAGCTTCGGGGAGAAGGCACGATCTACAGCATAGGAGTTGTGACAGACGATACCAGCGACAATGG
>DXBU01000145.1 GCA_019116385.1 Candidatus Blautia faecigallinarum | reverse complement strand
AGTTTTTTTGCGATTTCTTTTCCCGTCATCTTATTCATAAGCTCCCGGTCAAGGTACACCGTACCTCCTACCAATTTAAGCTGCCGGGTAATACTTTTAAGAATCGTAGATTTTCCCGCGCCGTTAGGACCGATCAAGGTTAATATCTGTCCCTTCTCCAGTTTGATCTCAATATTCTGGATCAGCGGCTTTCCCTCATACCCCACCGCCATATTATCTGTATACACAAAATACTTATCCATACCTACACCTGCCTTTGTCTGCGGATCATAATATAAATTACCACAGGAGCTCCAAATACCGCCGTCACCGAACTGATGGAAAGCTCCGTAGGCGCAAAGACCGTTCTTGCAATGAGGTCGCAGAACAGGCAGAACAAGGCTCCTCCAAGGAAACAGGCCGGAATCACCAAAATAGGTTTCGACGTTTTCAGGAGAGATTTCGCCAGATGCGGAACGGCGATCCCCACAAAAGAAATCGGTCCGGCAAAGGCAGTAACACAGGCGGATAAGACGCTGGAAAGTAAAATTAATGCCACACGGAAAAGCCGTATATTCACTCCCATGCTCTGGGCGTACACCTCTCCAAGCAAATAGGCGCTGATCGGCTTGGACATAAAAAATGTGATCCCAAGGGTAACAAACACAACGCCGGCCATTACCGTCACATTGTCCCAGGACATTCCGGAAAAGCTTCCCATTGACCAGTTATGAAGATTGACGATATTGGAATCATCAGCAAAAGTAATAACGAAATCTGTGATCGCAGAACAGATATAGCCGATCATAATGCCGCTGATCACCAAAATCGACATTCTGTTTACCTTCTTAGAGATCAGAAGCACAAATCCCATGGAAATCATCGAACCAACAAAAGCGGCAATGATCAAAATTCCTGAGCCGGCCACCATAGATTTCCCCAAAAGATAAATCATTACAAGAGACACAACCAGCTTTGCCCCTGAAGAAATTCCCAGCACAAAGGGGCCTGCAATCGGATTTCCAAAAAAGGTCTGAAGAAGGAAACCAGAAACGGAAAGAGCGCCGCCCAGGATAATCGCCGCCAGGATCCTAGGCAGGCGTATATCCCACACGATATTATAGGCGGTTTCCTCTCCGGTTCTGTTTATGATAATGTGAAAGATTTCTCTCACCGTAAGCTTTACGCTTCCGGAATTAATATTCCACACAGTAAGAACAAGCAATCCTATGATTAATATAAGAAAAGCCGTTCCATATCTTCGTTCCATTTTTTGTTTCATTTCTGCATCCTTCCCGAATTTTTATTTCAGCTTATGCATATAAGTCATCTGGTCAGCCGCCGTACCCTCTGTTGTAAGCATGGTGTGGATATCTTCTATCATTGTTCCCAAACCCATAGGCTCCTGAAAGAAATTCTGTTCTGTACACCATACGTTTTTGTTCTTCACCGCTTTAAAATCTTCCAGAAGAGAACTTTTAGCCAAAAGCTGGTCTATGCTGCTCAGTTCGCCGTCAATCGTGCTGTTGTAGATAATATAATCCGCGTCCTTTGCCGATGCGTAAAATTCCTCCATCTGCATATTCATGGTGGACAGTGCGTTCTCCTCTTCACCCAGATCGTCAAAAATGTATTTGCCGCCTGCAAGCTCGATCATCTTGGAAATATAATCGTTTGATTTGCGCACATTAGCGGCTCCTACAGAATTAATATAGAAAAATGCCACTGTTTTTCCAGTATTCTCACTGGTTTCCACGTTTTTCAGCTTATCCGCCTGTTCTTTAAACAGCCTTTCCGCTTCCTCCTCTTTTCCTAAGAGAACCGCGTAAAGCTTCAGCCATTCGGTTCTTCCAAGGGGGTGGCTTTCGTAGCTGGAATGCTCCACCAATACCGGGATGTCAGACTGTTCCAGTTTTTCCTTCACCTCCGGCGTATGATAGATCATAGTGGACTCGATGGCAAGCCCGCAATTCTGGGCTAATATCTGTTCATAATCCGGCGCGCTGTACTTTCCGGCGTAAAGAATGGATCCGTTTTCAAGGGCTTCCTTCGCCTCATCGATATACCAGCCGTCTGCGTCTGTTCCTGCAAGCTTAATATGATCCAGTCCGTCCAGTACGCAGAAAAAATCCATCGCCGAGGTAGCCACCAGATAGATATTCTCTACCGGCTGCTGAATAACTGTGATCTCTTCATCCAGTCCCGCCGGCGCTTCCTTTCCCTCCGGCACAAGAAGAAATTGTCCATCGTCAACGATTGTAAGCAGCGTATATCCGTCTTCGTAATAATCTACAGAAAACTGTGTGGCGTATTCCAGTTCCAGACTATGGTCATAAGTAAGTCCAGCCAGCTTTGCGCCAGTATTTTCCTCATTTGACCTGTTGTCTGCCGTTTCTTGTTCTTCTGCAAAGATAGATACAGGGCAGGAAGCTAACACCCAGGCTGCAAGTATAGTACATAAAATTTTTTTTCTGATTCTCTTTTTATTTTTCTTCATAGTATTTTATTTTTCCACCGGTTCAATCGTTGCAGAGTCAAAGAACAAAGTATAATCAATTTCATGAGGCGTGCTCATCGCTACGGTATCCGCCTTCACATCCAGCTTGCTGTCAAATCCGGCAACCGGAACTTCAAAGGTGGAATTTCCTTCTGTATTCGTCATAGTATATTTTTCACCGTCAACAATCATATAGTCATAATTCGGACTGCTCCACACCAGCTCCGCCTGTACTTTTCCGTCCTTAATCTCAAGCTTTGCCGGACTTTCTACTGTTGCTTTTCCGCTTCCTCCTTCCAGAGTCACCTCAACCGTATAATTTCCATCTTCAAGACCAAGTTCCTCTGCTGTAACCACCTCACCTGTTTCTTCTGCAGGAACTGGATCAGACACGCTCACCTTATGGTCATACCAGGTTCCTTTTTTTCCAAGGATAGCGACGTCAAACTCCTCATCAAGCGCCGGTACAGGAATATCGAAGCCGTAAACCTCTTCCGTATATCCATCGTTGTAAGTCACGCTGTCTGTGGTAGGTTTCAGAAGCTCTGCGCCATCTTTCTGTGCGTCTTTCGCGGTTCCAGGGAAAAGGTTTACGATAGATTTAGAGACTAAGCTTACATGAATCGTCATTTCTCCGTCTTCTACAGTAAGGGTTCCCTTCCCATCATAAGCTTCGTTTACATGAAACATGGTACTGTCTGTATCAAATTCAGCCGTATATACCCCATCTTCCAGCACGTCTTTTTCCGTATCTTCCTTTGCCTGCTCTTCTTCTGATTTTTCATCTGCACCCGTTGTTTCATCCTCTAAAGCAGTCTCTTCTGCTGCGTCCGCCTGTGCCATAACAACATGATACCCCCCTGATAAGGTAAACATGCCAAGTGTACATAGTGCTAAAATAAATTTTCGTTTCATTTTCCTGATCTCCTTTCAGAAGAACTGCCCGGACGTAAACATACACTCCGGGCAGTTCTGTATCATACTTTCATTTATGTTTTTTCTTTCCTTATTCCGCTGCTGTTTCCTCTGCCGCTGTGTCAGAGAATCCAATAGAATCAATAGCTGCCTGTGTATGTTCTACATAAAGCTGTTTTACTGCGTCAATTCTTCCAAGTCCGGCAATCTGTGCGTCAACGCTTTCAAAGCCACCGTCTGCTTCAAACATACTCTTCCAGGAATACGCATCGCTTCCAGCCATATCGTTGTTTGCATGATCTCCTGCAACTACCATCAGCGGACGAAGGATGACTTTTGTATATCCTGCTTCTTTTACAGCGCTGATTACAGCCTCGCACGCTGTTTCCTCAGGTTCTCCTTCAACAGTACCGATAAATGCGTTGGTATATCCAAGGTCATTCATCTGTGTCTGCATCTGGCTGTAGCTTACTTTAGCCGTATGGGAAGTTCCATGGCCCAGGAATACAAATGCGGTTCCATCTTCTGCCGCCGCTTCCATGCTGTCATAACCTGCGTCTGCAATAGCAGCGTTTGTTACCGCCTCTGCTACTGCTGCCTTATCTTCATTAATAACAGCAGCGTCGTCTCCTACTTCGCCCAGCATAGGCTCCGCGATGGCAATGGATTCAAACTGATCCTGATATTCGTCAAGAGCTTCTACCATCTCGTCATATTCTGCTCCATGCATCAGATGAGTAGGCTGCACCACCAGATTCTTCACACCGCTTGCAACCGCCCGTTCAAGCGCCTGATGCATATTGTCAATAGCCTCTCCATCTCTTGCCTGTATATGATTAATAATGATCTGGGCTGTAAAAGCTCTTCTTACAGACCAATCCGGAAATGCTTCCTGAAGAGCATCCTCGATTCCTTTAATGTCCTCCACACGGCTGTCATTATAGGAAGTACCAAAGCTTACTACCAGAAGCTCGTTTTCTCCAATCTCATCTGCGTTGCGCGCGTCATCCAGAGAAGCGTCTCCGGTGTCCAGTCCAAAGTAATCCGGACTGGCGTTCTCGCCTTCCACAAGCTCCTTCTGTGCGTCTGTCAAAGCGTCCCAGGCTTCCTTTGCAGCCGTGCAGTCTTCATCTGTAGTATCTGTTCTTTCCTGAACGTAGATCTTATCAATCAGAGCCGCCACATTATCAGCCGCCGCCTGATCATCCCCTGTCTCTCCTGTATTTTCTTCGGCATCTGTCTCTTCACTTTCTTCTGCCGCGTCAGCAGTTTCCTCTGCTCCATCTGTGGTTTCTTCTGCTGCAGTCTCCGCTTCCGCGGCATAAATGCCGGCTGGAGCCATCAGCGCCGCTGCAGAGATCGTCATTGCAAGCGCCAGGGCTTTTACTGTTTTGTTTTTCATGATTCCTTGTCCTCCTTTTTTCATATGGCACAGAATACTTTTCCTTCTGCGTCCTGATGTATATAAATCAATCATCAGCAATCAAAACGGGGACAACGGAAGCCGCCTTATCCATACAAAAAGAAAACCCTTTTACACAAGGGTAAAAGGGTATAAATACGATGGATAGCGTATACGGTACAACCAATTACTCGTGATTTGGGACGTAAGTCCCCGTACCAACAGCAGGCAGGTTTCCTGGCTTATAGTTCCTCATGCAAGGCAGCCTTCCCGGTTTCCCAGTGACTATTCTGCGATAAGCAGTGCCCGCACTCCCTAATTACAGTGACGAGATCGTACAGGATTTTCACCTGTTTCCCTTTTAACCAATATGACTATTTCCTATTGGCACCTGTTGTTCTTGTTATTTAATTTTTTTAATTATAACACAAGCCAAAAGAGGGCGCAAGTATTATATTCATAAACTTTTTTTGATGGATAAATTTCAGGGGCAGGCGCGACTCATTCGAATCACGCCTGCCCTTGCTTGGAGCTATCTATTTCCCGACGCCCCTGTATTTAAAGGGATACTTAAAAAGGAAATCTATCGAAATAACGTTAAAAAGCTGCAAGCTGTTTTCCAAGGCCCTCGCAGGCGGCGACAGCATCATCGTCCGGTTCTTCCTGGCAGATAAGGCCTTCTCCGTTTATCACATTGGCGCCGGCATTTTTCATGCGCTCTGTCCAGTCCCGCATCCACTGTCCGTCGCCCCATCCATAGGATCCGAACAGCGCGATATTCTTGCCGGAGGCGAAGCCTTCTACCTCTGCCACAAAAGGTTCCATCTCATCCTCTTCCAGGACTTCGTCCCCCATAGCCGGGCAGCCAAGGGCAAAGGCGCCCGCTTCCTTCAGGCTGTCCAGGGATGCCTCGCTCACGTTAATGACCTCCGCTTCCTTTCCGGCTTCTGCGATTCCCCGGCCAATGGCTTCCGCCATCGTCTCGGTATTCCCGGATTGTGACCAATATACTACTGGGATTTTGCTCATGTTTTTGTTCCTCCTCTAAACAACTGCCTGCCGCAGCTCATTTTTATTGTATTTCTGGATGATCCACTCCATGGAAAAGCCGGAATCAAGAAGCCGGATCAGCCTCTCCTTTGCCTCCTGGAACCCTTCAAACAGGCGGATTTTTTCCTGGACATTTCCATACACCTTCCAGTATCCGGAATACAGATAATTTTTCCCTTTATTTTCTATAAAGCCTGTTACGTCCTCTATAGGATATCCTAAAAGGACTCCCATTTCATGAGGAAAGGATTCTTCCCCTTTCTTATAAGCCTGGTAGCGGGACTGAAAAACAGCCAAGATCCCTCCCAGACTAAATTTCCTGTATCCCTGTCTGCGCAGGACCTCCTGAGATCCGGGAGTGTCCAGATAGACAGCCAGTTGTTCCCGCCGGAACAAAAGAAAGGTCATTTTTTCCCTTGTGTCCAAAAGCCGGTAACAGGAAATCCCTGTTTTTCTTAAAAGCGCCCTCACCAGCGGTTCCATTTCTTTTGGCACGATCAGCAGATTGGAAATTTTTATCCCTGTGATCAGCGGCGCGCATTGCAGCGCCAATTGGGTTTCTATGCTTTTCAGATCCATTCCTCTGACGATCCGGAATACTTCCTGTGTCATACATCCTCCTATTTGTTAGTTTTAACTAACTTCTAGTTAATCATAACAAACTCTGTGGAAATAGTCAAGGGCCCCTGATGAAAGATTTCCTCATCAAGAGCCCTTTGCTCATACTCCCGCCGGAGTTATTAGTCTGTGAGAAGATTCTGCATACTTTTCAGGCTGATCCCGAGAGTAGAGGTATTGTGGAGAAGCGCGGCCGCAGTGGGCTGCAAAATACCGCTCACCCCAAGCAGGATCAAGGCAGAGTTAAATCCTACAATAAAACGGTAATTCCAATGTATCCGTTCCATCAGCCGGTTGCTCAGTTTCTTCAAAACAGCGATCTGATACAGATCTTCGGCGCTGATGGTGATATCCGCGATCTCCCGGGCAAGCTCTGCCCCGTCGCTGACGGCGATCCCTGCATCTGCCGCGGAAAGAGCCGGTGAATCATTGATCCCGTCTCCGATCATGATCACCTTTTTCCCTTTCGCCTTTTCTCTTTCTACGAACCGTGCTTTATCCTCCGGCAGGACCTCGGAATAATATTCGTCCACTCCTACCCTGGCCGCCACAGCAGCCGCTGTCTGCTCGCTGTCTCCCGTCATCATAACGATCTTGGAGATCCCGGCCCTGTGCAGCGTTTCAATGGCGTCCGCCGCTTCCTCCCGCAGAGGATCCGCGATACAGATCACCGCCGCCAGGCTGCCTTCTTCCGCCAGATAAAGACGGGAATATTCCGGCGGGAGCTGACGGAATTTTTCTTCCATTCCCTGTGGGATCCGGCATTTTTCATCTTCAAATACAAAATGGTAACTGCCAATGATCGTTTTCTTTCCCTCTATGGTAGTGGAAATCCCATGGGCTACCGCATATTCCACCTTAGAATGCATTTCCTCATGATACAGTTTTTTCTTCTTAGCCGCGCTTACCACCGCATTTGCCATGGAATGGGGAAAATGCTCCTCCATACAGGCAGCGATCCGCAAAAGCTCGTCCGGACTCTGCCCATTAAAGGAAACCACCTCCATGACCGTTGGCCTCGCTTTGGTAAGAGTTCCGGTCTTATCAAAGACGATCGTATCCGCCTCTGCCACCGCCTCCAGAAATTTTCCGCCTTTTACGGTGATCCGGTGATGGCCGGCTTCCCGTATCGCGGAAAGGACAGAGATCGGCATAGCCAGCTTCAGCGCGCAGGAAAAGTCTACCATCAGCACAGAAAGCGCTTTTGTGATATTCCTTGTAAAAAGATAGGTAAGGCCCGTCCCGCCCAGCATATATGGCACCAGCCGGTCCGCCAGATGCTCGGCCTTGCTCTCCAGTCCGGACTTCAGCTTCTCAGATTCCTCGATCATGGAAACGATCTTTTCGTAGCGGCTGGATCCTCCTGTCTGCTTTACCAGAACGGTCAGTTCTCCTTCCTCCACCACTGTCCCTGCATATACCGAGGAATCCAGAGCCTTTCTTACCGGAACCGACTCGCCGGTGAGAGAAGCCTGATTGACCATGGCCTCTCCCCTGGCAACGATCCCGTCAAAGGGGATCACATTTCCCATATGCACCACTACCTGGTCTCCCGGAGTAATTTCTGTGCTCGGGACCAGCACCTCCTGATCTTCCCGCAAAAGCCATACCTTTTTCACATTCAGGGACATGGTCCTGGCCAGATCGTCCACAGATTTTTTATGGGTCCATTCCTCCAGGAGTTCTCCCACGCCCAGAAGGAACATGATGGATCCGGCGGTATTTACGTCATTGCGCAGAATGGAAACGCCGATGGCTGTGGCATCCAGCACCGGCACTTCTATCTTTCCCCGCATAAGGCAGCGGATGCCTTTTGCAATGTATTTGAAAGATTTCAGACTGATGTACATGGAACGCAAAGGAGCCGGTACAAACAGCTTTCCCATATACCGCAGCAGGACCTTTCGGATCATTTTTTCCTTATAGGTCCTGGTCAGCTCTCTTCCGGATCCAAAAGCAGCCGGAGAGGGGAGCTCCTTCTGGTCTTCATAACAAAAAGACCGGAGCAGTTCCAGGATTTCCTTCCTTTCCCCGGAATAAAAGATCACCGCATCTCCTGTCCTTTCATATACCTTTGCCTTGGTGACCGTCTTGTTTTTTTCCAGATAAGAAAGCAGAAGATCCGCCTGTGAACAGGTCATGGATCTCTGCTCCATGTGAACGCGTATGCGTCCTTTTATTTCATGTTTTATTGTAAATTTCACTGCTATTACCCTTTCAGCAGGCTGAAGAAGCCTCTTCGTCCTCACTTGCCTGTGCCTGGGCTTCTCTTTCCTCATTGATCATTTTGGCTTCCTCGTAGATGTCCTCGGCATTTTCCTGAATGGTATTCGCCGTCTTCATCACACATTCCCTGGCCCGGAGAACGGCCGCCGTACAGTTGGTATACACCTTTTTTGCGTCCTTGCTGGACAAAAGCCTGATCCCCGCCGTCCCGAACAGCACGCCTGCTGCAAAAATTCCTGTTTTCTTTAAATCCAAACATTTAAAACAATCTAACATGTCAAATTCCTCCTTTTATTTATGCTTGTAGCCTGTATAAAATACCATCGCGAAGCAAAAGACTGCCGCCCATGCCCAGAATCGATGCTGTTTCATTGTACCACCACTTCCTTTTCTCTTTAACATATCAGGCTGTAATGGAGTTCACTTTATACCCGAACTTCTCCACCGCCTTTTTCAGGACCTCGTCCTCCACATTCCGGTCAAAGGAAACGACGGCTTTTCCGCCGGCCAGGTCCACCTTCGCACGGACTCCGTCGATCTGGTTCAGACTCTCTGTAACGCTCTGGGCACAATGGGCACATTCCATCCCGGAGATCATCAGGGTCTTTTTTCCGATGACCGGACCGCTGAGTTTTTTCTTTTTCATCCTGCGGGTACTGGGGCATCCGCCGCCTGCCGGACAGCCGATGCACTTCACTCCGCTTCTTTTGGATTTCACGATATAAGCCACCGCGCCTCCCACCAGAAGGATCAGGACGATCACCGCTATCAGATTTTCCATAACATTCAACTCCTCTGTCCTACAGTAAGCGGCAGGCAAAGCCGAATCCCTTTGCCCGCCGCCGTTCTATTCCATTTTTCAGTTACGCATGCAGACTGTACTCTGCCGCAAATTCACTGTCAGACTTGCGCACCCGCCAGATGATGATCAGGGCAAATACGATGACTGCCAGAAGTCCCGGAACAAATGCCGTTCCCAGAGAACCGGTGGTGATCAGCGTACCGATCTGATATACCGCAAATGCAACCGTATATCCTGTGGCAAGCTGGAGGCAGATCCCTCCCCACAGCCATTTGGCACTCTTCATTTCTGAGTTCATGGCGCCCAGAGCCGCAAAGCAGGGCGGTGTATAAAGGTTGAACATCAGGTAGGCAAGAGCCGCCACTTTTGTCAGCCCCATAACTGCAGCCACTTCGTTTCCGCTTCCTACCAGCGCCAGTTCATCGGTATCGATCAGGTTGGTAACACCATAAACAACGGCAAGTGTACCGACTACATTCTCTTTCGCGATAAAGCCGGTGATGGCCGCCGCTGCAAGCTGCCATACGCCGAAGCCCAGAGGGATGAACAGGATCGCAAAAGGATGAGCGATAGAAGCAAGGATGGAAGTTCCCTCCGCTCCTTCCTCCACCAACTGGAACTGCCAGGTGAAGCTCTGCATGATCTGTACTACGGTGTTGCAGACCAGGATGATGGTCCCGGCCTTCTTGATGTATGCCTTGCCGCGCTCCAGCATGGAAACGGTGGCTCTCTTAAGGCTGGGAAGCTTATATTCCGGAAGCTCGATGATAAAGAAGGATTTTCTGTACTTCTGTCCTGTGATCTTCTTTACAAGCAGCGCGCCTAAAAGGATCAGAACGATGCCTACCAGGTACATGGTGGCAGATACCCACCAGGCGTCTGCGAAGAATGCGCCGGCAAACAGTGCGATGACCGGGATCTTTGCTCCGCAGGGCATAAAAGGTGTGAGCATTGCTGTGGTACGGCGTTCCCTTTCATTACGGATGGTACGGCTTGCCATAACCCCCGGGATGGCGCATCCGGTACCGATGACCATAGGGATCACGGATTTTCCGGAAAGACCTACACGTTTGAAGATCGGGTCAAGGACAACGGTGGCACGGGCCATATAACCGCAGTCTTCCAGAAGGGCGATCAGGAAGTACATTACCATTACCAGAGGCAGGAATCCTACCACCGCGCCGACGCCGCCGATGATACCGTCTACCAGCAAAGCGTACAGAAGGGGATTTGCATTTTCCATCAGTCCGCCGACCCAGCCCTGGAAGGTCTCGATCCAGGCAACCAGCCAGTCTGCGATCCAGGTGCCCAGGGTCGTCTGGGATATGTAGAATACCAGGAAAATGATCGCCGCGAAAATGGGGATACCGATGATCTTGTGGGTGATGATACTGTCGATCTTATCCTGGAAGTTTTTATCTTTGGTAAAGACCTTACGTTTTTCCACCTGCTTTACGATCCCGTTTACGAACTCGAAACGCTTTCTGTCCGCCGCTTCCACCGCGTTTTTATCCTTCAGGTCGATGTCCGCCTGTACATAAGGGGCCTTCTGGCCTTTTCCCTTCAATGCCGCAGCGGCTGCGACCGCTTCCTTCAGGCCCTCGTGGCCGGAGGATGTGGAAACCGTCTTGATGACCGGGCAGCCCAGCTTTTCCGATAAGAGCTTCTCATCGATCCTGGTCTGCTTTTTGTCCGTAACATCGCTCTTATTAAGCGCTACCACCACCGGAACTCCCAGTTCCAGAAGCTGCGTGGTAAAAAACAGGCTCCGGCTTAAGTTTGTGGCATCCACGATATTGATGATCGCGTCCGGATGCTCGTTCTTTACATAGCCGCTTGTGATACTCTCCTCAGAGGTGAACGGCGACATGGAGTAGGCGCCGGGCAGGTCAACCGCCACCAATTCCTCTCCTGTGCTGCAATAGGCCTTTTTGATCAGGCTTTCTTTTCTTTCAACCGTAACGCCTGCCCAGTTTCCAACCCGTTCGTTTCGGCCGGTCAGGGCGTTATACATGGTTGTCTTTCCACTGTTGGGATTTCCCGCAAAAGCAATCCTCATGATGTAAAAGTTCCTCCTTTTCCCTCAAATAAAATTAGTTTCAGCCAACAAGATTAGTCTCGTCTAACCTGTCTGGGTAAAAAAATGGTGATAGGGCTCACCATTTTTAAATTATATTGATATGGCTTGCGCCAGATCAGTATCAATGTTATAGCGTCCGTCCTTGATGGACACCACGCAGCCTCCTTTCAGATGGGACACCACCGTGATCGGCTCGCCGCTATAGCATCCCAGGGTAAATAAAAAGGATACCATCTCTTCATCGTCTGCGGCGATATCTTTTATGATATATTCCTGTCCTTCTTTTGCATCCAATAAAGTCATATCGCTTACTCCTTCTGGCTGCCCGCCTGTGTATTTGATAAATATATATTCTCTTTGCAGCCGGTTTATTTGTTTTGATCCATAACGGCCCCCATCCGGGATCTTAACTGTCGCAGCCACAGGACTGCACTTCCACGGTTTTGATCCGTTCTCCCCGGATATAGCCTTCCGCCTTAAGCCCCGCCGTGATCACGGCGTTCCATGCTTTCGCGGACAGATGGTGTACCGTTCCGTTATCCATCTCGATGGTACAGGCGTCTTCCAGTTCGCAGGCGGAGCCGCAGGAAATCTTATACATGTTCTTTCTGCTGATCGCTCCGATCTCCTCCAGTGTATTTACCATCCGGTAAACTGTGGCGGACCCGATCCTGGGATCCTGCCTGGCGGCCCGGTAGTAGATTTCCTTACAGCAGGAGCAGTCTTCATTCAGGATGATATCCAGGAGCATAAGCCTCTGCTTTGTGATCCTGCATCCCTGTTCCTTTAATTTCTGGAGGACCATCTCTTTTTTCATCTTTGTTCTGTGATAGTTTGCAGATTCGTGCTTCTTCTGGTTCTGCCTGACGGCTTCCTGCACCATAAGGATCCCTCCCGGCTTTGTGGTATGGTCGTTTACAGGTATCATCGCCGGGACTTTGGCCCCCGGCAGCTCATGATATTGAATTTCATTATTGTTTTTCACACATGTTAGTATATGCTAACTGCGGTTAGATGTAAATAACTTTATTGATTATTTTTTCTCATTTACGCAAAAAAAATCTCCCGCATATACGCATGCGGGAGATCCCTGATACCCCTGCGGGTATCTCTTATTATTTTTTATCCGGATCTATCTTACGGAATTCAAAAGTTCCATGCAATACTGATAGATACGTTTGTATGTCTTGGAGGTATAGTGGAGTCCGTCATCAATGCCGTTATCTATGCCGGTGGTGCTGGAGTCAGTTCCGTAACCGGTATCCAAAAGGTAGCTGTAGGTATCAATGTACGTATACAGGCCGCTGGTGCAGAGCCCGGAGCGGATCGCTGCGTTAAAGTTCCTTACGCTGGATTCCGAGCGGGATGGTTTTCCGCTGGCCTGGATCAGCTTGTTGTTCACCGGGTTTACAGACATATAGTACAGCTGGCAGCCCTTTGCCTCAAGCTCTTCGCCAAGCTCTTTCATATAAGAAACATAGCTTGTACTGCTGCTAAGGTCATTGACGCCCAGATTGAAGATCACTGCCGTAGGCTTATCAAGAACCCCTGAAGAATGATCGCCCACTGCCTGCATCAGCAGTGTATATCCCTGGGACTTAAGCCAGCTAAGACCGCCGCCTTCCTGACTGATAAAGGTCACTCCCTGGGTCAGTTCTGTGCCGAACTGGGCTGCCAGGGTATTTTCCATCCGATGTGTCCTGGAATCCCCTACAAATATGATCTGCTCATACCGGTAAAGATCTGCCTGAGCCAGATTTTCTCCGCTGATGTCTTCTTCGTTGTTCCGGTTAAAGGTTACTGCGTACAAGTGCATCGGCTGATCCACCTGGACCGTTTCTCCAACCTCATACTGGGGATTTGTGTTTTGATTAGGCAAGGTAGACCAGCCCATCATGGTGTAAGGCGGTCTGGTAGTCATTCCAGGAAGGGAAAGGCCATTTCCCTCTCCCACTTCGATGGTCCTGTATATGGCTCCGGTATTGTAGTGAAGGGTTACCGTCACCTGCTCGTTCTGCACAGCATAGAAGGAAACATTTTTATTGACAATATATTTTGTACCTTCCCGGTTGGTAACAGAGGACGGATTCTTCTTTGTGCTCCAGCCAAGGTTTACATAACCCTCCCTATCTGGAACGCTTGGGAAGGTGATCGTAGTACCCTCTTCCACCTTCATCTGCAGTTCTTTATATTCACTGTTGCTGCTTCCGTTTCCCAGATAAAAGTTTACGGTATAATACTTGCTTTTCCGGCGTACCGTATAAAACTTCATATTTTTGGTCACACGGATCCTGGCACCCTCTTTATACAACGGAGTTTTTCCGTTTTTGGTAGTGGTCCAGCCAAGATTTTGATAGCCTGCTGCCTTGGGAAGATCCGGAAGGATGATATAATTGTTTTTTGCCACTTTCTGATTCAGCTTTTTATAAGCGGAACTTGTACTGGTGCCGCTGTTGTTATTAAAGGTCACTGAATAAGTCTGAACCTTTTTGCGCACGGCATAAAGGGTAAGGACCGATTTGGATTTATTGGAGGGTACGCCTATGGTCTGTCCTGCCAGGTACTGTGCCTTGGATGCGTTCTTTTTGGCGGACCAGCCTAAGGCTGTGTAGCCGGTCACTTCCGGTACGGAAGGAAGGGTAATGCGCCCGCCCTTCACCGCCGTTACCGTCAGCGCCTTAAAGGCGGCGTTTTGTCCGCCGGATGGATTTTTAAACTGGATCTGTACCGTACTGGACACCGCGTAACGGATAATATAAAAGTTTATATTGCCGTTAACGATATATTTTTCTCCGAATTCATACTCTACGGTACGTCCGCCCTTTGTCGTAGTCCATCCGAAGTTTACGTATTTGCTGTTGGCAAAATCCGGTATGATGATGGTAGTCCCCTTTGCTACTTTCATCTGTCCGCCGGAAAAAATAGCGGTGCCGCTGTTGTTATAAAAATTGACGGTGTAGAGCCGTTCTCCCTGCACTGCATACAGGGTGAGCACGCCATCTACAATATACATGCCAAGGTCTTCCTCTGAAGAAAGAAACAACTCCTCTCCTGCTTCCAGGACAATGGCATCCTCATCCGGCGTATCCAGGGCCAGCTTCCAGCCGCTGCCGTCCAGTCCCTGAGAATCCGGCACCTGCGGAAGGACAATGGATTCGCCCATCTTCACGATCATGTCCATATCGCTTCCGTAAGGATTTCCCGAATTGTCCGCAAAGGTGACCCGGATCGTCTCCTCTGTCGTCTGGCCGGGATCCTCTTCAGGAGTTTCCTCCTCCTGGGTAAATACCTCTATTTCCGGGTCCTCCTGGCCGTCTGAGATATCCGGCGTTTCCCCAGAAGGCTCCTCCTGGACGTTGGAAGTATCCGGCAGTTCCACAGAAGGCTCCTCCGCTGCCTGGGAGGAAGGGGCATCGGAAAACAGGTCCTCTACTCCAGATCCTTCTCCTGCTGAGAATTCTGCTGCGGGAACATTGACCGGGCCAGCCAGAAGCATTACCGCCAAAAAGCAGCTGATAATTTTTGTTTTTACTAGTTTTCTCTTATTATCCATAAACTCTCCTTAATGAAGCTAAGTATAAAGGAAACATTCCGCCGGCCTTTTGATAAAGGCCATTGGTATGAGGGATCACAAGATGCTGATAAATTTCAAGAATGCCTTCCGGCCTTCTTCCGTACATTTATAAACGCCAGCATCCTCCAGCACGTGAACAAACACATTTCCCACTTCTTTGTGGAGGACTTCCCGGATATTGTCCTTTGTGAGCTTGTCGTATTTAGGAAGGAACTCTGCTGCCCACTGGGCGTGCTTCGCGATCTTTTCATTGGAAGCAATATCCTTTCCTTCCAGGATATATTCCTCCAGAAGCTCCAGCTCTTCCTTCAGCCGCGCGGGAAGAACAGCCAGACCCATTACTTCGATCAGACCAATGTTTTCCTTTTTGATATGATGATACTGGGCATGGGGATGATAAACTCCCAGCGGGTGCTCCTTGGTTGTGATATTGTTCCGCAAAGTCAGATCCAGCTCGTAGATATCTCCCACCTTGCGTGCGATCGGTGTAATGGTATTGTGTGGTTCTCCATCAGTTTCTGCAAAAATAAAAGCATCTTCATCGGTGTACCCTCTCCATGCTTCCAGGACATGGGAAGCCAAATCCACAAGGCGCTTCTCGTCTTTGTGGCGGATGCGCAGAACAGAAAGAGGCCATTTTACGATTCCTGCCTCTACCTCTTCATAGCCTGGGATCGTTACGTGCTTTTCTATAGGAGCCTTGGCCATAGCAAAGGTATAATGTCCGCCCTGGAAATGATCATGGCTTAAGATAGAGCCTCCCACAATGGGCAGATCCGCATTGGAGCCCAGAAAATAGTGGGGGAAAAGCTTTACAAAATCAAAGAGCTTTATAAAGGCATTTCTTTCGATCTTCATGGGCGTGTGGGCAAAGTTAAAGACGATGCAATGCTCATTATAATACACATAGGGTGAATACTGGAATCCCCAGGGGCTGTCGTTGATAGTGATGGGAATGATCCTATGGTTTTCTCTGGCCGGATGGTTTGCTCTGCCGGCATAGCCTTCGTTTTCCGGGCAGAGCAGGCACTTGGGATAGCTGCTTGCCTTAGCGTTTTTGGCGGCTGCGATAGCTTTGGGATCCTTTTCCGGCTTGGAAAGGTTGATGGTGATATCAATGGTCCCATACTCGCTGTCTACCGTCCACTTCTGGTCTTTTTTCACACGATAACGGCGGATGTAGTCGCTGTCCTGGCTCAATTTATAAAAATAATCGGTAGCAGCCTGGGGACTTTCTTTGTAAAGTTCCCAGAATTCTTTCTGAACCTGGGCCGGCCGGGGCATCAGGCAGTTCATCAGCCTGGTGTCAAATAAATCCCGGTATACGATACTGTCCTCGATCAATCCTCTTTTTACCGCCTCGTCCAGAAGAGCCGCTAAAACCTCTTCTAACTGGATATCCTGATAGTCTTCCTCTGGTTCTGTGTATTCTTCTTCCTTAAAAACATCCAGCAGAAGATTTGTGGTATAATTTTTTTCACAGGCTGGCGTCAGCCCTGTTTCGATTCCATATTGGACCAGCTTTTTAATATTTTCATTTAACATGGTCGTATCCCCCTTTAAGCCTTATAGCTTTCTTGCTCCGTCTCCGATCTCCACAACATAAAATTCTGCTTCGTGTCCTACCTTTGCCTTATATTCTCTGCCGATGGACTGGACGAAATCCTCTACTTCTTCGTTTTTCACGATACTTACTGTACAGCCGCCGAAGCCGCCGCCTGTAATACGGGAGCCGATCACACCCGGATGGTTCCAGGCAAGGTCTACCAGGATATCGATTTCTTGGCAGGATACCTCATAGTCGTCCCGAAGCGATACATGGGAAGCGTTCATCAGCCTTCCAAACTCTTCGATATTGTCTGCTTTCAAAGCCTGTACTGCCTTGATGGCTCTCTGGTTTTCATATACCGCATGCTTTGCCCGCCTGCGGCAGACAGGATCCTGGATCGCTTCTTTATATTTCTCAAAAGCTTCCTCGGTAAGCTCCCCAAGGGCCTGGATCTCCACCACCTTCTTCAGATCTGCAAGAGCGGTCTCGCACTCGTTTCTCCTGTCATTATAGGAAGATTCCACCAGGCTGTGCTTTACCTTGCTGTTGGTGATGACGATCTTTGCATCCGGCAGCTTCACCGGGGCATATTCAAATTCCAGGGTGCTGGTATCCAGAAAGATCGCGCAGTCTTTCTTTCCCATAGCGCTGGCAAACTGGTCCATAATGCCGCAGTTCATTCCATTAAAGTTGTTTTCTGAATACTGGCCGATCAAAGCCAGATCCTGCATGGTCAGATCTTCGAATCCAAACAGATCTTTCAGCATCACGCCTGTAAGCACTTCAAGAGAAGCCGAGGAAGAAAGGCCCGAACCATTGGGGATATTTCCATAGATCAGGAAATCCACCCCGCTGGGAAGCTTATAGCCTCTCTTTTCAAAGGTCCACATAACCCCCTTGGGATAATTTGTCCAGCCTGCTTTTTCTGAGGGGACCAGCTCCTCAAGAGAAGATTCGATCACCCCAAGCCTGGAGAAGTTCACAGAATAAAACCGCAGCTTATTATCCTCTCTTTTTCTTGCCAGACCATAGGTTCCCAATGTCAGCGCACAGGGGAACACATGGCCGCCGTTATAATCGGTATGCTCTCCGATCAGATTCACCCTTCCCGGGGCAAAATAACTGCGGATATCTCCTTCCCCTCCGTAGATTTCTGCGAATTTCTTCATCAAGTCTCTTTCCATAGCTGTATCCTCCTTAAATTTTAATGTTCTAAAGTTTCCATATAGCTGATAAAAATATTTCCAGCCTTCTCAAAAAGAGCTGTGCTGTCATTCATTCCATAGGGTTTTACTTCTCCGGTATCCGGATTGTAAAGGTAGGTATTATATTCATCATATCCAACGATCACAACACTTGCGTTGGCTCCTGTTTTGGCGATCACAGCCCGCTGGGCGCTGATCTCATAAAGAACGCTGTCCAGTATACAGCCGGAAAGATCAAGGGCCATAAAATCTTCTCCCAGTCCTTCTGCCAGCTGCTGTACATTCCAATTGCCTGTACGGACGATCTCAGGTATGTCTTCCAGGTTCAGCTGCATGCTTGTCTGCCTGTTTCCCCGCTCCCATACATACTGCTGCCACCTGTTCAGTACCACGCCAAGCTGCTCATCTGCACAGGAAACGGCTTTTGCAGGATCTGTAAAGGTATCATACAGACTGCCTGCGGCATATACATAATAAGTATCTTCCGCCGGCCCCCGAGCATCCAGAGAAATGATGTGTTCGTCCACACTTCGGATCTTTGCTTCTATCACCAGGGGGTCCTCTGTGGCAGGGGCGTCCTCCAAAGCCAGGCGCACCTGTACTCCAGTCCGTTCCGCAGACACCAGCTCAATGGTGATCTGATCCGCCGGCGTCTGGTTGTTATTCATGATCGTATCTTTCTTGCGGAAAACATACCTTTTTCCCTTTTTGGAAGAAAGATCAAATTCCGCCATATTCTCTCCCACAGAAATGTCTGTGATATACAGGCCTTCCTGATGGTATTCCTTTTTCATTTCTCCCTGGAAATTCTCGATCCGCAGGGTATGGATCCCTTCTATCTCATGACCGTTCTCATCGGTGATCCTATCTCCCTCAAGAAGGATCCCGTAGATCAGGTCTTCATTCATAAAGCCCAGAGTCCTTAGCTGCTGCCCGTCTTCCGGGACGATAAACCGGGTTGCCAGGGTGTCAAAATCTATCAGTTTGATCTTTCCTGCGTTTTCCCCTTCTGCCGTCAGCCAGGCTGCATGTGCATTGGTACGGGAAACAACGAAATCGTCTCCGTCTATGCCTTCTTCCAGAACCTTATAGTTTCCTTCTTCAATATCAATCTGATACAGCTTGTCTGCAAACAGCAGAAACAGCTGGTTATCCTTGCTTACATAGGAAAGGGTTCCCAGATCCTTTTTTAAAAATTCATAAGACTCCGTGCTGGGTATGAATACCCTTTCTGCCACTGCATTCTGGTCATTGCTGTAGTGATAAACAGAAAGCCCGCAGTAACCTTCATGATTTCCCCGGTTCATATATCCATACAGGACAAAGTCCACATCTCCGTCTTCTTCTACGCGGATGATCTGTATGTCATGGGCTCTCCGGGAGTCCCTGAAGTCTCCGTTTTCTCCCTTCCGGAAGCTGAAGACCTTTACGATCTTTCCGTTATCCGGTGAGTAAGACCACAGATCTCCCGCCTGGACAAAAGCGATCACACTTCCCTCTTCGTTGGTCATATAGGAAACCTGACGGTCCCGTATTCCAAGATTCAGTCCCTCATCGGTGATCACCGGAAGGCTGGGGTCAAAAATCCTGCTCACTGACCGTTCAAAATCCAGCAGCCGGATCCTGGACTCCATATAGCGCATCCGGTAAAATTCCGTCACGTCATAGCATTCGGTATTTCCCTGGGAATCTCTGGAAGAGATCTGATACTCCAGGGAAATGCTGGCAGTTGTCTCATTGATCTCTTTGATCACCGGGATCCCTCTTTTTATAATTGTGGGCCCAAGGCTTCCAAAGCTTACCTCGGAAAGGCTGGAATGGATATTGATATTGGCGTAATTGGTCGCCCGCTGGTTTTCCTCCGGTTCCAGATAGCTTGCCAGATTATTGGCCGCGCTTTTGTTCATGCAGGTTTCATAAAAATACTGGACAAATTTTACATACTGCTCCGTATTCGTCTGTGCCCGGGATACTACCCTAGTATAATAATGGACATCCCCGCTGTCTGTGTCAAGCGTTATCTGCATGGAATATTCCTGGCTCATAAGCAGGTCGCTTTCAATCTTTACCTTCGCGGTCAGGTAGCTGTCGTTTTCTGTAAGATTGTTGATCCGCCTGTTTTCCAGGACTTTGCTTCCATCGGAAGTGCGGATCTCATAAGCCAGGCTGTCCACCTTGGCCTCGTATGGATCGATCACAAAGGTGATCTCTTTTGTGGTATTCAAAGGCGTGATGCAGTCTCTGACAAAATCCACCTGCATTTCCTGCCGGTAGCCATACATCCGGTTGGCATAGGTTCCATTTATATCAACCATGAGTTCCGGCAAAACCGGATCATTCATGTCAGAACGGTCGTCCGTTGTTTCACTGTTCAGCAAAAAAGCGGTTCCTGCCACCCCCAGGACAAATATAACCGCAAGTACTGCTATCCTGCGCAAAATATGCTTCATTTTATACTCCCTTTCCTTCGGGGTTCTCCTCTGTCTGGCAAAGCAGTCTTAAAAGAGTGGGATCGGCATGAAGCTCATCCAGCATCCTCCTAAGACCGTCCATATTTTTTTTGTTTCCTGTCTTTACAGCGCGTATCAGCAGATTTTTAGGTGTATGCTCCATATCGATAAATTCCAGAAGCTGTACCTCATAACCCCAGGCTGCCAAAAGTTCCGCCCGTATTCCATCTGTGAGAAGCGCGCTGATCCGTTCCTTTAAGATTCCATACTTAAGAACCGGGGCAAGAAGTTCGTTTTTGATCTGCCGGTTCAGTTCATGCTGGCAGCAGGGGACGGACAGGATCACCTGGGCATTCCAGCGCACAGCTTTTTCCAGCGCATAGTCTGTGGCTGTATCGCAGGCGTGGAGGGTCACCACCATATCCACTTCCTCTGTGCCTTCGTAATTGGCAATATCCCCCTGGCAAAAACTAAGCTTCTCATAGCCGTACTTTTTGGCAAGACGGCTGCAGGTTTCGATCACATCTGCCTTCAGATCCAGGCCGATGATCCGGATATCGTATCCCTTCAGTTCTTTCAGATAATAATACATGGCAAAGGTCAGGTAGGATTTTCCGCAGCCGAAATCCAGGATCGTGATCTCCCGTTCCCTGGAAAGTCTGGGAAGGATATCCTCGATAAACTCCAGAAAACGGTTGATCTGCTTAAATTTGTCATACTTAGAGGATACGATCCGTCCCTCCGCTGTCATAACTCCCAAATCCACCAAAAAAGGAACTGCCGTACCTTCTTTTAAGATATAATTCTTTACCCGGTTATGGGGCTGGATCCTGGCAGGGGGAAGGGTCTCATGATTTCTGGTTTTCATGGTTATTTTTCCCTTACGGCTTACCAGGACGCTTCCGTCTTTTTGCCGGCCCTGTATCTGGAGCTGGCCAAATGTTTCCCTCATAGCCTCTTCTATATAAGAAAGCAGTTCCTCTCTCTTATAATTTTTATGAAAAACTTTTGTTCCCGCCTGAGATGAAGCCTGGTAAAACAGGCCTCCCTTCTCCACCACGGGGCGTATTTTCACCTTGGAAATGCCGTCTTTTTGCCTGCTTTGGCTTAAAACAGCCTGGATGAACTGCTCATTGATCTGTTCCTCTAAAAATTCTCTTATTGTTTTCATTTTTTTGCTCCAAAGCTAAAAATAGTGTCTGCATCTGTGGCGTCTGCACCTTCTCCGGGAAATCTCCTGATAGGTGAGCACCTGGATCAGTTCGTCTAAAAAACTGCCGGGGATCTCTCCGGCCTGCCTATCCGGTTCCAGATCTCTGCGGATCTGCCTGCAAAGGTGATAGAGCATATATTTGTCCGGATATTCGTCATAGATCCTGCTTCCCTCGTAATCCAGGCGCTGGCATTCCTCTTCTACTTTCTCCTGTATTTTCCGGGCCATTTCCGGATAATAGGATTTCATAAGAGCAAATTCTTTTTCCTGTATCTTTTCACCGTTATAAATCATGGGATCTGCATAGGCCAGATAAAATGGAAAATATTTTTCGTAATACATACAAAAAGTCCGGTTCCTTTCCCTGTCTCTAGTTCAGTATATGCAGGTGCGTTCCCTTATGCCATTTTTCTCTTTGACGCCTTTTCTGCTTTGTTTTAACCAAGTCTGGCGAGCAGCCCCTGGGTGAGACGTACGCTGTGTTCAATGGCTTTGGCCTCAAACTCGGCGTAATCCATCGAAGCGCTTCCGTCTGCTTTGTCTGAGATCGCCCGGATGATCAGGAAAGGAATGTGGTTTAAATATGCGGTGTGTCCAATGGCCGCCCCCTCCATCTCGCAGGCAAAGGCCCCTGTATTTTTGATGATCTCATCCTTTAATGCTTTATCCGATACAAACTGATCCCCGGAGGCGATCCGGCCTTCAAAAACCTGGATCTCCGGGTTCACTTCCCGGCAGACAAGGAGTGCCTCCCGGCGCATCCGTACATTTGCCGGAAAAGAAAATTCCTCCATCTGGGGGATCTGGCATTTGGGATAGCCAAATCCGGTGGCGTCCATATCATGATACAGTACATCTGTGGAAAGAACGATGTCTCCAATATTGATATCGTTGTTCAGGCTGCCGGCGATCCCTGTGTTGATGATGGCTTCCGCCTTAAAGTCATCTGCCAGGATCTGTGCACAGACAGCTGCGTTGACCTTGCCGATCCCGGAGCGCACCACAACTGCCTTTTTTCCTTCCAGCAGTCCCTCATAAAAATCCATAGACGCCTTGCGGGTCACGGAAACTTCCGTCATTTTTTCTTTCAGGCAGGAAACTTCTTCTTCCATTGCCCCTATAATCCCTATAACTCCCATACAAAAGTCCTTTCTATAAATAATGAACTATCTTTTTTCATCAAGTACCCTCATTATACCAAAAGTTTTCGGTTTATCAAATAAGAAATCACAAAAACCCTATTCCGGAAACTCCCTGCCGAAAAAAGCCTTTGGAAAAAACAAGGATTTACACTGGAAAGTTGCACGGCTCTTTGTTATAATGAGGGACGGACTGAAAACATTTGATCATTTTTTATACTAGGAGGAAAAAAATATGCTTTATAAAACAAAAGGCGTCTGTTCCCAGGCGATTGAATTTGAAGTTTCTGATGACCATAAGGTACACAATGTAACTTTCATCGGCGGCTGCTCCGGAAATACCCAGGGAGTTGCCCGGCTGGTAGAGGGAATGGATGTATCCGAGGTGATCGCCCGTTTGGAAGGGATCAAATGCGGCCGTAAGAGCACATCCTGTCCGGATCAGCTTGCCGCAGCTTTAAAAGATACACTTGCCTGAAAACTTTTCTAAGGAGAAAAGGCAGAAATGAGGGATCCCTTGGGATACCCTTTTGCAGAACCGGGGCTGTCCTGAAAGTTCTTTTCACGGGCAGCCCCCTTTGTTATGATATGCTTTTTAAATTTCTATCTATACGATAAGAAGATTTTCCATTCCATCAGATATCCGTGCGGTCCCATTTGTCACAAAGGGACTGGATCTCTCTGGAAAACTTCTCAAGATCTTTATTGGCACAGCCTTCGTTTTTCTTGATCACGCTCATCAGACGGTGTCCTAAGGATACCAGTTTCTCAAAGGCTCTTGCAGCTTTGGCCGCCTTCACAGTAACTGCCTTCTGGGCTTTCACGCCCTGTGCTTCGTATACGCAGAAGTTGCCGGCCAGGTCATAGACCGTGCCGCTGAATGGCGCCATGGTCTGGAATCCAAATTCTTCTTCCAAACGTTTGGCAAAGATCTCTGTCACACTGTCGTCTCCATGGGTGACAAAAATTCTTTTAGGTTTTGGGGTAAATGCATTTGCCCAGTCAAGCAGTCCATTTACGTCTGCATGTCCGCTGATCCCCGGCATCTGGCAGATTTCCGCAGCCACATGTACCGGTTCTCCAAACAGCTTCACCTCTGTAGCCCCTTCCAGAAGAGTCCGGCCCAGGGTGCCGATCGCCTGATATCCTACGAAAAGGATCGTATTTTGCGGTCCCCACAGGTTGTGCTTCAGATGGTGTTTGATACGGCCGGCATCGCACATACCGCTGGCCGAGATGATCACCTTGCATTCCTCATCTCCATTGATCGCCCGGGAGTCCTCTGTGGTCACAGAAGTTCTAAGGCCAGGAAAGCTAAGCGGGTTCACACCCTTTTTGATCAGATCCATGGCTTCCTGGTCAAAGCAGTCGTATTCGTGCTCTGCAAAGATGGTGGTGGCCTCATTTGCCAGAGGACTGTCCACATATACTTTGAAATTGTCATGGCCGTGAATGCGCCCTTCCGCCTTGATCTGCCGGATGAAGTACAGCATCTCCTGGGTACGTCCTACCGCGAAAGAGGGGATCACCAGGTTTCCGCCTCTGTCGAAGGTCCTCTGTATCACCTCGGCCAAAGAACCCACGTAATCCGGCCGTTCGCCGTGGCTGCGGTCTCCGTAGGTAGACTCCATGACTACGTAGTCCGCCTCATGGAGGTATTGTGGATCCCGGATCAGCGGCTGGTTCTTGTTGCCGATGTCTCCGGAAAACACGATGGTCCTCTCTGTTTCCTCTTCCCGGATCTTTACTTCTATGCTGGCAGATCCCAGAAGATGGCCGGCGTCAATAAAACGGACCTGTATGCCATCCGCCGGGGTGATGGTCTTTTCATAAGGACAATGCACAAAGTTTTTCAGGACGCCCATCGCGTCTTCCATGGTATAAGCAGGAACAAAATCCGGTTTTCCCTGCCGTCTGGCCTTGCGGTTGCGCCATTCTGCCTCAAACATCTGAATGTGCGCACTGTCACGGAGCATAATATCACAAAGATGGCAGGTAGCGTCTGTGGCATATATCGGTCCCTGGAACCCTTTTGCATAAATCGCCGGAAGGTTTCCGGAATGATCCATGTGGGCATGGGTCAGCAGAACAAAATCCAATTCTCCGGGATTCACAGGGATTTCTTTGTTTTCATAATAATTCGGTCCCTGTTCCATACCGCAGTCTACTAAGAATTTCCTTCCTGCAGCCTCCAGGTAATAGCAGCTTCCCGTCACCTCGTGGGTTGCGCCTATAAAGGTTATTTTCATAATGAAGCCCCCTTTTTGTCCGTATCATCACAATTACATGCTGTATTGTATTTATTATACACGACAATCGGGGATTTTAACAGTATTTTCCCAGATTCCTGCCCCCAGAAAATCTGAGGGCAGGAACGAGTTATGCTTTTTGATATTATTGGCTTTTCTTCGGAACAAAGGTCCCAGCTTTTTTTTGTGTAATGTTTTGTACGAAATTTTGTGTAATGTATAAAATCCCGACTGCTATAGTAACTAAGCATCCTGGATTTGTCGTATGATTTTGTTTTTAGGTTTCTTTAAAAATCTGCGGACATTTCGCGCCAAAGGACGGTAATGTAAGTTTACATGTGTTTTTCTTTCATTTTTTCTTTTGTATTTTTCATC
>DXBU01000144.1 GCA_019116385.1 Candidatus Blautia faecigallinarum | reverse complement strand
CAACAAGGAAATTATAAGACAGGGACGCGCACGCTGTCAATGGGGATTTCATCTGACGGATTTTCAGATTGTCTTTTTACGAACTATCGCTTACAATATTAAATAAAAAAGGAAGGAATCTTTTTATAAGATCAAGAAAACAGCATGAATGCAGAAGAATATCGAAATTTTTTTCAGTCTTTTCCCTTTTGGGAACATATGAGTGAGAAGGAGCAGGAACTGGTTCTTTCCCATGTCCGCCAGGCACATTATCCTGCCGGCAGTGCCGTTCAGTCTGCGGAACAGCATTGTCTTGGCACCGTATTTCTCCTGAAAGGGATCCTTCGGGTCTATCTTTTATCCGCTCAGGGCAAAGAAGCGACCCTTTACCGGCTCCGGGAGGGAGACGTATGTACCCTCTCCGCCTCCTGTATGCTCTCTGCTGTCACCTTTGACGTGCAGATCGATGCGGAAACGGACTGCGAACTTTTAGTCATCCCGGCTGGTATCTACTCCCAGCTTATGAAAGAAAATATCTATGTAGAAAATTTCACTTATAAACTTACTACAGAACACTTCTCTGATGTGATCGCCGGTATTGAGCGTACCTTTTTCCTGACCCTGCCTCAGCGTATCGCTGCTTTTCTTCTGGATGAAGCGGCAGAAGCCGGCTCGGACTCCGTAGCGGTCACCCAGGAAAGCTTGGCCCGTTCTATCGGAAGTGCCAGAGAAGCGGTAAGCCGTGCACTAAAGCAATTGAGCGGCGCCGGCTGTATTGAGGTCTCCAGGGGCGGGATACGCATTCTTGATAAAACAAAGCTGTATCATATGCTGAATACCTTTTGAATCTTTGCGGGGCATTTTTATTCTATAGAAAACAAAGTTTCTGCGGAATAAAAATGCCCCTTGGAAGATCACTCTTCCAAAAGGCTTTTTAATCTGTCTTTGGGCGTAAGGCCTACCAGACGTTCTGCTTCTTTTCCGTTTTTGAAAATGATCAGCGTAGGAATGCTCATCACCCCAAACTGCTGAGCCAGTCCCGGCTCCTGGTCTACGTCTACCTTGCCTACCGCAAATCCCTCCTGGGATAATTCATCTACGATGGGCGCCTGACGCATGCAGGGACCGCACCAGGTTGCCCAGAAATCTACCAGTACCGGTTTCTCTGATCTTAATACCTCCGCCTCAAAATTCTGTGCTGTTAATACTTTTGCCATAGTTGACTCCTTTCTGCCGCCTTTTGGCGGAACTTCTTTTCTGCTTTTTCTATTATTATGAACGATTTCTCTGTCTTACATACTGGCCTGCGCTGATGCCTGCCTGTGCTCCTTCGTATACTGCTTTGGCGATCTGAAGAAGGCCGCCGGTGCAGTCGCCTGCCGCATATAATCCAGGGATCGTAGTCTCCATTTTTTCGTTTATTTTCACATTGCCCTGCCCGGTAAGCTCCGCCCCCATCTGACGGGCGATCTCCGTGCTTCCCGCTGTGCCGATGGCTACGAATACACCGTCCGCAGGAACGAAGCTCTGATGCTCTCCCCCCGTCTCCTGGGCGCTTAAGTCCTCTTCCAGTTTAAGGCCGGATACCCGTTCCTCTCCCTGGATGGACTGGATCTTCATGGTGTTTACCGGTATTGTGTGTTCCCGGGAAAACTCCGGTTTTTCTCCGTCTGTATAGATGGTCACATTTCCGGCCACATTGGAAAGTGTTTCTGCCTCATGAAGGGCAAAATCGCTGTTTCCCAGAACCGCTACATCTTTTCCTCTGTAGAAAAAGGCGTCGCATACAGCACAGTAGCTTACACCTTTGCCTTCCAGCTCCTTTACCCCGGGGATCTTTGGAGCTTTTCTGCTACTGCCTGTTGAGAGGATCACTGCCTCCGCCTCGAAGGTACCGGCAGTAGTCTGTACCTGGAAGGTGTCAAATCCTGATATTCCCAGCACCTGGGCTTCTACAAAGCGGACGCCCAGGGCTTTTGCCTGGCTGATTCCCCGTTCCATGAGTTCTTTGCCGGAGAGGGGCTGCTCCAGGCCGTAATAGTTTTCTATTTTTTCGGCTTTATCTAAGGCTCCGGGGCCGTGATGGAGCACAAGAGGATCCATGTTGCCTCTGGATGCATAAAGAGCCGCGGAGATGCCGGCGGGACCGGCTCCGATGATGATGATCTTTTCCATATTTGCCTCATTTCTGACGCGGAAGGCGCGTCGGTCGGGATTTTGGAAGTTTCGTTCCAAAGGTTGTTTTTCTTGGTTTATAATATACAAGATTTTTGGGGAGGGTTCTGTAACATAGTCACAGAGAAAAGACCATTTCCCAAAATTCCAGATGGCCGAAAAGCCAGGATCTTAGAAAATGGTCTTTTTTATCTCAGCAGAGTCCTTCTCTTAAACAATCTGATCCAGAGAAACGATCTGGATAGATTCTTTCGCCAGGGTTTCGCGGATCTTTTCCACGAAGGCGAGGGCTTTGGCGCCGTCCCCGTGAACGCAGACGGAGTCTGCTTCTATAGGGATGTCTTTGCCGGTGATAGCGGTAACGGTCTTTTCTTTTACCATGCGGATGACACGGGCAATGGCCTCGTTTTCGTCCGTGATCATGGCGCCGTCTTTTCTCCGGTCTACCAGGGTGCCGTCTTCTTCGTAGGCCCGGTCAGCGAAAACTTCCTGAGCGGTGCGCAGTCCCATATCTTTCGCCGCTTTTGCCAGCTCTCCGCCGGAAAGGGCGAGGACGATCAGGTTTTTGTTGTATTCGAAAATAGCCTCACAAATGGCTTTGGAAAGCTTATAATCCTTGGCTGCCATATTGTACATGGCTCCGTGAGGCTTTACGTGCTGCATTTCCATGCCTTTTGCCTTACAGAAAGCATCCAGGGCGCCCAACTGGTAAAGGGTGTAGGCTTTGGCTTCTGCAGGGCTTACATTCATATTTCTTCTTCCGAATCCCATAAGGTCCGGGAAACCGGGGTGTGCTCCCAGACGGATCCCCGCCGCCCTGGCCTGTTCCACGGTCTTTTCCATCACCACCGGATCGGAAGCATGGTAACCGCAGGCCACATTGGCAGATGTGATCAGGGGAATGATCTTATCGTCCGCGCCAATGGTATATCTGCCGAAGCTTTCCCCAAGATCGCTGTTTAAGTCTACTCTGTACATTCGGATTCCTCCTAACTGATCTTCATGATATTTTCAATAAAACCGGTGTCTGCCTTTCCTTCGCAGAAAACAGGATGACGCATGATCTGGTACTGGAAATCCAGGTTTGTCTCCACTCCCATGATCAGCATCTCATCCAAAGCCGACCGCATTTTCATGATGGCAGATTCTCTGTCCGCCGCATAGACGATCACCTTCGCGATCATGGAATCGTACTCGGAAGGGATCCTGTAGCCGGTATAAAGTCCTGTATCCACACGGACGCCATTGCCCGCGGGCAGATGCATATGCTCCACCACGCCGGGGCTGGGCATAAAATTCTTTTCCGGGATCTCCGCGTTGATCCTGCACTCAATGGCATGTCCCCGGAATTCCACGTCTGCCTGGGTAAAGCTTAAAGGTTCTCCCATAGCCACCCGGATCTGTTCGATGATCAGGTCGGTATCTGTGACCATCTCTGTCACGCCGTGCTCTACCTGGATCCTGGTGTTCATCTCCATAAAGTAGAACCTTCCTTTTGGATCCACAATATACTCTATGGTTCCCGCGTTTGTGTACCCCACGGTCTTTGCCGCCAGGATGGCACAGCGGTTCATTTCCTTTCGGATCTCCTCGTTAATAGCCGGGGAGGGAGACTCCTCGATCAGCTTCTGGTGATTTCTCTGAACCGAACAATCCCTTTCTCCCAATGCCACCACATTTCCATGGGTATCCGCCATGATCTGGATCTCCACATGCCGGGGATTTTCCACAAAACGCTCAATGTACATGGTATCGTCCCCAAAGGCATTGGCGGACTCTCTTTGAGCCATATTGAACTGGAACTCAAATTCGTCATCTGTGTGGGCGACACGCATTCCCTTGCCGCCTCCTCCGGAGGAGGCTTTGATCATTACCGGATAGCCGATCTCCCCGGCCAGCTTGCGGCCGGTCTCCGCGTCATAGACCGGTTCCTTCGTACCTGGCACCACCGGAACTCCCGCTTCCATCATGGTCCTTCTGGCCTGGGATTTATTTCCCATTTTGTCGATCACATCCGCATCCGGGCCGATGAAGGTAATGCCGTTCTCTGTACATCTGCGGACAAATTTGCTGTTCTCCGACAAAAAACCGTAGCCGGGATGAATGGCGTCTGCTCCCATATTTTTGGCAGCGGTGATGATCCGGTCCATATTCAGATAGCTGTTCTTGGCAGGGCCTTCTCCGATGCAGATCCTCTGATCCGCCAGCTGCACATGAAGACTTTTGGCATCTTCCTTGGAATAAACAGCCACGCTGCGGATCCCAAGATTTCGGCAGGCACGGACGATCCGCACCGCGATCTCTCCCCGGTTGGCAATTAAAATCTTATTAAACAATGCTCCAACCTCCTTTTTGGATCCTACAGTTTTTTCACACGGAATAAAGGCTGTCCGTATTCTACCTTCTGCTCGTTGCTTACAAGCACGGCCTCGATCTCGCAGTCAAAATCGCTCTGGATCTCGTTCATCAGCTTCATGGCTTCCAGGATACAAACGGTCTGTCCGTTCTTCACCTGATCTCCCACCTTCACGAAGGCCGGAGCGTCCGGAGCCGGAGCGGAATAAAAGGTTCCAACGATAGGCGACGTGATAAAAAGCTTTTCTTCTTCCTGTGCTTCTTCTTCCTTTACGGCTTCTGCAGGAGCCTGGGGAAGAGGAGCCGCTGCCATGGGCATTCCCGGCGCCACCACCGGAGGATGATCCAGCTTGCTCATAGTGATCTTTACGTCCCCTTCTTTGATGGTAAACTCTGTCAGAGAGGAATTCTCGATAATCTTAACTAATCCTTCAATCTTTTCTAAATCCATGCGTACATCTCCTTTTCTCAATGTCCGTTTTTTCTTTATTCAAAAAGCTTGCGGAGCCGTTTCGCCACCAGACGGCACTCCAGCACCTCTTTACAGGGCTGATGGATGATCTTTCTCATCGCATCCAGTTCTTTTACCTCCTCCAGGCACAGGCGCTGGGCCTCCTGGACGGTAATGGCCTTGAAACGGATCTTATGGTCGGTTTTTCTCTGTACCAGCTTTGGTATGTCCACAGATGCCACTGTAGCGATCTTTGCGTAGCCGCCTGTAGTCTGACGGTCCGCCAGAAGGATGATCGGCTTCCCGTGGGAAGGCACCTGTACAGAGCCGAAGGCAATACCGTCGGAAATAATATCCGAAGTCTCCTTGGGGGCGATGAACGGTCCCTCCAGACGGCAGCCCATCCGGTCAAAATCGCTGGTGACAATGTATTCGCTGTTTAAAAAGGTCTCGATCCCCTGTTTGCTGAACACATCATCCTGAGGCCCCATGACCACCCGAAGCTCTGCTTCTTCCTGATCGAATTCATTCAGATCCAGCTTTCGGGAAAGGAAGAAGGGAAGGTATCTTCTCTTGATGCGGAAATTCATATAATCTCCTGCCTGCAGCTTTCTTCCCTTAAAGCCTCCCAGCCTGCTCTTCATGTTTGTACAGCGGCTTCCCATGACCACCGGAACGTCCAGGTAGCTGGAAAAGGCGATGTAGCCCCGGCTTCCGGTCCTTGCGCTTCCAAATTTCAGGATGTCTCCTTTATTCATATATAACGCCGTATACATAGGCGCCGGTTCTCCGTTGATCGTGGGCTGAAAATCGCCTCCGGTAATGGCTATGATCGTAGCGGAAGTAAATTCCAGGGTAGGGCCGATCAGCGTCATCTCCAGGACCGCTTCGTTTTCCGGATTGTCAAGGAGAAGGTTGGCGATCTTAAAGGAACGCACGTCCATGACGCCTGCCACGGAAAAGCCCTGGCTCTGGTACCCGGTACGGCCCAGATCCTGCACGGTTGTCATCATCCCGCCTTTTAATATGCGAATTCCCATTTTACACCTCTCCTTCGTGAACCACGCACTGGTATTCTTCCCGGTCCACCAGTTCTTTGATTCGTTTATATTCCGCCTCATCTACAGAGACAAAGCGGATGTAATCTCCCGCCTCCACCAGGATAGGCGTCTCCCGGTCCGGATCGTAGGTCTTTACGGGAGTCATTCCCATCAACTGCCAGCCTCCCGGGGAATCCAGGGGATAGATCCCTGTCTGGGAGCCGCCGATGCCTACGCTGCCCGCGTTGATCTTGATCCTGGGATTTGCCAGACGGGGCGTGTGGATCCGCTCATCCAGACCGCCCAGATAACAGAAGCCCGGCAGGAATCCCAGCATGTAGATCAGATAATCTCTGGAAGAATGGATCTTGATGACCTCCTCCACAGAAAGTCCCGCGTTTTCCGCGATATTTTCGATATCCGGCCCGTATTCCCCGCCGTAGCATACCGGGATCTCGAAGATCTTTTTCTTTCCCTCGGAGGCTTTCGCGTCTACCTTCACCAATGCCTGCATGCGGCTCTTGATCTCTTCGTAGCTGATCACACGGGGATCGTAATTTACCAGCAGGGAGCAAAATGCCGGTATCACATCTACCACGCCTTCAATGTGCTGCTCTTTCATCAACTGCACGGTGGCGGTTATCTTTCGGTTTATTTCCGGGCTGATCTCCTTTCCGAATTCGATCAGAAGGGAGGAATCCCCGGCTGTTAATATTCTTATTTTCTGCATATGGTCTCTCCTATTTTAAAAAGGTGCAATCTTTTTAAGGATCACACCTTTATAAGCAGTCTTTCCGTTATTGCCCCATGGTCATGCCAGAAGGCTTCCCATATTGGAAACAAATGTGGTGATTCCAAGGTAAGCGGAAAGGATCACCACGATCACGCCAAGGACCAGAAGCCACACGGGATGGTGATAGGAATTACCCATAATGGATTTCTTCTGGGAAGCGATCAGACAGATCGCCAGAGTGATCGGCAGGATCAGTCCGTTCAGCGCGCCTGCTACGACAAGGAGTGTGGCAGGATTTCCAAGGAAGAACATGATCAGTGTGGACACTATGATAAATCCGATGATAACTCCGTTCTCATTCTTTTCAATGCTCTTATGGAAGGTCTTCAGGAAGGATACAGATGTGTAGGCTGCACCGATAATGGATGTAATGGCCGCACACAGAAGCACCAGTCCTGAGAAGCGGTATCCGATCTGTCCGGCTCCTCTTAAAAACGCGTCTGCCGCAGGGTTGCCGGAATCCAGGGTTTCTCCGGATGCCATATGTACCACTACGCCGAGTACTGCCAGGAACAGGAATACACGCACGATCGCAGCGATCACGATACCCATGACAGAACTCTTGTTGATCTCTTTCAGGTTCTTTTCACCGGTGATGCCTGCGTCGATCAGTCTGTGAGCGCCGGAAAACGTGATGTATCCGCCTACAGTTCCGCCGAGCAGCGTGATAATAGCCGGGAAAAGATTCGTCACACCGGCAGATGGAACGAAGGTATTCTTAATTGCATCGCCTACCGGCGGCTTTACAACCACAATGACAACAAAGATAACTACGATCATGATCGCACCAAGTACCTTGGTAACCGTATCCATAGCCGCTTTTGCATTTTTGATCAGGAATACGGCGATCGCCACAGCACCGGCAAGAATATATCCTACCTTTTCCGGGATGCCCAGAAGGGTATTAAACCCGAGCGCTCCGCCGCCTACGTTTCCGATGTTGAACACCAGACCGCCTACTACGATCATAAACGCCACCACATAGCCCAGACCCGGAAGAACTTTATTTGCCACATCCTGTCCGCGCAAACCGCTGGTGCAAAGTACTCGCCAGATATTCATCTGGGCAATGGCTGACAAAATTATAGAAAACAGAATAACAAAACCGAAGCTTGCCTGGTAGTCTCCTGTAAATTTTGCCGTCTGTGTTAAGAATCCAGGACCGATCGCTGAGGTCGCCATCAGGAATGCCGCACCTAAAAGGGCGCCTCCGCCTTTTTTCTTTTCACTCATGTTGTTTTACCTCCTTGTAATTCTTTCCTCCTATTATACTTAAAATGCTTCTTCACAACAAGTCATTTGGCAAAATGTTGCAAATTTTTAAGTATCTCGTAATATTATACCACATTTTCACCAATTCACCAAGTAAAATTTTAATGTGATAAAGATATAAATGCATGAAACCTCTGTTTTTTTCCCATAGTAAAGGGCGCCCGTTTTGGGACGCCCTTATCCTTTGTTCTTAACGATCTATCTGTATATGATCATCCGATCAGCGGATATTTATCTGTCAGGGATTTCACCAGAGCCTTCGCCTGTTCCTTGTTGTCACGGCTCTTGAGCATCAGGGAGATCGCCTCTGCGATGCTGTCCATATCCTCCGGCTTCATGCCCCGGGAGGTAACGGCCGGTGTTCCGAGACGGACGCCGCTTGTGATAAATGGAGACTGGGGATCGTTGGGGATCGCATTTTTGTTGCAGGTAATGTTCACTTCATCCAGAAGGTTTTCCATTTCCTTTCCGGTCACACCAAGGTTTCTCAGATCCACCAGCATCAGGTGATTGTCCGTTCCGCCGGATACAATGTCCACGCCGCGTTTCTGAAGGCCCTCGCAGAGTGCTTTTGCATTCTCTACGACTCTCCTGCCGTATTCCTTAAATTCCGGCTGAAGGGCTTCCTTTAAGCATACCGCCTTGGACGCGATCACATGCATGAGCGGGCCGCCCTGCACGCCTGGGAATACTGCTTTATTAAAGTTGAATTTCTTGGCGGTCTCTGCGCTGCTTAAGATCAGGCCGCCGCGGGGTCCCCGAAGGGTCTTGTGGGTGGTGGTGGTCACCACGTCCGCATAGGGGATAGGACTTGGATGCATGCCTGTTGCCACAAGTCCGGCGATATGGGCCATATCCACCATGAGATATGCGCCTACTTCATCGGCGATCTCACGGAATCTCTTAAAATCAATGGTCCTTGCGTAAGCGCTGGCGCCGGCTACGATCAGCTTCGGCTTACATTCTTTTGCGATCCGCAGCACTTCATCGTAATCGATCACGCCGTCGTCGTTTAATCCATAGGATACCGCATTATAATATTTACCGGACATATTGGCAGGGCTTCCATGTGTAAGATGTCCGCCGTGATTTAAATTCATGCCCATAAAGGTGTCGCCCGGCTCCAGCATGGCAAAAAATACCGCCATATTTGCCTGCGCCCCTGAATGCGGCTGAACATTGGCATATTCGCAGCCGAACAGCTCCTTGGCGCGCTCAATGGCAAGTTTTTCCACCTCGTCCACGCATGCGCAGCCGCCGTAAAATCTCTTTCCCGGATATCCTTCTGCGTATTTATTTGTAAGAGGGCTTCCCATAGCCGCCATGACCGCCTTGCTGACCCAGTTTTCTGACGCGATCAGCTCGATGTGGGAATTCTGGCGTTTTACCTCTGCTTCGATCAGATCTGCAATTTCTTTATCCACCTTTTGGATTTCCTCTAATGAATACATAATCCATCCTCCTAGACTCTTATCCATGCCTGCCTTTCCGGCGCAAAACGTACCTTAGGCGGCATTTTCTCTGACTTAAACGATTATACATGATTCTCTCTCTTGTGTCAATCAGAAAAAGACATTTGTCCGTGAGACAAAAATATTCTGCTTCCATATAAATTTTTTTTGACTAATAGACAGTTTTCTGTTTTAATAGGAAGTGAAGAATTTGGAAGTATTTTTAGTTATCTTTTAAGGAGCATTAAGAGTATGAGAAATTTTGAATATTATACCCCTACTAGGATCCTTTTCGGCAAGGATACCCATTTTCAGGCAGGGGCTTTGCTGAAAGAGTATGGCTGCAAAAAAGCGCTGATCCATTACGGCAGCGGCAGGGCCGTACAGTCGGGGCTTTTGGATGAAGTAAAAAAGAGCCTGGAAGAGGCCGGCGTCAGCTACGTGACCCTGGGCGGGGTCGTTTCCAACCCCCGTCTTTCCAAAGTACGGGAAGGTATTGAATTATGTAAGAAAGAAGGCGTGGATTTTCTTCTTGCCGTAGGCGGCGGAAGTGTGATCGACTCCTGCAAGGCCATCGGGTACGGCATTGCCAACCCCTGGACCGATGTATGGAACTTTTTCTTAAAGACAGAAACCCCGAAGGCCTGTCTCCCTGTGGGCGTGATCCTTACCATCGCGGCCTCGGGAAGCGAAATGAGCAATTCCTGCGTGGTCACCAATGAAGATGGCTGGCAGAAACGGGGAAGCGTCAAGTCCGACCTTTGCCGTCCGAAATTTGCCATTTTAAATCCAAGGCTTACTTATTCTCTGTCCCAGTACCAGACAGAAAGCGGCTGCGTGGATATCCTTATGCACACCATGGAACGTTATTTCGTAAATATCGAGACCATGGAGATGACAGACAGCATCAGCGAAGCCCTGATGCAGACCGTGATCTATAACGCCCGGATCCTCATGAAGGAGCCGGGGAATTACAACGCCCGTGCGGAAGTCATGTGGGCGGGCAGCCTCTCCCACAACGGCCTTACCGGCTGCGGCACAGCCGGCGGTGACTGGGCATGCCATCAATTGGCCCACGAGCTGGGAGGGCTCTACGATGTGGCCCACGGCGCCGCCCTGGCTGCCGTATGGGGAAGCTGGGCCCGGTATGTATACCAGGAAAACCCGGAGCGTTTCGCCCAGTTTGCCACAAATGTATTCGATATCCCTTACAGCACAGATTTTGAAAAAACCGCTCTGGCAGGGATCGAGGCCATGGAAGCCTTCTTCCGTTCGGTAAACATGCCCACCAGCCTTCACGAGCTGGGGCTTGACCTTACCGATGAGCAGATCCACGAGCTGGCTTTCCGCTGCAGCTTTGAGGATACCCGGACCATTGGGGTATTTAAGCAGTTAAATCTTAAAGATATGGAAAAGATTTATCTGATGGCACGGTAACCTATTTTTCCAACATACGATATTCTTTAGGGGTCACTCCGGTGGCCTCTTTGAATGTCCGGCTGAAATAGTGCTGATCTGTAAAGCCCAGCGTCTCGCTGATCTCCCGGATAGAAAGTTCTTCTTTTTTCAGCATCTCTTTTGCGTCTGCCATGCGAAGGGAATTGATCAGCTTTATCGGCGTCTGTCCTTTCATCTTTTTAAACAGACGGGTCATATAAGAATGGTTGAAATGATAGGTTTCCGCAAGCTCCGAAAGGTTGATCTGTTCCGTATAATGCTTGCGGATATATGTCTCCATCTGCTGGATCGCTTCTTCTATTTCCGAAGGTACCTGCCGGTTCTGACGCATCCATCCGCACAGTTCTTCCGCGATCTTTTCTTCCCAGTCCTGTGAGGCGCTTTCTATTTCCAGCGTTTCAAAAACGTTTTGGAACATTCTGTCGTAATCCTCTTCAGAAAAAAAGAGATTCTGCTGAAACAGAAGAAGGATCTGGTGCAGGACCTTTTCCACCCACTGCTGGGAGTATCCCTCCTGGTTCCATTCTTTTAAAAGCTGCAGGATCGTTTTATGGAGCCCGGAAACATTCCCCCCATTGATCAAGGTTTGAAGCTGGTTTGTCATTACCGCAGATAAAACAGCCGGCACGGTTTCCTTTTGTCCTTCATTATCTGAAAAAATCCCGGAGTGTCCGATCCTCACATTTGACAGCAGGATCTGTCTTGCCTTTCGGAAAGCTCCATGAAGCTGCTGCCAGATTATATCTTCTGTCATATAAGCAATGCTCACCGAAGCACCTGCTTCCTGCTCCTGTGCTTTTTGCAGCAGCTTTTCCGCCGTAGTCCTTTTGTCTCCGCCGCCTCTTAAGAGCAGCAGGCAGAGACCTGGATTCTCCGGGAACACATAAAATTCCGTCCCTTCTGGATCCATGTCTTTCAGTATCTGCTCCCACAGGTCTTTTTTGGCTTCATCCTGCTGTCTGACACGCATTCGCAGATTCCCGGTACAGACAAGAAACATCCCAAAAGGCTTTTCCGCCAGATACTGTCTTAAGTCCTCATCCAGTTCCACCGGCATATTCTGCCGGATCTGCGCCTGGATCACAGTGATCAGCCGCTGGCCGGAATGAGCCAGGACTCTTTCCTTAAGCTTTTCCAGCGTTTTTTTAAGTTCCTCCGGTCTAACGGGTTTTAAGAGATAGTCGCACACACCATAGCCAAGTGCTCTCCTGGCATACTGAAAATCATCATAGCCGCTTACGATCACCACCAGGACAGAGGGATAGGCTTCCTTCAGAAGCTCTGTCAGGCGCAGTCCGTCCATGATCGGCATCCGGATATCTGTGAATACTACATCCGGTCTCTCCTGCTCAACAAGCTTCAAGGCTTCTTCCCCGTCATATGCGCTGCCTACGATCTGAAAGTCCGGATCTGCCTGCTGTATTTTCTTTTCGATGTTCTTTAAAAGCAGAACTTCGTCTTCCACGACGAGCGTTTTTATCTTTTTTTCTATCATTGGTCCATCGGGCCTCCTATCGTGATCTGTGCTCCGCCTTCCGGATGGTTTCCGATCTCAAAGATCATTTGCTCTCCATATAAAAGCCACAGCCGGAGGTAAAGGTTTAAAATCCCCATTCCGTTCACCTCCAGTTCCGGTATCGGACGGTTCTTATCTGAAATTCCTTTTATCTCCTCCCGGAAGTTCTTCAGATATTCTTCTGTAAAGCCGGTTCCGTTGTCTTTCACCTGTATCCTCCAGCATTCCTTTCTGCATTCCCCGTAAATTTCAATGATCCACGGCGGCGTCACGTTCAGGCCATATTTTACGCTGTTTTCCACAAGGGGCTGGAGCATTAATTTCGGCGTCTTGATCTTTTTCATTTCATCCGGTATTTCCAATTTAAATACAATACGTTCCTCATACTTTACTTTGATCAGATTCATATAGGATTCTGTATGGCGTATCTCGTCCTCGATACTTGCCATATTCCCGGTACCGGAGGATATGTACCTGAGGAGCAGGGACAGGTCGTCGCATATTTTTATCACTTTCTCATCCTCTCCTTCCTCTGCAAGAATACTTATGGAAGACAGGGTATTATAAAGAAAATGCGGATTCATCTGTGACTGCAGCGCCAGCATTCTGGCGTTTACGGCCTGCGTCTGAGCCTCGATCGTAGTCTGAAGGGAATTCTTAAGCTTTCCTGTCATTTCCGAAAAGGAATGATAAAGAGAGGATACCTCCCGGATACTGTTCCTGTACTCCGGAAGTTTTAAATCATTTAAGTTATTCAGATCAAGTGAGCATACCGTCTTCTCCAGATTCCGTATGGGATTGGAGATTCCCGCTGCGATCCTGTTGGTAAGGATCAGCATTAAAACCAGTCCCAGCAGGGAAACAATAATGATCATCCGCTGGAATTCAAAAAAGGCCGTAAACAGATCGCCTTCCCCCTCTGAAACGATCACCGTCCACCCGGTGGTTTCCGAGGCATTCATGGTAAATATGATAGGCTGGTTTTCTGTGTTTATGACTCTGTGCAGCTGGTCCTCCTGGTTTTCCTCCTTAAGAAGACTCTGTATGTATTCTTCCGTTTCGGCCGGCACTTCTTCTTTGAAATAAGGATAGATCCTCTGGCCGAATCCATTGTATACAAAAATTTTTTTCTTGTCCTTCTGGTTATGGATGGCGTCTTCGATCTTTCCCTCCAGCCAGGAGTAGTCCATCTGAAGCTCCAGGACCGCAGTTTCTTTCACAGGGTTTTCCGGAGCAAAAGCTCTCACAAGCGACACCACGATCTCTCCGTCTCCATTCAATTCCGGAGCTCTCGGCGCCAGGATGATCTTTTTTCCATGTGCCTCAAGGGCCTGCTCCACCCAGGAAATGTCCGTAAAGCTTTCCGGTTCTTTTATTTGGAAGATGCTGGTATCCCCCACATGAATAAATCTTCCGGTCACGTCAAACATATTTAACTTCATGTGGTCAAAAGAAAGCCGTATAATATCGAACAGTGCGTCAGAAAAATCATTTTTATGATAATAAGAGTCTGCATCCCCGGAATAATTGTCCTGAAGGAACAGATTCCGAAGCTGCCGGGAATCCACGATCCGCTTAGACAGCTGATCCATATTCTCGATCTGCGTGTCCAAAAGAGTAGAAATATTATCACAGTCCGCCTGCAGCTCGCTCTGGGCATTGCTGCGGAATTCACTTCCCATAATGTTATACAGAAAGAACAGAAATACCGCGCAAAGGGAAAGGATCAGGACCGCATACCGCAAAAATAATTTAAAATGCAGGGATCTCATAACTATAGCCGCTCCTTGTTTTGATCCATTTTATTATAGTGGAAAGTGCCGGGGCATTCAAGGAGCAGTTGTATCGCTGTACAAAAAATACACAGTTACAAGTTGATTTTGTTTAAAGATTTTTGCAAAATAACCAACTATAATTAACTCATCAAAAGAAATCCTACAAGGAGGAAACGATATGAAAAATAAGAAAGCTTTAAAAGCTGCAGCGATCGCGTCTGCAATGGCAGCTGTTCTTCTTGGCAGCACGGCGGTTTATGCTGAAGGGGAAACCATCACCATCGCAGCAAGCGCCGGATGGGTAAAGGACATTGACAAAGAGCTTGCCGCCAAATACGAAGAAGAATCCGGAAACACGATCGAATGGCAGGTAAGTCCCGATGATCAGTATGAAAACGTACTTGGATCCAAGCTGGCTGTAGGCGAAGGCGCAGATATCTTTTACATCCGCTCCGGCGTCACCATACAGAAATATCAGCCGGACAAGTATATGATGGATCTTTCCGACCAGGAATGGGTAAGCCACTACAACGACTGGGCCATGGAAGGTGTTACCTACAACGACAAGGTTCTCCAGTTCCAGACCTGGAGTGTAGACGGCTGGGGAATCCTTTATAATAAAGATATCTTTGAGGAAGCAGGGATCACCGAAGTTCCTACAGACTTTGCAAGCTATAAAGATGCCTGTGAAAAGATCCTCGCTATTGGAAAAACGCCTATCTATGAAGCCGGTGCTGCCCAGTGGCATTTAGGAACCTGGTTAAGCGGGCTCACGACACAGACCGAGGCGGATAATCCGGGCTTCTACGCAGGTCTTAATGACAATTCCCAGACACTGGCCGGACAGGAAGGTCTTGCAACAGCTCTTGACCAGATGGTAGAGCTTAACGATGCAGGATATTTCGGAGATGATTTCATGGCCAACACCTGGGAAGATGCGCCGTCCAAAATGGCTACCGGCGATTACGCAATGTGTGTCACCTATACCACTTTCCCGGCAGAAGTAGAGGCTATCAATCCGGAGATGACCACAGATACTTTCGGCATGTTCCCGATCCCGTTAAATGACAATACTACCTTCGGTGTATCCGCAGGCGGCATCGGAAGATGCGTAAACAAAGATACAAAGGTTGCAGACGCGGTTTATGATTACTTAAATTTCCTGGCCCGTCCGGAAAATCTTACCGCATACTATGAAGCACGTCTGGATCTGGGTCCATGTTCTTTCAATGACATTCCCGGCAATGTACCCGCTTCTTATGAAGAAGTTATGGAAAGAGCCAGCTCCTCCGGCCTTACCGCTGAGGACGGTATCCTTTACTGGGATAATACCCAGGTCGGCAATCTGATGCAGGGCATGTTTGTATCCGGAACCTCCGGCGCAGATGTCCTTCAGGGAATTGATGATCTGAGACAGCCCAGCTTTGCAGAATAACGGATCACTTGCATAAGGGGAATGGCTGGAAACAGCCATTCCCTTATTTTATCAGACAGTCAGGGGATGAATCATGTATAAGAAAAAATATTATGGATCAAAATTTGTCATTCCGGCTTTTATTCTTTATACGGTGCTCTATATCATACCGACTCTGGCCGGAATGATCATTTCCTTTACAAACTGGAATATCACAAAAGACGGCATAAGCTTCATCGGACTGGAGAATTATATCAACATCTTCCAGTCCAAAGGCGGGCCATATCTTTCCAGCATCGTACACACTTTTGAATTTACCATTGTCACGGTTATATTTAAAACCCTTTTGGGGCTTGGACTAGCGCTTCTTTTGAATAAAGGACTGAAAAGCCGCTATGTATTCCGGACCATCTTTTTCCTTCCATACGCCCTTGCCCCTCTTATCATCGGCATCACCTTTGTTTCCGTTTTAAAGCCGGCCGGTCCCTTTAACGCCATCCTCACACTCTTTGGTCTGGACAGTCTCGCCCATTCCTGGCTCACGGAAGCATCCACCGCCCTTGGTTCCACCATGGCTGTGGAGATCTGGCGAATGGCAGGATGGAATATGATGATCCTGCTGGCAGGTCTGCAGATGATCCCGGAGGAATACTATGAAGCAGCCTCCATCGATGGTGCCAGCAAATGGATGCAGTTCTGGAAGATCACTCTTCCCTTCCTCCGTCCATCTCTTACTACTGTCATCGTCCTGAATACGATCCACGGTCTCCGTGTCTTCGATATCATTTACGCTCTTACCGGCGGCGGCCCGGGAGGATTGACCGAAGTGATCAACACCCAGGTATTTAAAGAATTCGGTCTTGGGCGCTATGGTATGGCAAATGCGCTGAATGTAGTAATTTTTGTGATCACAGTGGCTATCGCACTGGGAATGCAGCGGGCCCTGCGAGGAAAGGAGCGCAATGAATAACGTAAAAACTATCAAAAAAATAAAAAGAGCGGTTCATTTTCTCTTTGTAGCGGTTTTAAGCTTCCTGATCCTGCTTCCTATTTATTTCATCATCATCAATTCACTGAAAACGGTGGAGGAATCCAGGACTTTATCCTTTGCTCTTCCGGAAGTATTTCAGTGGGGAAATTATATAGAAGTGATCAAAGCAGCATCCCTTGTACGTGCCTTTGGAAACAGTATGCTCATGGCCGGGGTATCCGTTATGATCTGTGTGCTCACAGGCGCTATGGCATCTTATGTTTTAAGCAGGCGGCAGACAAAGCTTCATAATGCTTTATATGTTTACTTCTTTCTGGGCCTGATCGCACCGGTCAACTATGTGACTACCCTGTTCACTTTGAAATTTCTGCATCTGCAGAATACCTATACCGGGATCATCCTGGAGTTTGGGACCCTGGGGATCCCCTTCCTGGTTTTCCTGTATTATGGCTTTTACGACAGTATCCCCAAGGAACTGGACGAGGCGGCTGTCATCGACGGCTGTACTCCCTTCCAGCTGTTCTTCCGTGTGATCTTCCCGCTTTTAAAGCCGGCGACCATCACCGGACTGGTGCTGAATTTCCTTGGCGCATGGAACGATTTTGTGACGCCGTTGTATCTTTTAAGCGACAATAAAAAGCTTGGAATGACCAACTCCATATACAACTTCTTTGGAGAGCACTTTAATGACTGGAACATGATCTTCGCGGATATCGTGCTCACGGTCATTCCCATTGTGATCCTTTATCTCTGCGGTCAGAAGTATATTGTAAGCGGTACGGCCGGAGCGGTAAAAGGTTGATTCCTCCTATAGCAAAGAAAGATCCCATCACTGCGGTGGGATCTTTCTTTGCCTTTCTATTCTATTTTTTAAGAAGCACCGCCTGTGCCCGCCAGGACCGTTCCGGCGAAAAGATCACTTTCGTTTCCTCAAGTCTTATAAGTCCGGATTCTCCCAATGTTTCTTCTATCTGCCATTTTCCTTCCGGCAGGGCTCCTTCAAGTCTGTGTACAGGAGTTCCAAAGGAATGGCACACCGCCAGCGCCTTATTTTTCCATATCCGCAGGAGCATCTGGCTGCCCGTTAAATGCTGCTGGTTATCTGTACTGTTCCTGATCAGATATGAGGTTCCATATTTGATCACTTCCGAAACACTTTCGTAAAATCGGCAGGCTGCTTTCACTTCCTCCCATTTTTCTTCGGAAAGAGCGGTGATATCTCCGGAAAGGCACAGCCTTCCAAGCATGGCGGAAACCAGGCGGTATCGGATTTCTTCTATGGGAAGCTCCTCCAGGATCACCGCCCAGATCTGGCTTTGTCTGGGAAGGATAAGGGCATGGAGATTAGCCGCGATAAAAGGGATTTCTCTGCACTCATGGGCATCCGAAAAGGAACTCATAGCGGTTACGGTCATCATGGACGGTTCCAGGCGGTGTCCTCCTGACGCACAGTTCTCGATCACCACCTCCGGAAGCTGCCGCCGGATCTCTTTAAAAAAAGCAAGCACTGCTGCCATCTGGCTTCGGAGTCCTTCTCCCGGACTTTCACATCCGTCACATCCCCCGCCAATAGATCCGTTGTAGTCTACCTTCAAATACCCAATCTCATTTTCTCTTAAGAAACCGATCACCTTTTTTTCCAGGTAGTCTCTTGTCTCTTTTATCCTGAAATCCCAGAACTGCCGGATCCGTCCGGTCTGGATCAGCTTTCCGCCGCTTTTCAGATGCAGATCCTCCCAGGACGCTTCATGGACCTTCGCTCCTTTTGTAGTCACTTCAAATTCCATCCAGATACCCATGCGCAGGCCATTGTCTTTTAATTTCCTTGATAAATACCGCAATCCCTGAGGAAACTGCCGCTCCTCATATTCCCAGTCGCCGTTTCCCTCCTGGGGGTCTTTGACTCCTTCCGGCTGGCGGCTCCATCCCGCATCGATCACCAGATAGGCAGCGGGTGTCTCTTTCAGCCGCTCCGCCAGCCGGAGGATCGTATCTTCCTTGGGATCTCCCCAGCTCATGCACCATTCGTTATACAGGATGGGAAGCTTCTGCTCCAATAGGGGCTGCCGGTCCGCGTATTTATGAAACAGTCCGGTAAGCTTCTGGCAGGCGTCCCACAGACTCTTCCTGCTTACGCTCAGATATGCCTTTGGCGCCCGGAAGCAGCCTCCGTCCTCCACGATCTTCTGCCATCCTCCGAATTCACTGTCCGCAAGTCCCCCGGAAAGAGAATAGCAGTCCCCGTCCCGGGAAAATTCCATCTGCCAGGATGCATTCACGCCCACCTGGGCAGCCCAGAAAACATTTTTCTCCCGGTCTTCCACACATCCGAAAGGAAACCACCTTTTCACAGGATGGGAACCAATCCCTCCGTAGCGCTCACTTTCCGGAAACGCCCTTGTCCAGCTTGCTTCCAGGCTAAGCCTTTCCGCAGAGTCTTCCACGTGTTTTCCCTCCAGGCTCCAGCCGCCGCGGAATCTGTGAAGATACAGTTTGTAAGGGGCATCGTCTTCCTGGAAGGGGCTTAAGTTATCTAATGTAAAGCTGGTAAGAAGTTTAAGAACAGCCGGACTTCCAGTATGATTATAAAAAATGGTTTCTACTTCCAGGCCCTTTTCCCCTTCTGTATAGGAAACAATGTGCTCTGCCTGGTATCCTTCTTCTGCTTCCAGCAAGGTAATGATCTGTATCCCCTGTTCTGTTTTTCTTTGCTTTTGTTCCTTATATTTCAGCATTTTTTCAGAAATCCCGTATTTCAGGGTACACCCTGCCCCATTCCCCTGAGGATGGTGAGCAAGGGAAAGATGACAGAGATTTCCCGGTTCCCATGCCGGACAGCAGGCGCCTCTGTGCTTCAGTTCCTTCCTTCTTTTCTGATAGCAGGATTCCATTCCCAATGGAAGAAGGGCCATAGATACATGGCCCTCCTCCCGGTCAAAAAGATAACGCAGACATATCTCCCCTAAATGATAGTCTTTCACTGCAAGATCCATATTTTTTTTACCTCCAATTCTTTTCGATCTCCTCCCGGATGATCTGTACATAACGGTGCGCCTTGTCAATATCGTGATTTATGGTGTAAACGTCTCTCTGGGTGATCTCCATCTCACAGCCTCTGGCCGCCAGGATGCTTTTGCGGATATGTGCCCGGAACCCTTCTTCGTCCAGTTTATCCCCTACTCCCAGGTAATTGGGGCTTGGT
>DXBU01000143.1 GCA_019116385.1 Candidatus Blautia faecigallinarum | reverse complement strand
TTCTGATTCATTTTTGTACCTCCCAATCGCTGCACTTTATTGCCTTTTCCACCTTCTCAGCTGCACTGCCAACATAATCCCAAAACCGTTTTTACGTAAAATAATAGGATTTTGTGGCTTTTTATGGGTCCGCGCAGAAATGCGCGGACCGCAATCACATAAAGGCCAGAATTATTTAATATTTATTCGGTTGTATTTACTAAACGCAACCATTCTTCAGTTAATGCTGTAAGTACTTCCTCACGTGTAGCAGTACCGGAAATATATTTCTGGAATTGTTCTCCACATACGGTTTCAAATCCAAAAGGATGATAATACTGTTCGATATCTCTGGTTTCTCCCGCAGCAAGTGCTTCTGATGCATCCGCATTAAGATTACCAACCATTGGTACGTCACCTGGAGGAAAAATCCTTTTGGGCCACATCCGTGATTTTTTAAAAATTTATTATCAGAAATCATATTCTTATGAAATTTTATTGAGGAGCAGACTTCTAGATTTTTTTCATACTGCTTTGAGCAACAATATATTGATAAAAGCGGACTTTCAAGAAACTCCTTTCAATCCTATCGTCTACAAAGCGATCATTATGATCCGGCAGAACTGGAAACATCCTATTTCTATCCATGAATTGGCAAATGCATGCCATGTTACGCATGGATATTTTTGCCGTTTATTTAAACAGACAATTGGAAAAAGTCCTAAGGCGTATTTGTTAGACTGCCGTATTTCTAATGCGATCCTTCTTCTGCTTCAGACAGACGAATCGATTCATACGATTTCTTGTGAATGTGGATTTGATGATATAAATTATTTTTCCCGATGCTTTAAACAAAGAACGGGGATAACACCTACTGAATATCGGAAAAAGAACCATACGCCTACTATAAAAAGTGATTTGTTTTAAAATCTATTGTAATCATCCATCGAAACGGCTTTATGTGTTTTTTGTCAATCACTTGATTTTTTTGCCCAAAATAGAATACAATAAAATAAATACCTATGTGATCTATTCCGGTGGAATCAGAAAAACAAAGAGGAAAGAGAACATAAAGAAAGCTTAGGAAGGGGATAAAAATATGGTTATTGACTTCTATTATTTTAGTCCTACTGGAGGTACGAAAAAAACAGGCGAAATTTTTTCAAGGGCCTTGAGCAAAGAGGTAAGGATGATCGACCTTGGAAAGCGGGAGGAACGGGAAAAAGCTCCTGAGGGAGATCTTATCGTAGCTGCGGCTCCTGTATTTGGCGGGCGCATCCCGGCCCTGGCTGCAGAGAAAATGGGGAAACTGAAAGGAGCAGGAAAGAGAGCAGTAACGATTGCAGTATATGGCACCCGTGCCTACGAGGATGCGCTGCTGGAGTTGAACGAAGTGATGGAGCAGGCAGGCTTTTCTATCGTGGCTTCAGGGGCTTTTGTGGCCCAGCATTCTATGGCTCCGGAAATTGGAAGCGGCAGGCCGGACGAACAGGACGCGGCAGAACTTCGGGAATTTGCCGGTAAGGTTCTAAAAAAATTGGACAGGGGAGAAGAAAAGAAGGTTCAGGTACCAGGTATGCATCCCTATAAACCGGCAATGAAGGTGGCGGCAGCGCCCCTTTCTCTGGATAATTGTATTCTTTGCGGTAACTGTGAGAGAGTCTGTCCCACAGGGGCTATAAAAATAGAAAGCGGAAAGATCGTGACTATACTGGAAAAATGTATTCTTTGTGCTGCCTGCGTAAAATCTTGTGAGAAACAGGCGCGTATTTTGCCGCCTCCGGTAAAGGCTCATACCCAGGAACTCCTTGCACCTCTTAGGGAAGTGCGCAGAGAAAATGAGATTTTTCTATAACGAGAGAGAAGGCACGAAACTTCCCGGCTCCCAAAACAGCCCGATATCCAAAGGGAGATAAGAAAACACCAGAAAAGCCGCAAACAATGCCGCTGTAAGAAAGAACAGGATCCCATCCCAATTTTTTAGATCTTCCCTTGGAAGCAGTCTCTTTGCAGTAAAAAATAAGACTCCAATGCTGACCAGGAAGACCAGGATATCACAAACAAACAGGTTTTTTCCCAAAATACCGGAATACGTATAAAAAAGAACCGGTATAGAAAGACAGCCTGCCAAAAGCCCAGCTAAAAGCGCGTTTAGGATATTGGGATACATTGCTTTCAGGCGGGATCCCATAAACACAATGTAGAAGAGACCCGGGAAATATAAAAGCTTGATGTGCTCCCAGGTGGATTCGTTAACCGGGCAGAATAGGCCTACAAGGATATTTCTGTTGGTCCATTCATAAAGAAAGTGCCAAAGCGTGCCCAAAGCGGCAATAAAAAGAAATCCTGCAAGAGAATATTTTTTTAAAGTATCCATTTAAAACTCACCCCATAAATTAGTATAGGACAGTTTATGCGGATTTATTCAGAATGATGAAAAATCCCCCGCAGGGAAGTCCCGGCTGTAAAAACCGGATTCCTGCGGGGGTATTTTTTTGTTTATTTATCTTTTATTTCCCCATGGTACTGCTGCAGAGATTCCACTTCCTGCTGGGAGTGGCTCTTAACATAGCCGATGCCGTCTGCGGTAGCTTTTGCCGCCGCGATGGTAGTGATATAAGGGATCTTTGCTTTAATAGCCGCCTTTCTCAGATAGCTGTCGTCATGAATGCTGTCTTTTCCGGCAGGTGAATTTACCACCAGGTCAATATCCCCATTGGTGATCATATCATAGATATTCGGACGTCCTTCGTAAAGCTTCTTTACTTTTTTCACTGGAATACCTGCAGAAGAGATCGCTTCGTAGGTATTTCCTGTGGCGATAATGGAAAAGCCGTCCTTGTGGAAGCTTCTGGCAATATCAACAACCTCAGCCTTGTCCTTGCGGTTTACGGAGATGAGTACGGTCCCCTCAAGAGGAAGCTTCAGCTGGGTAGCCTCCTGTGCCTTATAGAAGGCTTCGCCGTAAGAATGGGAAAGTCCCAGAACTTCTCCGGTGGAACGCATTTCCGGTCCCAGGATGGGATCCACCTCCTGGAACATATTGAAGGGGAATACCGCTTCTTTCACACCGTAATAAGGAATATGCTGCTCCTTCAAAGCCGGCACCGGCGAAGGACGTCCGGTAAGCTCCGAAGTGATGATATCCGTGGCAACCGGCACCATGCGGATATTGCAGACCTTGGAAACCAGGGGAACGGTACGGGACGCCCTTGGATTGGCTTCCAGAACGTAAACCTTACCGTTTTCGATGGCATACTGCATGTTCATAAGACCTCTTACATGCATTTCTTCCGCGATCTTTCTTGTGTATTCTTTGATGGTCTCCACATTTTCCGGAGAAATATGCACAGAAGGGATGATACATGCCGAGTCGCCGGAATGTACGCCGGCCAGCTCGATATGCTCCATGACCGCCGGCACAAAGGCATGGGTGCCGTCACTGATGGCATCCGCCTCGCATTCTGTGGCATGGTTCAGGAAACGGTCGATCAGGATCGGGCGGTCGGGAGTCACGCCTACGGCAGCTTTCATATATTCTTCCATGCTGGCGTCGTCATAGACCACTTCCATGCCACGGCCGCCCAGAACATAGGAAGGACGCACCATTACCGGATAACCGATCTCTTTTGCGATGGAAAGGGCTTCTTCTACGTTGACCGCCATTCCGGATTCCGGCATGGGGATGTCAAGTTTTTCCATCATAGCCCGGAACTGATCCCGGTCTTCTGCCAGATCGATAACGGAAGGAGAAGTACCGAGGATCTTTACCCCGTTCTTTTCCAGGTCTGCCGCCAGGTTCAGAGGGGTCTGCCCGCCGAACTGGGCGATGACGCCAAGAGGCTTTTCTTTCTTGTAAATGCTCAGTACATCTTCCAGGGTCAGAGGCTCGAAATACAGCTTGTCAGAGGTATCATAATCTGTAGATACCGTCTCCGGGTTACAGTTAACGATGATGGTTTCAAAACCAAGCTTCTTAAGGGCAAGAGCGGCGTGAACACAGCAGTAGTCAAACTCGATGCCCTGGCCGATCCTGTTGGGGCCGCCGCCCAGGATCATGATCTTCGGTTTGCCCTGGGAAACCGGGTTTTTGTCCGGAGCATTGTAAGTAGAGTAGTAGTAAGCGCTGTTTTCGGTCCCGCTCACGTGAACGCCTTCCCAGGCTTCCTCTACCCCAAGGGCGATACGGCGGCTGCGTACATCGTCCTCCGGGATCTCCAGAAGCTGGCTTAAGTATTTATCGGAAAAACCGTCTTTTTTCGCTGTGACAAGCTGTGTGTCGGAAGGCAGGGAACCTTTGCATTTCTTCAGTTCTTCCTCTTCCTGTACAAGCTCCAGCATCTGTTCCAGGAAATAATGCTTTACCTTTGTGATCTCATGGATCTCATCCACAGACGCTCCTTTGCGGAGGGCTTCATAGATCAGGAAGTATCGTTCGCTGGAAGGCGTGATCAGCCTGTGGAGAAGCTCTTCTTTGGAAAGGGTATCAAAATCCTTTGCATGTCCAAGGCCGTAGCGTCCGGTCTCCAGACTGCGGATGGCTTTCTGGAACGCTTCTTTGAAATTTTTTCCGATGCTCATGACTTCGCCTACGGCGCGCATCTGTGTGCCAAGTTTATCTTCTACGCCTTTGAACTTTTCAAAAGCCCATCTGGCGAATTTGATCACCACATAATCCCCGTCGGGAACGTATTTATCCAGAGTACCGTATTTGCCGCAGGGGATTTCTTTTAATGTAAGCCCTGTAGCCAGCATGGCGGAAACAAGGGCGATGGGGAAACCGGTGGCCTTGGATGCCAGAGCGGAAGAGCGGGAAGTACGGGGATTGATCTCGATGACGATGATCCGGTCGCTGACAGGATCATGGGCAAACTGTACGTTGGTACCACCGATCACTTCCACAGATTCTACGATCTTATATGCCTGTTCCTGAAGGCGTTTCTGGCATTCCGGAGAAATGGTCAGCATGGGAGCTGAACAGAAGGAGTCTCCGGTATGTACGCCCAGCGGGTCGATATTCTCGATAAAGCACACGGTGATCATGTTGTTGTCCCTATCCCGGACAACCTCAAGCTCCAGTTCCTCCCAGCCCAGGATGGATTCCTCTACCAGGACCTGGCCAACCAGACTGGCCTGGAGACCGCGCTCGCAGACCACCTTTAATTCTTCTTTATTATAAACAAGTCCGCCGCCGGCGCCGCCCATGGTGTAGGCCGGGCGCAGCACCACAGGATATCCCAGCTTGTCGGCAATGGCAAGGGCTTCTTCTACACTGTATGCAACCTCGCTTCTTGCCATCTCGATGCCCAGCTTATTCATTGCATTTTTAAATTCGATACGGTCTTCGCCCCGCTCGATGGCATCCACCTGTACGCCGATGACTTTTACATTATATTTATCCAGAATACCGGCTTTATAGAGCTCCGAGCAGAGATTCAGGCCGGACTGGCCGCCCAGATTGGGAAGCAGGGCATCCGGACGTTCTTTTTTGATGATCTGTTCCAGACGCTCTACGTTTAAGGGCTCGATATAGGTTACGTCGGCGGTTTCTGTATCTGTCATAATAGTAGCTGGGTTCGAGTTCACAAGTACGATCTCGTATCCCAGCTTTCTGAGTGCCTTGCAGGCCTGGGTGCCGGAATAATCGAATTCACAGGCCTGTCCGATGACAATGGGGCCGGAACCGATGATCAGCACCTTATGGATATCTGTTCTTTGTGCCATGATTTTTCCTCCTTTTATTTCCCTCCTATTATATACAGCAGATACCGGATATAACAAGGGTTTTTGACCTAAAAAAAATTGTTTTGTCCACACAATTATTGCTTGCCTTTATCCATTAATGCTATAATAGGATCAACCAATAATCATAAAGGAGGAGGTCAAGATGAAAGAAAAGAAAAAGGCATCGTTTCTAACCCCATTGGCAGCAGTCTGTATGTGCATATTTTTTATCAGCGTAAACCTATGTACAGTGAAAGCTGCAGCCGGTATCTCAGTGGATACGCATTCCCAGCAGGATATTAAGAAGATGTATCAGCAGCTGGATCCCCAGCCCCAGAGCACGGAATATGAGAGAAAGCCTGGTACAAAAGCACCGTATTCTTTGGGAAAAGTAAGTGACCGTACACTTCAAAATGGGTTGAACACATTAAATTTTATGCGCTATGTTGCCGGGATCCCATATGATGTCACGATCAAAGAGGAGTACCAGGAATTAGCCCAGGCCGGGGCCCTGGTAAATTATGCGAACGGCGGCCTGTCCCATTCCCCCGGGAAGCCTTCAGGAATGGATGACAGCCTGTATTCTCTTGGCTATAAAGGAGCCGGTTCTTCTAACATAGGATGGGGCTATACCACCTTATACAGCGCGATCGTTAATGGGTGGATGGAAGACGGCGATCCTTCCAATATCGACCGGGTGGGACACCGGCGCTGGTGCCTGAACCCGACTATGAAGCAGACCGGCTTTGGGATCGTGGGCAATTATTATTCCATGTATGCTTTTGACAGGACCTTTGAACCTACAGAATATTACGGGGTTGCATGGCCTGCGCAAAATATGCCCTATGAATTTTTCAGCTCCTATTACCCATGGAGTATTTCCATGGGAAAAACGGTGGATGCCTCAAGTGTCCAGGTTACTTTGAAGCATAATAATACCGGCAAAACATGGAAATTCTCCAGTTCTTCCGCAGATGGTGATTTTTATGTGAACAATGACAATTATGGGCAGAAGGGATGCATTATCTTCAGACCTAAAAATATCAAGGAGTATGTTCCGGGAGATTCCTTCCAGGTAACCATTACCGGAAGCGGCTTAAATGTATCTTATTCTGTGAATTTCTTTAAAGCCCATGAACATACCGGAGGAACCGCAACTTGCTGCGAGAAAGCCGTATGCAGTATCTGCCGGGAAGAATACGGCGGCTATGGGGATCATGTTTGGGCGTACAGAAAAGACACAGAAGGAAGACATTATAAATATTGTACGGCATTTTCCTGCAATGCCCATAAATATGAGTCCTGCACCTACAAGGACGGCATTTGTACAAAATGCGGCGGAATTAAGAAACTGGACAGACCGAAACTGAAATCTGTGTCCCCCGCCGGTTACAGGACCGTGAAGATCACTTGGGGGAAAGTTGCCGGCGCATCCAGCTATACCTTATATTACCGCAAAGTGGGAGATACAAAATGGAGACTGGTAAAAGAAGATATTAAAGGTACCTCCTACACACATGCGACCTCAAAAACCGCGCCCCTTTACCTGGGGAAAAAATATACCTATATGGTAAAAGCGGTTCATAGCGGTGCCGCAAGTGAGGCTTCGAATGCTTCAGCCGCGATCGCCCCAAGGATACCAAAGCCGACGATCACCAAGATCAGTAAAAATTCAAACGGTGTGCAGCTGACATGGAAAACCGTAAAAGGAGCCGCAGCATATCAGATCCAGCGGTACCAGGGAGGCAAATGGGTAACGGCCGGCGAAACTAAGAAAACCACATATCTAGATCGGGGAGCAAAAAAGAAAGGAACTTATCAATATCGCGTACGGTCCTGCAGAGGCGCCTACTATTCCGCCTGGTCCGGCATAAAAACGATCACCCGATAAAATAAAAAGAGCCTTCTGGAATCGGAAATTTTCCAGAAGGCTCGTTCCTGTTTAATAGATGATGATGGGGTATCCGCCGTCAATGGTGTTGTAGATCAGCGCGGCCTGGTCGGTGGGAAGGTTGATGCAGCCGTGGCTTCCGGCACCGGTGCGGTAGCTGTTCCCGCCGAAGCTGGACTGCCAGGAGGCGTCGTGAAGTCCCTGCCCATAGACAAAAGGCATCCAGTACTGCACTTCGATCTCGTATCCATACATATCACTGCTTAAGGTAAAAGGACTCGCCTTATAGGCGATAGGCCAGGCTCCCCGGTAGGTTTCTGTTTCTTCCCCGGGACGTCCGCTGATGATATCGGTTTCCGTCACCAGGGCGCCGTCCTTATAAAGCCACAAATGCTGGTCATTCAGACTTACCTCTATGTAGCTTCCGGCCAGGTCGTCTTTGCCGTTCCGCTGCATTCCCCGGATGCTGTACACAGGCTCCCTGCGGACAGGAGTGCCGCTTTTCAGATCGGCAAGGAGCTGGGAAACCTCCCCTTCCTGATCGATCTGGAAGCCATATTCATTGCCGTCTATGGTAATGTCGCTTCCATAGGTGGTATGGAAGCTTCGGGGAACATAAATGGTATTATACTCTGCGGCAAGCTGTGAAACATAATTTCTTACAGCCTCTTCATCTATGGAAACGCCGGCCTCTTCAATCTTTATCCAGGAACGGACCGTGGCAGGATCCAGCACCTTTTCTTCAGAGCCAAAGGTATAGGTGACGGAGGCATTGCGGTAGTTTTTTAAAAGGGTGTTCAGACTGGTGAGCCGATGCTTCATCTGGTCTGTGACACTGGAAGAGGGAGACTGGTAAACACTTTCATCCAGGGTGACGGCAACCTCTCCTCCTAAAGGAGAATCTTTAAATTCCTTGTCCAACGCGGACCGTACCTTGGAAAGCAGTTTCTCCTCATCGATCTGATTTCCCTGCACCGCCTTGATAAGGGTAAATTTTTTCTGTTCTTTATCATATTGGATCGAGGCGTCGGTGGAAGAGGTCCGTTCCTTATCCGCGAAACGGTCCGCAGACAGAGCGGCTTTTTCTGCTTCTTCATTTCTTTGGACCGGCAGTTCCAGCGGATAATCCTCTTTTACCGAGAGAAGCCTTGTATGCTGAGAACGCTCTGCTTTCAGGTCTTCCAGCTGGCCAAGCAGGGCATTGCTGTCAAGGGTATAGCCCAGCTGCCCGAAGGTAACCCGGGTGACTTCTTTTCCATCTTCTATAAAACGAACGGTCCTGTCCTGAAAGGTATCGGCGATCTTTTGGGCTGCCTTTTCCGGGGTGAGCCTGGAAACATTTAAGCCGCAGATGGAAATACCCCGTCCCATGGTATTGGTATCTACGACTTTAATGTATATCAGCATGCCTGCTCCCAGAAGCACCACGGCGGCAAGGCACAGGATCAGGATACGTTTTTGGGTCTTTCTGCTGACTGTGGATATTTTTTTCATGATTCTTTTCCTTCATGATCTGCAGGAAAAATGCTCAGCACATTTCCGCAATGGTATATAAAAGCTGCTCGGATTCCTCCCATCCCAGACAGGGATCCGTGATGGATTTTCCGTAAACATGCTGGCCGCCGATCTTCTGGGCGCCGGGTTCCAGGTAGCTTTCGATCATGAGGCCTTTTACCAGCTTGCGAAGATCCGGGTCTACCAGACGGCTGTGAAGGACTTCCCGGGCGATCCGGACCTGCTGCTCATACTGCTTGTTGGAATTGGAATGGTTAGTATCTACTATGACAGCCGGATTTACCAGGTTTTTTTCTTGATATTTTTCCCAGAGAAGGCGGAGGTCCTCGTAATGATAGTTGGGGATGGCTTCCCCATGTTTATTTACCGCACCCCGCAGGATGGTGTGGGCCAGAGGATTTCCGGTAGTCTCCACTTCCCAGCTCCGGTAAATGAAGCGGTGTGCTCCCTGGGCGGCCACAACTGAATTCAGCATAACGCTTAAATCGCCGCTGGTAGGATTTTTCATGCCGGCGGGAACGTCCATGCCGCTTACGGTCAGCCGGTGCTGCTGGTCTTCTACAGAGCGGGCGCCTACGGCCACGTAGGAGAGAAGATCAGAGAGATAGCGCCAGTTTTCAGGATACAGCATCTCGTCTGCGCAGGTCATTTCGCATTCGTGAATGGCACGCATATGCATTTTTCGGATGGCGATAAGGCCGGCCAGCATGTTGGGCTTTTTTTCCGGGTCAGGCTGGTGGACCATGCCCTTATATCCCTCTCCGGTGGTACGGGGCTTGTTGGTATAAACTCTTGGTATGATCAGTACTTTGTCATAAATTTTTTCCTGGACTTTTTTCAGTCTGACCAGGTAATCGCAGACAGCGTCCTCATTGTCTGCAGAGCAGGGACCGATGATAGCGATAAATTTATCTGATTTTCCGGTAAAGATATCTTGTATTTCCTGGTCGCGTTTTGTTTTGATCTCCACAATGGTCTCGTCGATGGGATACTGGCTGCGGATTTCTTCTGGTGTCGGTAATTTCTTAATAAATTCAAATCCCATGGTACTTTCTCCTCTTTCACATATATTTTCGACGCTATTATAAACTATTCCTAAAAAAAAGTCGATAGGAAATTGCGGGCTTAAAAGGAGCTCCCGGGAATGGGATCAGCAATTGCGGGCCAGAGAAGCGATATGCAGCACACAAAGGAGAAGCTCTCCCAGAAGGATCCCATAAAAATATCCCCGTATGCCAAAGAATGGAACTCCGAAAAAAATAAAACCGATCCGTAAAAGGATGCAGGTTACGCTGTGGGCCAGGCAGGTGCCGGTTTTTCCAAGACCATTCAGGACACTGGACAACATAGTGTTTGTATACAAAAAAGGGCAGAGAAAGGAGAGCGTCTGGATATACGTTCCTGCCGTAGGACTGTGAAACAGAAAGTTTCCGGCCCATCTGCCAAAAAAGAAAAAAAGGAGGGTGCAGAGACAGCCTAGAAAAAAGCAAAACTGCCCGGCCCGGCGGGCTGCATAGCGGATGCGCTTTTTTTGTCCCAAAGCCTGAAGCTTTGCAACGGAAGGCATCAGCATTACGGCGGCGGAATTTGTGACGGTAGAAGGAAAAAGGAGCAAAGGCATCACCATGCCGGTGAGCACTCCGTAGATCCCCAGGGCTGCATCAGGATGCAGTCCGTACATACGCAGGCGCTGGGGAAGAAGGACAACCTCTATGCTGCTTAAAAGGGTAAGCAGGATCCGGTTCAGGGAAAAGGGAACGGAGAGATGTAAAATGTCCGAAAGTTTCCCAAGGGGCCTGGCAAGCCGGCGAAGATGATAGTGGTGTTTGTGAAAATCATATCCCAGGGCAAGAAAGGAAAGCAGCGCTGCTGCCCCTTCGCTGGCCAGGGAACCGCCCACGGCGATCAGCGCAGAAATCTCTTTTCCCTCAGACAGAAAGATCTGATAAAGAAGAAACGTGCCCCCTACACGGACAAGCTGCTCCATGAGCTGTATGGCCGAAGGGATCCCTGTTTTGTTCCCGGCATAATAATAGCCGTTGGCGCAGATATGCAGGGAACTGAAAGGCAGTCCCAAAGAAAGGAGACGTATAAAAGGTTCCGTGCGTTCTTCTTTTAAGATCTCTACGGCAAAGAAGCCTGCATTGTGATATAAGATCCAGGCAAGGAAAACAGACAGGAACAAAGAAAGTCCCGCTCCAAGCAAAAAGGTATCCCGGGCATCCCGGCTTTTTCCCACTGCCATGTGGGCGGCACAAAGTTTGGAAACAGCAGTCTGGATCCCGAAGGCGGCAGCAGACAAAGAAAGCATCTGCAAAGGCGCTGTCAGCTGATAGATCCCCAGATCCTGTGCACCAATGGCCTGGGAAAGGAATATCCTATAAAAGAAACCAATGAACCGGGTGATAAGGCCGGCGCAGATCAGGATCAGCGTTCCTTTTAAAAAGCGTTCCTTTGGCATAATATCCAACCTGTATCGTTTTTGTCAGTATATTCCCAAATACTCCTTGACAGAACAAATTCTTTCTGCTACAGTAAGACATGAAATCCGACAAAAATACTAGGGATTAAACAAAGGGAAAATCCATCAGGATGACGCGTCAGGCGCGTCAGGAAAGAGGTTATGATGAAGCTGTCAACAAGAGCGAGATATGGGCTTCGGGCGCTTATCGATCTGGGGCTTCACAGCGAAGAGGAAGCGGTCTCCATCCAGAGCATAGCCGGACGGCAGAATATTTCCGTAAGCTATTTGGAACAGCTTATGGCAAAATTGAAAAGAGCCGGCATCGTGGAAAGCATCCGCGGCGCCCAGGGAGGATACCGTCTGGGAAGACCGGGAAATGAAATTTCTGTGGGAGACATTCTCCGTGTACTGGAAGGCAGCCTGGATGCGGCAGACTGTCCCGGCAACGGTCAGGAGAGCACCTGCGAAAATGCGGATTTATGTGTGGCCAGATTTGTGTGGAAGCGCATAAACGAAAGCATCACAAGCGCGGTAGACTATCTGATGCTGGGAGAACTTATAGAAGAAAGCAGAAAAATACAGGATAAAGCTGCCAAATAATAGGAATACTGCCGGGATGATGCGCCCAACGCGTCAAGAAAGGGGAAAATATGAAGAAATTGATCTATCTGGATAATGCGGCTACGACCAGGACGGCACCACAGGTGGTGGAGGCAATGCTGCCGTATTTCTCAGAATTATATGGAAACCCGTCCAGCATCTATGATTTTGCCGGACAGAGCAAGGAAGCGGTACTGAAAGCCAGAGAGCAGATCGCAGAAGTACTGGGAGCAAAAAAAGAAGAAATTTATTTTACTGCCGGGGGTACCGAAGCGGACAACTGGGCCCTGAAAGCCGCCTATGAGGCATACGCAGATAAGGGAAACCACATTATCACTACAAAGATCGAACATCACGCCATCCTGCATACTTGCGAATACCTGGAAAAAAAGAGAGGGGCACGCATCACGTATCTGGACGTGGATGAGAATGGCCTGGTCCGTCTGGAAGATCTGGAAGCAGCGATCACGCCGGAGACGATCCTGATCTCCGTTATGTTTGCCAACAATGAGATCGGCACCATTGAACCCGTTAAAGAGATCGGAAGGATCGCCCGGGAGCATGGGATCTTGTTCCACACAGACGCGGTACAGGCATTTGGCCAGGTGCCCATCCAGGTGGACGACTGCTGCATTGACATGCTCAGCTCCAGCGCCCACAAGATAAACGGACCCAAGGGGATCGGCTTTTTATACATCCGCAAAGGGGTTAAGATCCGCTCCTTCGTACATGGGGGCGCCCAGGAGAGAAAACGCCGGGCAGGGACAGAGAACGTCCCCGGAATCGTAGGATACGGAAAAGCAGCACAGCTGGCGGCGTCTACTATGGAGGAAAGGACAAAAAAGGAGAGGGAGCTCCGGGATCATATGATCCAGAGGATCCTGGCAGAGATTCCTTATGTCAGGCTAAACGGAGATGCCCATAAGCGTCTGCCCAACAATGTAAATGTAAGCTTTCAATTTATAGAAGGGGAGTCTTTGCTGCTTATGCTGGACAGCTTTGGCATTTGTGCCTCCAGTGGTTCTGCCTGCACTTCCGGGTCGCTGGATCCTTCCCATGTGCTGCTTGCGATCGGACTTCCCCACGAGATCGCCCATGGATCGCTCAGGATGACCTTAAGCGAGGAGACCACCAGGGAAGACATTGACTACACGGTTGAAAAATTAAAAGACATTGTACAGAATCTGCGGAACATGTCTCCCTTATATGAAGATTTTATAAAAAAGCAAAAAGCAAGAGAAGCATAAAGAATACAGTGATCAGGAGGAACTATCATGTACAGTGAGAAAGTAATGGACCATTTTCAGAATCCCCGCAACGTGGGAGAAATAGAGGACGCCAGCGGAGTGGGAACCGTAGGCAATGCAAAATGCGGCGATATCATGAGGATCTTTTTGGATATCGATGACGAGACCCATATCATCCGGGACTGCAAATTTAAAACCTTCGGGTGCGGCGCCGCTGTAGCAACCAGCAGTATGGCCACAGAACTGGTGAAAGGCAAGACCATAGAAGAAGCCATGCAGGTGACCAACAAAGCCGTTATGGAGGCGCTGGATGGGCTTCCGCCTGTGAAGGTGCATTGCTCCCTGCTGGCGGAGGAGGCCATCCATGCCGCTCTTTGGGATTATGCCCAGAAACACCATATAGAAATTGAAGGCCTTGAAAAGCCAAAGTCGGATATCCATGAAGGGGAAGAAGAGGACGAGGAAGAATATTAATGGAAAAAGAAAAAATAATCGTCGGCCTCTCTGGAGGAGTGGATTCCTCTGTGGCCGCCTGGCTCCTTAAAGAGCAGGGATACGAGGTGATCGGGGTGACCATGGTACATTTTCGGGAGACCATAAATGACCAGGGAGCGTCTTCCTCAGGAGAAATTGCAAAAGATGCCGCCCGGGTAGCGGATTTTCTGGGGATCCAGCACTATGTTGCTGATGTCTGTACAAAATTTAAAGAAAACGTGATCGATTATTTCATAGAGGAATACCTCCAGGGAAGAACCCCCAATCCCTGTGTGATCTGCAATCCTTCTATTAAATGGAAGGCATTGATGGAAGAAGGGGAAAAGCTGGGTGCCTCCCTTTTGGCCACCGGACATTATGCCAGGATCCAACAGCTTCCTAATGGAAGATACACCCTCAAATGTGCGGCCAGTGCCCAAAAGGATCAGACCTACGCCCTCTATGGACTTAGCCAGGAACAGTTGAAAAGAACCCGCATGCCCCTTGGAGCTTATACCAAGGAGCAGGTGCGGCAGCTGGCCAAGAAGGCGGGTATTCCTGTCGCTGAAAAGCCGGACAGCATGGAAATCTGTTTTATCCCGGATAAGGACTATGGGGGATTTATTGAAAAAAATTCCAAAAAGATTATAAAAAAGGGAAATTATGTAAATGCTTCAGGTGAGATCCTGGGCCAGCATAAAGGAATCATTCATTACACCATAGGTCAGAGAAAAGGATTGAACCTGGCAATGGGACATCCCGTCTTTGTGACCCGGATCCGGCCGGACACCAATGAAGTGGTGATCGGCGAAAGTGAAGATCTGTTTGCCAAAGAACTTTTCTGCACCAGGCTCAATGCCATGTCTGTAGAAAAATTTACAGATGGTATGGAAGTTGTGGCGAAAATCCGTTATAATCATGCTGGTGCGCCTGCTGTTATAAAAAAGATTGGTGAAGACGCGCTGAAAGTGGAGTTCGCACAGCCTCAACGGGCGATCACCCCGGGGCAGGCGGTGGTCTTTTACCAGGATGGCTGCGTAGCAGGCGGCGGAATCATTGACAAACAGTAGAAAAGAGGAAACAATGACAGGACTTACAAATGAACAGGTAAAACAGCGGATCGAAGAGGGAAAGATAAACGCCAACGAAAATCCCAATACCAGGACCTATAAACAGATCGTCATGGAGAATACCCTGACCTTTTTCAACTTCTTGAATCTGGCGCTCCTTGTCCTGGTCCTTTTGGTGGGATCCTTTAAAAATTCCCTTTTTGTATGTATCATCATCATTAATACCGTTATTGGTATCATACAGGAGATCCGGGCCAAAAAGACGATCGATAAGCTTGCCATTCTTACAGAAAGCAAGGCAGTTGTACTGCGGGAAGGGAAAAAATGGAGCATTTCCACAGAAAAACTGGTTTTAGATGATCTGATCTTTCTGAAAACCGGCGATCAGGTTCCGGCAGATGCAAAGGTACTGGAAGGAAACCTTGAGGTAAATGAATCTCTGCTTACCGGTGAGGCGGACAACCTTTCCAAGAATGTGGGGGACGAACTGTACTCCGGAAGTTTTGTCACTTCCGGTGAGGCCTGCTGCCAGGTGGTGCATGTGGGAAAGGACAATTACGCTTCCCAGATCACCAGTGAAGCCAAAGAATTTAAACGGCATAACTCCGAACTTAGAAATTCCTTGAATGCGATCTTGAAGGTGATCAGTATCATCATCGTTCCTTTGGGGATCATGCTGTTTTATAAGCAGTATTATGTGGTGGGGGATACCTTTAAAGATTCTGTGGTAAATATGGTAGCCGCCGTGCTGGGAATGATCCCGGAAGGCCTGGTCCTTTTGACTAGTGTGGCGCTGACTATTGGTGCTTTGGTCCTGGCCAGAAAGAATACCCTGGTCCAGGAATTATATTGTATTGAGACCCTTGCCCGGGTGGACATCCTTTGCCTTGATAAGACAGGGACCATTACCGAAGGGACCATGTGTGTGGAACGGGTAGAACCCTGGCAGGAAAATCCAGACTCCCAGGACGATGAAGTGGAAAAGGCAGCGGCAGATGCGGTTCTTGACTCCTCTGACGAAACGATCCTGGAACTGCCTGGGGAAGTGCAGCCTTCTCTTCCGGAAGAAAAACCTATACAGATAGAAAAGAAAGAACAGCAGGAAGAACAGAAATTGTCCTTGTCCCTTCTTGAACGGGCTATGAGGAACATTATGGCGGTCCTTCATGATGAAAACGCTACGGCAGATGCCCTGCGCAAGCGTTTCCTTCCCAAAAAAGATATGAAGCTCCATCATGCAGTTCCCTTTTCTTCAGACAGAAAATACAGCGGCGCGGCCTTCGAAGAGGAAGGCACGTATCTTATGGGGGCGGCGCAGTTTTTATTTCCCCAGGGATATGGAAGCCTTACAGAGACCTGTCAGAAATATGCAGGGGAGGGATTCCGTATCCTGGTCCTTGCCCACAGTGAAAAGATCACAGAGGGGACGGAGCTGCCAGAGGGCCTTCGCCCGGTGGGACTGTTTCTGCTTACAGATGTGATACGTAAGGAAGCACCGGAAACGCTGAAATTTTTTGACAGCCAGGGAGTAGACTTAAAGGTGATCTCCGGAGACGATCCGGTTACGGTATCTTCTATTGCAAAAAAGGCGGGCTTGAAAAATGCGGACCATTATATAGACGCCACAACTATAACGACACCGGAGGAAATGGAAAAAGCAGTTTCGGAATGCTGCGTATTCGGAAGGGTAACACCAAAACAGAAAAAAGAGATGGTACTGGCGCTGAAAAAACAAGGCCATACCGTAGCCATGACAGGAGACGGCGTCAATGACGTTCTTGCTTTAAAGGAAGCAGACTGCAGCATAGCCATGGCACAAGGAAGTGATGCGGCGAAGAATATCGCCAACGTGGTGCTGCTGGATTCCAATTTTGCGGCAATGCCTCACATTGTAAACCAGGGGCGAAGAGTTGTAAATAATATCCGCATGGCAGCTTCCATGTTTTTGATCAAGACGATCTTTTCCGTCTGTCTTTCCTTGCTTACGATCTTTTTCGGAGAAGCTTATCCATTTGAGCCGATCCAGATGTCCCTGATCAGCGCCTGTGCGGTGGGGATCCCCACCTTCCTTCTTGCCCAGGAGAATAATTATAACAAGATCGGGCATACGTTTTTGCGGCATGTGTTTATCAACGCGTTTCCGGCGGCAATCACGATCACCGGATGTGTATTTGTGATCATGCTGGTATGCCAGGATGTGTATAAGTCCAATGTGATGCTGAATACAGCCTGCGTGCTGGTGACGGGATGGAATTACATGTCGGCACTAAAGACCGTATATTCACCGTTGAACCGGTACCGAAAGGTGATCATTTATGGAATGCAGTTTATCTTCTTTACAGCGGCGGTCGTTCTTCAGAATCTGCTGACCCTGGGAGCCCTGGAATTTGGAATGATCATTCTGGTGTTCCTTCTGATGACTTTTTCACCGGTGGTCATCGATGCGATCACGGGATGGCTTAAAAACATATTCCAGAAATATCTGGACAGCGAGAATCCCGGGAAGGCAGTGTCCTTTTTGGAGAGGCTGCAGAGATAACAACAAACAAAGCGGTATGTACTTTTCTGATAAAGTACATACCGCCTTTTTAAATGAAAAATCAGGTCAGGATTATTTTTCCCTGCAAAGCCAGTAACATCCAAAGGCCGGGATCTGAACCCCTCTGGCTTCCATCTTTCGTCCGGAGATAAGATCCAGGTACATTCCATCCTCTTCGTTGATCCAGGCTACCTTGTCCTGTTCGCTGAAATTATAAATTCCAATGAATTTCTCCATGGGATTCTCACGTACAACAGCCAGTATGGATGCATCCCAGGTATCAATGGTCCTTACGTCCGCGTTGGAATCAAAAACGCTGTGGGCTTTGCGGATGTGCTCCAGTTTGTCAAGGACCGGGAACAGTCTGCCCTGCACGGTGTGAGGGCGTTTGCGGTTTTCGGCAAGTTCCCAGTTGAATTTCCCTCTGTGGATATACCGGGAATCCGCTGCCTTATCCGGATCTTCTTTATAAGAATAGTCGTTCAACTGGCCAACCTCATCTCCGCTGTAGATCACCGGGATGCCGGACAGGGAAAGCATGAAGGCATGAAGGGTGATATCATAGCGAATCCCCCGGCTAACGCCTTCTTCGTTTCCTTCAAAACCATAGCGCTCGATGCCGCACAGGGAGGCAGTGGTTCCGCAAAGGCGGGCGTCTCCCAGACGGGGATCATCGTTGTACAGTTCGCCTCTGGCAAAGGAATCCGGGTACTTGCCGGTGAGGAAATCATTCAGGTATTTCTTGTGAGGAATTTCCTCGATGCCGAAGTTCTTCAGATAATCGTAATCCAGTCCCCAGCCGATGTCATCATGGCAGCGGAGATAATTCTGGAAGATATATTCCTTGGGAAGCGAAGCTACAATATCTACCTGGCGGCGGAGCAGGGAAACATCCCTTGTGGCAACAGTGTGCCAGGTGCTGGCCATAGTGGTGACATTATAAAGCAGGTGGCATTCCGGTTTTTCTACGGTACCGAAGTAAGGAACTACCTTTTCCGGCTCCATGACCACTTCGCCCAAAAGCAGTACGCCCGGGCAGACGATCTCACAGATCATACGCATGATGCGGACGATGGAGTGTACCTGGGGAAGATTGCGGCAGTTGGTGCCCAGCTGTTTCCAGATATAAGGCACGGCATCCAGACGGACGATATCAACCCCTTGATTTGCCAGGTAAAGCATGTTGAAGATCATCTCATTAAGTACAATGGGATTGCGGTAGTTCAGATCCCACTGATAGGGATAGAAGGTAGTCATGACATGCTTTTGTATATCTTCCAGCCAGGTAAAGTTCCCCGGAGCAGTGGTGGGGAATACCTGAGGGCAGTTTTTTTCATATAAAGCAGGAACATCGTAAGAATCGAAGAAAAAGTAACGGTCCTGGTATTCTTTTTCGCCGACCCGGGCACGCTTGGCCCACTCATGCTCCTCGGAGGTATGGTTCATTACAAAATCCAGGCATACGCTGATCCCCCGTTCGTGGCATTTTGCGGCGGCAGAAGCGAAATCATCCATGGTCCCCAACTCTTCCTGGACTTTACGGAAATCTGCAACCGCATACCCCCCGTCGCTTTTTCCCTTGGGAGAGGAGAGCAGAGGCATTAGGTGGAGATAGTTTACATTGCATTCCTGAATATAATCCAGTTTTTCTTCCAGGCCTTTTAAAGTATCTGAAAAATTGTCTACATACATCATCATGCCCAGAAGATTGTTCCTTTTATACCAGTTGGGATCGTTTTCCCTGCGGAGATCGGAGGCTTTTAAAAGAGCAGTCCTTTCCTCGTAAAACTTTTTCAGCTGTGCGGTGAGATCGTTCAGGTGCATCATTACATAAGGATTGTCCTGATACAGCTCGCAGTACAGCCATTTGAGCTCGTCATAGTGCCGGTTAAAGCGTGACTGATAAATTTTTTCACTGTCTTTCTGCGCCTCGATCATGATAGGGTCGGCATTCTTCTTTTCTACTTTGATGGGTTCGGTCTTTGTTGTACCGACTTTAACAGGCTCAGTTTTCTTGGTTTCAACCTTAACAGGCTCAGTTTTTTTTGTTTCGACTTTAACAGGCTCAGTTTTTTTGGTTTCGACCTTAACAGGCTCGGTTTTCTTTGTCTCTACTTTAATAGGCTCAGTCTTTTTGGTTTCGACTTTAATGGGTTCAGCCTTTTTTGTTTCCAATTTTATTGTTTCGGCCTTCTGTGAGGAAGTCTTTTCTGCTTGTGCTTTTTTCTTTTGGATTCTTTTTTTAGCCATAAGTTTCTCCTCCTGATATATCTGAGTTTTTCTAGATTTTATATACGGGGATTTTTGGAGGATAAATCCATATTCTCCAATTCATGAATATCTTACAAGGACACAAAGAAAATGTCAAGTATTCGCCCTAGAACATATATTTGTATAAACCTTAACAGGTTTTGGAAAATGCAGCGTGCAGATTACAGAAAACACAGCTATTCAAGAGGGAAAAAAACAGGTTTCCGTTCCTGAAAAACCGTATAATACGTAAAACCGCATGTTTTCAGTACCTGGGCAGCCTGGGAAAAGGCGAACCCGATCTTATCCGGAGTATGGGCATCGGCTCCTATGGTTATGATCTCGCCTCCCAGCTCCCGGTACCGGCGGATGACAGCAGCGGAGGGATTGGGCTCGCCAAGACCGTAATGGTACCCGCCGGTATTTAGCTCGATACCGATCCCCCGCCGGATCAGGCTTTTCAGGATCTCATCCAGGATATCCCGGTAGGCTTCATAGGTGTAGTACGTATTCTGGCCGGGACCATAGCGCACCACATAATCAATATGCCCGTACACATCCATTTCCCCAAAAGCCTCTATATTTTCCAGGATAGACTGAAAATATTCCCGGTAGGCTTCCTCTTCCCTGCGGCCCTGGAAATACTCCGGGTAGTATGGATCTCTGCCGTGGACAACATGGGAAGATCCAATGACAAAGTCAAAGGGGTACATCCCGAGCAGATCCCTAAAATCAGCCGCCAGATGAGGCTGAAGGCCAAGCTCAATCCCAAAGCAGAGGGAAATCTTATTTTTATACTGTTCTTTCAGCCGGGAAAGCTGGCTGCAGTATGCGGGGATGTCAAGAGAAAAATCCAGATCATCTGGAGTGGGGGGATAATCCGGGTCCAGATGCTCGGTAAAACAGATCCCTTTTAAGCCCTGGGAAAGAGCTTCTTTTATCATTTCTTCCATGGGGGTATTGCTGTCAGCAGAAAAAAAACTGTGCATATGACAGTCCCACAATATTTTTTTTGTCATTACATTCTCTCCTGGTAATATTTTCTTATGGATACAGGTATATTATACTTTAATTTTGTGGTTTTAAAAGGTTTTTTATAAAATAGTCTTGAATTATTGGCGAAAATTGGGTACAATACCAGATAGGTTAACGTAGCTTCCAAAGACGAAGACGCGTTAGAATTTACCACTTATTTCATAGGAGGAATTTATCATGGCAGTAAAAGTTGCAATTAATGGTTTTGGACGTATCGGACGTCTTGCTTTCCGTCAGATGTTCGGAGCAGAAGGATTTGAGATCGTAGCGATCAACGACTTAACATCTCCGAAAATGCTGGCTCACTTATTAAAATATGACTCTACTCAGGGAAGATATGCTCTGTGCGACAAGGTTTCCGCTGGCGAAGATTCCATCACAGTAGACGGAAAAGAGATCAAAATCTATGCAAAGGCTAACGCTGCTGAGCTTCCATGGGGAGAGATCGGCGTAGACGTAGTTCTTGAGTGCACAGGTTTCTATACCTCTAAGGCAAAAGCTCAGGCTCATATCGATGCAGGCGCTAAGCACGTTATCATTTCCGCTCCGGCAGGAAACGACCTGAAGACAATCGTTTACAATGTAAACCATGAAGGCCTGACAAGCGATGACAAGATCATCTCCGCAGCTTCCTGTACAACAAACTGCCTTGCTCCGATGGCAAAAGCATTAAATGACCTTGCACCGATCAAATCCGGTATCATGTGCACCATCCACGCTTACACAGGCGATCAGATGACACTTGACGGACCGCAGAGAAAAGGCGATCTGAGAAGATCCCGTGCAGCAGCTGTTAATATCGTTCCCAACAGCACCGGCGCAGCTAAGGCTATCGGCCTTGTTATCCCGGAACTGAACGGCAAGCTCATCGGCGCTGCTCAGCGTGTTCCTACTCCTACAGGATCCACCACTATCCTTACAGCAGTTGTAGAAGGAAATGTAACAAAAGAGCAGATCAACGACGCTATGAAAGCTGCATCCAATGAGTCCTTCGGATACAACGAAGACGAGATCGTTTCCAGCGATATCGTAGGAATGACCTATGGTTCTCTGTTTGATGCTACCCAGACAATGGTTCTTCCATTAGACAACGGCACCACACAGGTACAGGTAGTTTCCTGGTATGACAACGAAAACTCCTACACAAGCCAGATGGTTCGTACTATCAAACATTTCGGAAAACTGCTCAACGCATAATCGAAATCTGATAGCAGCATAGACTCACCAGGGGTCCGGTCTGATAAGGACCGGACCCTTAATTTTTTTCAGTGAATTAAAGGAGGCATAACCATGCTTAACAAAAAGTCCATTGATGATATCAACGTAAAGGGAAAAAGAGTCCTTGTAAGATGCGACTTTAACGTTCCTCTTCAGGATGGCAAGATCACAGACGAAAACCGTCTGGTGGCAGCTCTTCCTACCATTAAGAAACTGATCGCTGACGGCGGAAAGATCATCCTCTGCTCCCATTTAGGAAAACCCAAGGGAGAGCCGAAACCGGAATTATCCCTGGCTCCTGTTGCAGTACGTCTTTCCGAGCTGTTAGGACAGGAAGTAAAATTTGCCGCAGATCCTGAGGTTGTAGGACCGAACGCAAAGGCGGCTGTAGAAGCGATGAAGGACGGCGATGTGATCCTTCTTGAAAATACCCGTTACCGTGCAGAAGAGACAAAGAACGGCGATGAGTTCAGCAAAGAGCTGGCATCCCTGTGCGATGTATTCGTAAACGATGCATTTGGTACCGCTCACAGAGCACACTGCTCAAACGTAGGTGTTACCAAATATGTGGACACTGCTGTAGTTGGATACTTAATGCAGAAAGAGATCGATTTCTTAGGCAACGCGGTAAACAATCCGGAGAGACCTTTCGTAGCGATCCTGGGCGGAGCTAAGGTTTCCAGCAAGATCTCCGTTATCAATAACCTCCTTGACAAAGTGGACGTGCTGATCATCGGCGGCGGAATGTCCTATACTTTCAGCAAAGCACATGGCGGCAGCATTGGAAATTCTCTCTGCGAGGATGATTATCTTGATTTTGCCCTTGAAATGGAAAAGAAAGCACAGGAAAAAGGCGTGAAGCTTCTTCTTCCTGTAGACAATAAGATCGGTGATGCGTTCTCTAACGACTGCAACCAGAAGGTTGTTCCTACCGGCGAGATCCCGGATGGCTGGGAAGGCCTGGACATCGGACCGGAGACAGAGAAGATCTTCTGCGACGCTGTAAAAGACGCTAAGACCGTAGTATGGAACGGACCGATGGGCTGCTTTGAAATGCCGAACTTTGCACACGGCACAGAAGCGGTAGCAAAGGCACTGGCTGATACAGATGCAGTGACCATCATCGGCGGCGGCGATTCTGCAGCAGCTGTGAACATCCTTGGATACGGCGACAAGATGACCCACATTTCCACAGGCGGCGGCGCTTCCCTGGAATTCCTGGAAGGCAAAGAACTTCCGGGCGTAGCAGCAGCCAACGATAAGTAGAGCACTTAATGAATGCGAGCCAAAGGCGAAGCATGAATTTAGTGCGAACTTTCATTATAAATACACAGAAGGAGAACAATAAAATGGCAAGAAAGAAAATCATCGCAGGCAACTGGAAAATGAACATGACGCCAAGCGAAGCAGTAAAATTAGTAGAAACCTTAAAACCACTGGTAGTAAACGATGAAGTAGATGTTGTATTCTGTGTACCGGCTATCGATATCATCCCGGTTATGGAAGCAACAAAGGGAACCAACATCCAGGTTGGAGCCGAGAATATGTACTATGAGGAAAAAGGCGCATACACCGGAGAGATCTCCCCGGCAATGCTCACAGATGTTGGCGTGAAATATGTTGTTCTTGGACATTCTGAGAGAAGAGAATATTTCGCAGAGACCAACGAGTCCGTAAACAAGAAAATGCTCAAAGCATTTGAGCACGGCATCACTCCGATCATGTGCTGCGGCGAGAGCCTTACCCAGAGAGAGCAGGGCGTGACCATGGATTTCATCCGTCAGCAGGTTAAGGTTGGATTCCAGGGTGTGACTGCAGACCAGGCTAAGACAGCCGTTATCGCTTACGAGCCGATCTGGGCTATCGGAACCGGAAAGACTGCTACAACAGAGCAGGCACAGGAAGTATGCGCAGGTATCCGTGCATGCATCGCTGAGATCTATGACGAAGCTACCGCAGAAGCGATCCGCATCCAGTACGGCGGATCTGTAAATCCTGCAACCGCTCCGGAGCTGTTCGCACAGAACGACATCGACGGCGGACTTGTAGGCGGCGCTTCCTTAAAGGCTGACTTCGGTGCGATCGTTAATTACAAAAAATGATCCTTTCTCCTAGAAAAAGGTAAATAAGATCCCCGGGCGGTATCCGGTGCTTTTCAGGCCGGTACCGTCCGGGGATTTCTTTGCGGAAAGCTCCGTGACCGGATCATTCCTTAAGAGAATGTTTATACTGATAGAACTGATAACCAAAGATGATGAATATGACAAGATACAAAACAAACAGTATGAGAAAGATGATGGTCTCTCCATGCATCCCGAATGTGCCGCTGATGATCTGACGGAAGATATTCGGCAGGATGATCAGGGCGAAAATGAACAGAAGAGGCGTCATGCGTCCGTGAAATATCCGTTTCATCATCTCCAGCCGGGATTCATCGTCACAGAAGATCTCTTCCTCCCCCCGCATCTGGGAGGCTGGCTTGCGGAAGTAGCTGTAGCCTACAAAATCCTGGAGATATTCCCAGCCGCAGTCCTGGAACAGGCGGATATATTCTTCTTTGTGGGCAATGCCGTCGGGATTATAATCTAACTGATAAATGACATCCTCAGGCTCACATCTTTCGAAATGATAGCCGAAGAAAGTTACACCTGTAAATTTCCATCCGTTTTGGTGATTTCGCCTGAGATAATCCTCCTCCTGTTTCCATTGGACGATCGTAAAAAAACGGATTTCGGTCTTTTTATCCTTCATTTTCACGCACCTCCCTCATATTTCTGTACAAACGCTCTATACGTGCCATTTCCAGGGCCAGGACCTGCCTGCCCAGGTCTGTGATCTGATAGATCTTCCTTTTTTCTTCTTCTCTGATAAACAGGATCAGGCCGTCCTTTTCCATCTTCGACAGGCTGCCGTACATAGTGCCGGGGCTTAGACGGATTTCTCCGTCTGTAAGTGCCTCTACTTTTTGTACGATCCCATAGCCGTGCATGGGATTCTGGAGGCAGAGAAGTATGTAAAAACCTGTTTCGGTCATGGGAACATATACTTTCTTTATATGAGCATCCATAGGCATACCTCCTTGTACGATATATAGAACTGCGATATTTCTATATTCGAAGTATAGCACCGCGATATATATTTGTCAATACAATTTTAAATTTAACTGTATTCAGGAAGAAGAAAGGGCAATCATGTCCGTCCGGGGCAATACTGATACTGGATTCAGCGCATAATAAATGTTATAATATTTATAATTTTCAAGCATCTCACACAGCTTTTTTCAGACCAGACCGGTCAGAAAGACAGGAGGAAATCCACATGAACGTTTTTGATATTTTAGGCCCTGTCATGATCGGGCCTTCCAGTTCCCACACGGCCGGCGCCGTGCGCATCGGCCTGATCACCCGCACCCTTCTGGGAACAGAGCCCATACGGGCCAGGATCCTCTTTCATGGTTCCTTTGCCAAAACCTATAAAGGACACGGTACGGACAAGGCTATCATAGCTGGGATCCTGGGAATGAACACGGATGATGAAAGAATCCGCTTTTCTCTGGACCTGGCGGCGGAGAAGGGGCTGGAGATCGAGATCCTTACCGGAGAGATCCCGGACGCCCACCCCAATACAGCAGAGCTGGTGCTCACCGGCGACGACGGCCACCAGGTAAGTCTCAGAGGCAGCAGCATCGGCGGCGGGAACATCCTGATCACCCGGATCAATGGCATGGACGTAGCCCTTACGGGAGCCCATACGTCCCTGATCGTCCTGCATAAAGACGCACCTGGTACGATCGCTTCGGTAACAGAACTTATGGCAGATTACGGGGTGAATATCTGCAACTTCCGCCTTGCAAGGAAAAAGAAGGGCGGCCAGGCAGTTATGACCATAGAGATCGACGGCGCTTACAATCCTTCCTTAAATGAAGAGATCCAGAAGCTTCCGAATATTTACACCAGTACCATGCTGCGGGCTATCTAATGCCTGTATTTTTCAAAAGGAGTCTATATATGGATATCAATTATCATTCACTTTATGAATTGACAAAGACCGCCAAAGAAGAAAACTGCAGGATCTCCCACATTGTCCTTGCCCAGCAGGCTGAGCAGATGGAGATCCCGGCTGAAGAGATATACGAAAAAATGAGAGAAAATTATCATGTCATGGCTTCCTGCATCCAGCCGGGCTGTGCCCCTGATCTGAAAAGTACCAGCGGCCTCACCGGAGGGGACGCATACAAAATGCGCCAGGCCGTGGAAGCAGGAAAAAATCTTACTGGTTCCCTTCTGGGGGGAGCCCTTTACCGCGCCCTGGCCATCTCAGAGCTGAATGCGGCTATGGGACGGATCGTGGCCGCTCCCACTGCCGGAAGCTGCGGGATCCTTCCTGCCGCTGTGCTGACCATGCAGGAAGAAAAAGGACTTTCCGAGGAAGACTGCGTCATGTCTCTTTTTACCGCTTCTGCCATTGGAATGGTGATCGCGGCCAACGCCTCCCTCGCTGGAGCGGAGGGCGGATGCCAGGCGGAATGCGGCTCTGCTTCTGCTATGGCAGCAGGTGCCATCGTAGAGCTCATGGGCGGGACGCCCCAGATGGTGGATTCTGCCGTAGCCATCGCCATTAAAAATATTTTAGGCCTTGTCTGCGACCCGGTGGCCGGACTGGTAGAGATCCCCTGCATCAAACGGAACGCCTCCGGTGTGGCAGGTGCCTTTGTGGCCGCAGAGCTTGCCCTGGCCGGGATCTCCAGTGCCATTCCCGCCGATGAGGTCATCATGGCAATGAAACGGGTAGGGGATACCATGCCTTCCACCTTAAGGGAAACCGGCGAAGGCGGCCTGGCAGCAACCCCCACCGGCAAAAAACTCTGCGAAAAAGTATTCGGAAAGAATCCTTTTTAAGGGATTCCCAGGCAGGAAGCTTGACAAATGCCGCCCTGTGCCCTACCATAAGAACAGATTTTTACCATCACCGCCGCGGGGCCGGCGGGAGAAAGAGAGGAATGATTCAATGAGTGACAAAATGATCAACGCGGCTCTTCTCGGACTTGGAACGGTCGGAGGAGGCGTTTATAAGGTCTTGAAAAATCAGGAAAGTGAGATGGAAGCCAAGCTGGGAAGCAAAGTGCAGATCAAAAAGATCCTGGTGCGCAACCTGGAAAAGGCAGCAGCAAAGGTAGAGGATCCCTCTGTGTTGACCAATAGCTGGGAGGAGATTTTAAACGACCCCTCCATCGACATTGTGATCGAGCTCATGGGCGGGATCGAGCCGGCCAGGACCTATATCCTTGCGGCGCTGAACGCCGGGAAGCATGTGGTATCCGCCAACAAGGACCTCATCGCGGTACACGGCAAGGAGCTGCTGGACGCGGCGGAAGCGAACCATGTGGACTTCATGTTTGAGGCTGCGGTTGCCGGAGGCATCCCCATCATCCGGCCGTTAAAGCAGTGCCTGGCCGGAAATCATATGACGGAGGTCATGGGCATCATAAACGGGACCACAAACTTTATCCTTACCAAAATGACCCAGGAGGGGATGGAATTTTCCGAAGCGCTGGACCTGGCTTCCCGGCTGGGCTATGCAGAGGCGGATCCCACCGCTGATGTGGAAGGACTGGACGCAGGGCGCAAGGTAGCCATCCTGGCCTCTGTGGCATTTAATTCCAGAGTGGTATTTGACGATGTATATACAGAAGGGATCACCAGGATCACCTCGAAGGATATCCGATACGCCAGGGAGATGGGATGCGACATCAAGCTTCTGGGCGTGGCAAGGAACACAGAAGAGGGGATCGAGGCTTATGTATGCCCTATGCTGATCCCGAGCTCCCATCCGCTGGCTTCTGTAAACGATTCCTACAATGCGGTGTTCGTACACGGGGACGCTGTGGAGGACGCCATGTTCTTCGGAAGAGGAGCGGGAGAACTGCCTACGGCCAGTGCGGTGGTAGGGGATATTTTTGATATCGTGCGGAATATCCGCCTGAACTGCAGCGCACGGATCGGCTGCACCTGCTACAAGGATATCCCGGTGAAAAAAATGGAAGACACCTGCAACTGCTATTTCCTCCGTATGCAGGTGGAAGACCGGTGCGGTGTCCTGGCGGAGATGACGGCCGTGTTTGCAAAACACCATGTAAGCGTGGCTCAGATCGTGCAGAAGGAATCAAAGATCAAAGACAGCGCCGAGGTGGTGGTGATCACCGCCATGGTCAGGGAAGGTGATTTCCAAAAGGCCATGAAGGAACTGGAAGAAAGCAAAGCGGTGCAGAAGATCTCCAGCATGCTGCGGGTTTACGGAAAATAACCCGCCCCATAAAATCAAAGAAAACAATTGAAAAATTTTTATTTTTTGTTACTATATAAGAAGAGACTTATCGTACAAAAACACTCTCCTTTTCCGGAGAGGAAATTTTACAGATATGAAGGAGAAGATTATGAGCAAAAGACCTACCGTTTTAATGATCCTTGACGGATACGGATTGAATGAGAAACATGAAGGAAACGCTGTTTATGAGGCAAAGACGCCGGTTATGGACAAGCTGATGGCAGAATATCCTTTTGTAAAGGGATACGCCAGCGGACTTGCCGTAGGGCTTCCCGACGGCCAGATGGGAAACTCTGAGGTGGGACATATGAATATGGGCGCCGGACGTATCGTGTACCAGGAGCTTACCAGGATCACCAAAGAGATCCAGGACGGCGACTTCTTTAAGAACGAGGCGCTCCTTGCCGCAATGAAAAACGCAAAGGAGAACGATTCCGCCATCCATTTCATGGGACTGCTTTCCGACGGCGGCGTACACAGCCACAACACCCATCTTTACGGCCTTCTGGAAATGGCCAAAAGAGAAGGGCTGAAAAAAGTATACGTACACTGCTTCCTGGATGGACGTGACACTCCGCCCGCTTCCGGCAAGGGATATATCGAAGAGCTTGAAGCCAAGATGAAAGAGATCGGCGTAGGCCAGATCGGCGTGGTTTCCGGCCGTTATTACGCTATGGACAGAGACAACAGATGGGACCGTGTGGAGCTTGCCTACAAGGCCCTTACCAAAGGCGAAGGCGTAAAAGGCACAGACGCAGCCCAGGCGGTACAGGCATCCTATGACGCAGACAAGACCGACGAGTTCGTACTTCCTACCGTCATCGAAAAGGACGGAAAGCCGGTTACCGTTATTTCTGACAAGGATTCCGTGGTATTCTTTAACTTCCGCCCGGACCGTGCCCGTGAGATCACCAGAGCCTTCTGCGACGATGATTTCAAAGGCTTTGAAAGAGGAAGGAGACTGGATCTGACCTATGTATGCTTTACCGATTATGACGACACCATTCCCAATAAGCTGGTGGCATTCCATAAGGTACAGCTTCACAATACCTTCGGCGAATACCTGGCTGCTCACAATTTGACCCAGGCCCGCATCGCCGAGACAGAAAAATACGCTCATGTGACCTTCTTCTTTAACGGCGGCGTGGAAGAACCAAACAAGGGCGAGGACAGGATCCTGGTAAAATCCCCCAAGGTTCCCACCTATGACATGCAGCCGGAGATGAGCGCTCCGGAAGTGTGCGACAAGCTGGTGGAAGCCATCAAGTCCGGAAAATACGATGTGATCGTGATCAATTTTGCAAACCCGGATATGGTTGGCCACACCGGTGTGGAAGATGCAGCCATCAAGGCAGTGGAAGCGGTGGACGCCTGCGTGGGCAGAGCCGTGGACGCCATCAAAGAAGTGGACGGACAGATGTTCATCTGCGCAGACCATGGAAATGCAGAGCAGTTAGTGGACTATGAGTCCGGCGAACCTTTCACCGCCCATACCACCAACCCGGTTCCCTTTATCCTGGTGAACGCAGATCCTAAATACAAGCTCCGCGAGAACGGCTGCCTGGCAGATATCGTACCCACCCTGATCCAGATGATGGGTATGGAACAGCCGAAGGAAATGACCGGAAAATCTCTTCTGGAAGAAAAATAAAATTCGTGATTTTTACAACAAAAGCCCCTGCTTACGCGGGGGGTTTTGTGATTATAGAGAAAATAAATGAATTAAAAAAGAGGTATTGAAACCATTAACATTTTTTACTATAATTCCCCTCGAATACATAAAAAAACGTGCTTGAAGACGAGGTGGAGTTGGAAAATGAAGACAGATATGACAAGCGGAAATCCAATGAAAATGATCCTGAATTTTACGATCCCTGTTTTCATCGGGAACGTATTTCAGCAGTTTTACAACATGGCGGATGCGGTGATCGTTGGAAAATTCGTAGGTACCAAGGCTTTGGCTGCCGTGGGATCTACAGGTACGATCATGTTTTTGATCATTGGATTCCTCACCGGGCTGACTGCCGGATTTACGGTCCTGACGGCGCAGAAGTTTGGAGCGGATAAGATGGAGGAAATGCGCCAGACCGTAGGAAATGCGGCGATCTTGTCTATAATCGTGTCCGTGGTGATGACTGCGGTAAGTATGCTGGGGATGCGTCGGCTTTTGCTATTTATGAATACCCCCGAGGATATTTTCGCCGATGCTTATGCGTATATCATGATCATCTGCGGCGGGATCATCGCCCAGGTTTTATATAATTTCCTTGCAAGTGTTTTAAGAGCTTTGGGAAACAGCAAGACACCTTTGTATTTCCTGATCCTTGCTGCGCTTTTGAACATCGTACTGGACCTGGTGTTTATCATTGTATTTCATATGGGAGCAGCAGGAGCAGCATGGGCCACTGTTATTTCCCAGGGAGTATCCGGGATCTTGTGCCTGGTTTACATTGCCAAAGCGGTCCCGGAACTGCGCCTTAAAAGAGAAGACTGGAGATTCCGGAGAAATCTTGCGAAAAATCAGATCAGTGTGGGGATCCCCATGGGACTGCAGTATTCCATCACTGCCATCGGCACGATGATGGTCCAGACCGCGCTGAACACTCTGGGATCTTATGCGGTGGCGGCATTTACGGCGGGAAGCAAGATTGAAAGTGTATTTTCCCAGGCTTTCGTGGCTTTGGGGACCACAATGGCCACCTACAACGCCCAGAACATCGGCGCCCGGAAACTGGAGCGGGTACGCCAGGGATTCCGCAGCGCCCATGTGATCGGCATTATCTATGCGGTGATAACAGGGGTACTGCTGATCTTCTTCGGAAAATATCTTTCCTATCTGTTTATCTCGGACAATGCGGCAGATGTCATTCCGATGGTGGACATTTATGTAAAATGTGTAGGTATTTTCTTTATCCCCCTGCACTTTGTCAACACCCTGCGGAACGGGATCCAGGGTATGGGCTATGGCGTCCTTCCCATGATGGCAGGCGTGGCAGAACTGACCGGACGTGGGGTTACTGCGGTGGCTGCGGCATCTCAGAAAAGCTATCTCGGCGCCTGCCTGGCAAGCCCCATGGCCTGGATCGTCGCCACGGCGCTGCTGGTATTTATGTATTTTTACGTGATGAAAGATACCGCGAAAAAGCTGAAACTCTCCGGGATAAAATAACGATTACAGGAAAAAATAAATTTGCATATAGTTTCGGTATTTTTTGACGCATAAATTATAAATCTTTTATAAAAAAAACAAATGTAGATGCAAAAATGGATATTTATGTTATAATATAGAAGCTATGTAAATTTTGAGACACGTATCGTTGAGGAGAGTATGCAAATGAGCAGCGAAGAAAAAAGGGAGATGGAACAAGGGGAGACCGTTGCATCTGGAGAAAACAAAAGCAGCGAATTCCAGGATAAAGTAGATGCCGCTATGGAGCAGATCACTGTGAATGCCCCGGAAGAAAAAGAGGAGACTCCGGTCACTCCTGCGCCCCCGCGCAAAAGGAAATCAGCCAGACCAAGACCGATCACCTATGTGCCCCTGGAAGAGGGAGAGATGGAAGTTCCCCCGATCCCGGAGCCCAAAAAGAAACATAAGGTCCTGAAGTCTACAGGAATCGTTCTGGCGATCCTTGCAGTTGCTGCCGGGTGTACTTACGCCGGCATATGCTATTATTATTCGGATAAATTTTTTGAGGGAACGGTCATAAACGGCATTGATTGTTCCGGAATGACCGCCTACGAGGCCGAGCAGGCCATCGCGGAAAAGGTGGAGGACTATTCCATTCAGGTAATGGCAAGAAACCAGGAACCGGAGAGCATCAGCGGAGATGCTATCAACTATAAATATCTTCCTGACGGACAAGTCCTGGAGTATCTGAAACAGCAGAAAATCTACGAGTGGCCTTTAGGCTATTTCGAACAAAGGAACTACACAGCAGAAGAAAACATCACATATGATAAGGAAAAGCTCCAAAATGAAATCAAGCAGCTCAGCTGTGCAAAAGCAGAAAACCAGGTGGAGCCGGAAAATGCGTATGTGACCTTCAATGACACCCAGTTCGAGATCGTTCCGGAAACCCAGGGAAGCAAATTGAACCTGAAGCAGGCGTACCGAATTTTGGAAAAGGCGGTTTCCAACAGCCGCAAGGATATCAATTTTGCCAAATTCGAAAAAGCCTATGTACAGGCTGAGGTGACCAAAGACAACAAAGATCTCCAGGCAACGGTAAACGCCTATAACAACTTTACCAAGGCAAGCATCACCTATACCTTTGGCGAGGAAACGGTGACTCTGGACGGCTCTACCATAAAAGACTGGCTCCAGTTTGATGAAAAGGGACAGCTTGTGCAGGACGATGCCTCCTTTGAACAGCACATCCGGGATTATGTGGCTCAGCTTGCGGCAACCTACGATACGGTAGGCACAGACCGGGAGTTTTATACCACAAGCGGAAGAGTGGTCTATGTGTATGGTTCCGCATATGGCTGGCAGATCGATCAGGATGCGGAGACTGCCCAGCTTACTCAGGAGATCCAGTCCGGAGCCCAGGTCACCCGGGAACCGGTTTATTCTATGACGGCCAACGCCCGGGGCGTCAACGACATTGGCTCTACCTATATTGAAGTGGATTTAAGCGCCCAGCATATGTATTATTATCAAAACGGATCGGTTATTTTTGAATCCGATATTGTGTCCGGAGACATGACCTACAGCGACCGTCAGACACCGCCGGGGATCTTTACTTTATATTATAAGAAGAGTCCGGATGTTCTTAGAGGAAGCAAACTTCCAAACGGAGAGTACGAGTACGAACAGCCGGTAACCTACTGGATGCCTTTCAACGGAGGAATTGGTTTCCACGATGCAGCATGGCAGCCCTATTTCGGCGGAACCAGGTATTACGGAGGCGGTTCCCATGGATGCATCAATCTTCCTCCAAGCAATGCGGCGATTTTGTATAATATCATTGATTATGGAGTTCCGATCGTTTGCTTCTACTAAAAAGCGGTCTGAAAAACAGCTGGAGGGAAATTCCCCCCAGCGATACATAAGAGGAGGATGGACATGGGCGGAACATTGATAGACTATATTCTAACGGTGGCGGCAGTGGTAGTGGGAATTGCCCTCTTAAGCGGAAAAGGCGATGTTTTTATGAAGGGCGGTAATACCGAACTTCGGAAAAAACTATACGATGAGAGAAAAATGGCAAAGGTTTCCGGTATCGCGCTGATCCTGATCGGCGCTGCCACAGGGCTCAGTACCCTGACAACAAATGCGGTCGTTCAGATCGTGTATCTGGTATTTTTGATCGCAACCTTTATTATCTGGGTTTATATTCTGAAAACAAAATGTAAAAAATAAGAAAAAGCATGCGGGAAATCAGTTTCCGCATGCTTTTTTAGAAAATCTGTTTTTAACGGGAATTCCGGGGTCAGACACCGCAAAAGGAGAGCAGATCGGGAAGGGAGGAGATGGAAGGAGTCTCTTTTGGTACGCTGCCAAATCCGTAGGAAGCATGTACAAAGGAGACACCGGCCTTCTGGCAGGCCTTATAATCCCCCATGGTATCGCCTACGTAAATAGGATCGGAAAGATGGTGATCTTCCATGATCTGACGGATATTTCCTGCCTTTTCTTTGCCGGTATCTCCCGGACAAAGGTGGCCTTTAAAATAATGGGAAAAACCGGTGGCCTCTAAAAAAACTTCTATGTAGCCGGCCTGGCAGTTGCTTACGATAAAAAGCGGATATTTTTGGCAAAGGGCCTTTAAGGTATCCTCAAGTCCCGGGTAAAGGGGGGCACACTGACGCAGGAGGGCTTCATGCTCTGCCTGGCAGCAGCCATCGATCAGGCGCATCTGTTCTTCCTTTGGGGCCTCTGTAAAGAGCTGTCTGGCAATATCCGGCAGCAGCTGTCCAAAGAGCTGCTTCAGCCGCTGGGAAGTGATCTCCATGGCGATACCGTTGGCTTTCAGATAATCTGTCCATGCTTTTGCTACAATTTCCGTGGAATCCCAAAGGGTGCCGTCCACGTCAAAAATGATACTGTCCATGTAAAAAGTCCTTTCTAAAAGAATTGTTTTCTGGCTGTGATTCATTGTAGCGAAGAAAAGAGAAAAAAGCAACTGGCTTTTTCTAAATTTTATGTTATGATAAGAGGTATGAAATACGAAAACACAAAAACAGGAATCTTTCTTGACCGGCCCAACCGGTTTATTGCTCATGTAAACCTGGAAGGAAAAATCGAGACCGTACATGTGAAAAACACAGGAAGATGCCGGGAACTTCTTGTCCCAGGAAACGAAGTGATCCTGGAAGAAAGCAGAAATCCAAATAGAAAGACAAAATACGATCTGATCTGCGTATTAAAAGAGGGACGATGGATCAACATGGATTCCCAGAGCCCCAATAAAGCAGCCATGGAATGGATCTTATCCGGAGGGCTTTTTCCGGAGCAGGTATCCCTTAAGCCGGAAAAGAAATACGGGAATTCCCGCTTTGATCTATACGCAGAGTCTGAAAAAAGAAAAGCATTTATCGAGGTGAAAGGCGTTACCCTGGAGGAGGACAATATTGTACGTTTTCCTGACGCGCCCACTTTGAGAGGCGTCAAACATGTAGAGGAACTGATGGAATGCCTGAAAGAAGGCTACGAAGCCTATCTATTGTTTGTGATCCAGATGGAAGGAGTGGACTACTTTGCTCCTAATTGGGAAACTCATCCCCAGTTTGGAGAATGCCTGAAAAAAGCCAGCCAGGCAGGCGTAAAACTTCTGGCGTACGATTGTCTTGTTTCCAGGGATACAATGGAGATCCATGCACCGGTCCCCCTGCGGCTGGACAGATGAATGCAAAGAAGAAGGAGGAAGAGAGCCCTTATGCTGGAAGAGATCAGCCGGCCCCTGGTGGCATGGTACAGAGAAAATAAAAGGGATTTTCCCTGGAGAGACAAAAACCAGGCCTACTATACCTGGGTATCTGAGATCATGCTCCAGCAGACAAGAGTAGAAGCAGTAAAGCCCTATTTTCTCAGATTCATACAGGAACTGCCGGATATTCCTGCCCTTGCGGACTGTCCTTCGGAAAAGCTTTTAAAGCTGTGGGAAGGACTGGGATACTATAACCGTGTCCGGAACATGCAGGAGACTGCCAGGATCCTTGTGGAAAAATACAACGGACAGCTGCCTGCTTCTTACGAAGAGCTTTTGACCCTAAAAGGGATCGGCAGCTATACAGCCGGCGCCATCGCTTCCATCGCCTATCAGATCCCGGTCCCTGCTGTTGACGGAAATGTACTGCGGGTATATTCCCGCCTTGTTGGAAGCTATGAGGATATCACAAAAGCCTCTGTAAAAAAACAAGTAGAAAAGACCCTTGGGGAGTGGATCCCTAAGGACTGCCCCGGAGATTTCAATCAGGGACTGATGGAACTGGGAGCCGTGGTCTGTGTTCCTAATGGGGAAGCCAGATGCCCGGTATGTCCCCTTAAGGATCTCTGTACGGCTTTTCAAAAGCAGATCGTAGGAGAACTTCCCGTCAGAGCACCCAAGAAGGAAAGAAACCGGGAAAAGCGCACGGTATTGGTGATCCAGGATGGGGAATATACGGCCATCCGGAAAAGAAAAGAGGAGGGCCTTCTGGCCGGCCTTTACGAATTGCCCAATGTACCGGGCCATATCAAAAGAGAAGAAGCCTTAAAGCTTGTGAAAGAATTCAATATGGAGCCTTTGCATATAGAGAAACTGGAGCCTTCCAAGCATATTTTCTCCCATATAGAATGGAGGATGACAGGTTACCGGATCCGGGTGGCGTCCATAGACCGGCAAAGTGACAATGGGCTGATTTTTATAAAAAGAAAAATGTCAGATATGCGGTATGCAATACCATCCGCTTTTCGCGCATATGTGAAATACATGAAGGAGGAAAAAGAATGAAGCTTTTAAGTATTGCCATTCCATGCTACAATTCTCAGGCGTATATGGAAAAGTGTGTAGAATCCCTGCTCGTGGGAGGAGAGGATGTGGAGATCCTTATTGTGGATGATGGGTCTTCCGATGGGACTGCCCAGATCGCAGACGCCTATGCACAAAAATATCCCACCATCGTAAAAGCCATCCATCAGGAAAACGGCGGACACGGTGAAGCGGTGAATACAGGGATCCGCAATGCCACAGGCCTGTATTTCAAAGTGGTGGACAGTGACGACTGGGTAAACAAAGAAGCTTACGAGAGCATTTTAAAGACCCTGGAGGAACTGATCCGGGGACCAAAGACCGTGGATCTTTTTATCAGCAACTTTGTTTATGAAAAGCAGGGTGCGTCCAGGAAAAAAGTGATGCAGTACCGCCGCTGCCTGCCCCAGGGAGAGGTTTTTGGATGGAACGATATCGGACATTTTCCCAAAGGCAAGTATCTTCTGATGCATTCTATGATATACCGGACCAAGCTCCTTCACGAATGCGGACTGGAGCTTCCCAAGCATACCTTTTACGTAGACAACCTTTTTGCCTTTGAGCCTCTTCCTCATGTAAAGAACATGTAGT
>DXBU01000142.1 GCA_019116385.1 Candidatus Blautia faecigallinarum | reverse complement strand
GATCATTTATTTGAGATGATGCTTGCGGTAAAAAAACAGATCGTGTTAAGAAAGGCCCTGCACCATGATTAAAAATATAGTATTATCTTCTTTTCAGATTGAGGAAATTAAAAAGAAAGCTATAGAGGTACGAAAGGTTTTCGGCGTATATGAGGATGTTCCGATTGCCAGTGATATTTTTATGCTTTTAGAGAAAAATAATATCATTCTCTGTGAGTTTCCTTTTCAATCCTCTGGTAAGTCGCATATTGACGCAACCCTGACCCGTTTCGAGACAAACGGAGAACCAATCATATTTATGGGGCTTAACACCTCTTTGCATTTTGACGAACAGATTTTCGCCATTGCCCATGAACTTTACCACTTTATCACGAAAACCGGAAAGTCCTATACAGAAGATATGGAAGAAGATCCGCTTAACGAAAGACAGGCAGACCGCTTTGCGGCAGAACTTCTGCTTCCTGGTTCGGCGCTTCGTACACAGGTTATTTTAGAATTTCAGACAGAGCATATTACCTCTGTACAGTATCTGCGGGTTTTAAGGTTTATAGCCAGGCTGCAATGTGAATGGTGGCTTCCCTACAGAGCGATCGTTAACCGGTTATTTGAAGAAGGATATATTCAAAAGGAGCTTTTCCAGCGGCTGTATAAAATGGAAGACAGAAACGAAGACAGTCTGTATTTCCGTATTTTTAAGGCGCTGGATCCCAATAAGCATATGCTATTAAACAAGAGGACCGGCAAAAAAGGCGTTTCCGGCAGAGCAATGGAAATAATCCTTTTAAACTATGAAGAAGGACTGATGCCGGATGATGAATTTGTCCAGCTTCTTGCCATGTTTGGAAAATCCCCCGAGGATTTCGGCTATGAAATGTCTGTTGCATCCGAAGATCTTGAAGAAATAAAAGATCTTTTAGGGGGGATGAATAAATGCTAGTATCAGTATTACTTAACATGTCAGGAAAAGAAAAAGAATCCTGACTGGAGTACGTTTATCGCCAAAATGGACAGCTTGTATTCTGATTAGAATACAAACTGCACCAACAGCATATAGACGATGGTCCCTCCGGCGATGGACAGGAGCATCTGGCGTTTCCAGAAATGCAGGATCGTGACAACGGCGATGGAGATCAGTTCCGGGACGGCATGCATTCCCGTAAAGACACTCACATCCTTCAGGCAGTAGATCACCAGCATCCCCAGGGCAGCGGCGGGAAGCACCTTTCCCAGATACTGCACATAGGGCGGTGTTTTCTTTCCTGCGGGAAAGACCAGGAAAGGCAGAAAACGGGTGGTCATGGTTCCCAGGACCACCACAGCGATAGTGATGATTTTTTGGATCGTAGTCATGATGCAGCTTCCTCCATTCTGGATAAGGTACCCCGCAGCAGGGTGAGGACACCCAGGATGCAGAGCATGGACGGGATGATGAAATTGCTGCTTCCAAAGAGCAGAAGACAGAGGAAGGACAGTCCAAGTCCCAGAAGAGAACTGATGTGATTCTTTTCCTTCATCCAGTTTTCCAGGAAGATCACCACCAAAAGAGCAGTCATCACAAACTCCAGTCCTTCCATATCAAAGTTCAGCAAAGAGCCGAACACCCCGCCCAGGGCGGCCCCTAAAAACCAGTAGAAATGGTTAAAAAGGGTGACAAAAAAGTAAAACCAGCCTCTGTCGATGCCCTCCGGAACGTTGGTGGTACAGTTGATGGAAAAGGACTCGTCACACATTCCGAAGATCAGATAGAAGCTTTTCTTTCCCTGGCCCTTGTATTTATCCAGCATGGAGATCCCATAAAATAAATGCCTGGCATTGACCATCAGCGTCAAAAGAAAGGTCCCTACAGGATCAAACACACCCAAAAGGAGATCTGCGGTCACAAACTCCATGGATCCGGCGAAAATGGTCAGGCTCATGAGGATAGGATAGATAGCGGGGAATCCCTGGATATTCATATAGATCCCGTAAGCGATCCCCAGAAAAAGGAACCCCGCCAGGATGGGGATCGTATAAGGAAAGGCTGCCCGCGCCGCAGGCAGGATCGTATTATTTTTTTTCATGTTCGGTCGTCCTCCGGATCATTTCGTATCGTACAGTGAATCAACCAGTAAACATAACTGATTTCCAGTGTATTAGTTTATCACGACAGCGCAAAAAAGACAAGCCCTCCAGCCCTCCATTGTCTGACAGGGAGAACAGGACAGGGAGCAGCCTATATTTTTCGGTTGAGCTTGTGAAGACCTTCGTGCTATAATGAGAACACTTATCGAACCCGGCCAACCGCCATGAGCGAGGCCGCCGGACTGCATAATTTTTTATAGGAGAACAGGAAATGAGTATATACGATACTTTAAACGATAAACAAAAGGAGGCGGTCTTCCACACCGAGGGACCGCTTCTTATACTGGCGGGAGCCGGCTCCGGAAAGACCAGGGTGCTCACCCACAGGATCGCCTATCTGATCGGAGAAAAAGGAGTGAAGCCCTGGAACATCCTGGCCATCACCTTTACCAACAAGGCTGCCCAGGAGATGCGGGAGAGGGTGGACCAGATCGTGGGCCTGGGCTCCGAGAGCATCTGGGTGTCCACCTTCCATTCCACCTGTGTGCGTATCCTGCGAAGATACATCGACCATCTGGGATACGACAACAATTTTACCATCTATGATACAGACGACCAGAAGACCCTGATGAAGGATATCTGCCGGAGGCTGAATATCGATACAAAGATTTATAAAGAACGCTCGCTTCTGGCCCAGATCTCTCACGCAAAGGACGAGCTTATCACACCGGACGAGATGGAGCTGAACGCAGGCGGCGATTACAACAAAAAGCGCGTGGCGGAGGTATACCGGGAATATCAGTCCTCCTTACATAAGAACAACGCCCTGGATTTTGACGATCTTCTGGTAAAGACCGTGGAGCTTTTCCAGCACTGCGGAGAGATCCTGGAATCCTATCAGGAGCGGTTCCGCTACATCATGGTGGACGAGTATCAGGATACCAATACGGCACAGTTCAAGCTGATCAGCCTTCTGGCGGCAAAATACGAAAATCTCTGTGTGGTAGGGGACGACGACCAGTCCATCTACAAATTCCGGGGCGCCAATATCGGCAACATCCTGGGCTTTGAACGGGTATTTCCCAATACGGCGGTGATCCGGCTGGAACAGAATTACCGTTCCACCAGGAATATCTTAAACGCCGCCAATGAAGTCATCCGGCACAATCAGGAGAGAAAGCCCAAAACCCTCTGGACGGAAAACGAGGAGGGAGACAGGATCCATTTCCGGCAGTTCATGAACGGCTTCGAGGAAGCGGAATACGTGGTGGGAGAGATCTCCAAAGAAAAGCGGGAGGGCCGGTTCAGCTACCGGGACTGCGCGGTGCTTTACCGTACCAACGCTCAGTCACGTCTTTTTGAAGAAAAATGCCTGCTGGCTAATATCCCTTACAAGATCGTGGGAGGCGTAAACTTTTATGCCAGAAAGGAGATCAAGGATCTTCTCTGCTACTTAAAAACCGTGGATAATGCCAGAGACGACCTTGCCGTGCGCCGGATCATCAATGTACCCAAACGGGGGATCGGCGCCACGACCCTGGGAAAGGTCCAGGACTATGCGGACAAGATGGACGTCAGCTTTTATGACGCCCTGCGCGTGGCGGAGGAGATCCCTTCCCTTGGCCGCAGCCTTTCCAAAATCGATGGATTTGTCACTTTTATCCAGACCTTAAAGAGCAAGGCGGAGGCTTATACCGTCCGGGAGCTTCTGGAGGAGATCATTGAGGAGACCGGTTACGTGAAGGAACTGGAAGCGGAGGATACCGAGGAATCCAGAGCCAGGATCGAGAACATCGACGAGCTGATCTCCAAGACCGTTTCCTACGAGGAGGCGATGAAGGATATGGGAGAGCCGGCCACCTTGTCCGGCTTCCTGGAGGAGATCGCCTTGATCGCGGATATCGATACGGTGGATCCAAGCCAGGATTATGTGGTCCTGATGACCCTGCACAGCGCCAAGGGACTGGAGTTCCCCCATGTGTTCCTGGCCGGGATGGAGGACGGGATCTTTCCGGGCTATATGAGCATTTCCTCCGGGGATCCTTCCGATATGGAGGAAGAACGCCGGCTCTGCTACGTGGGCATCACCAGAGCCATGAAGGAGCTGACCCTTACCAGCGCCCATCAGAGGATGCTCCGGGGAGAGGTGCAGTACAACCGTGTTTCCCGCTTTGTCCGGGAGATCCCCCGGGGGCTTGTGGAACTGGGCCATGATATCCAGGAGAAAAAGCCGAAGCTTGAGGATGTGATCCCGGCGAAAAGCAGCTATATGCAGATGAAGATGGCGTTCCAGGCAAAGGCCTTCCAGCCCAGGAATTTTACCGTGACAAAAAGCGACGGGCTGGACTACGAAGTGGGAGACACCGTCCGCCATGTGAAATTCGGCGTGGGGATCGTGAAGAATATCGTGGAAGGCGGCAGAGACTACGAAGTGACTGTGGATTTCGATAAGGCGGGCGTGAAAAAGATGTTCGCCGGATTTGCGAAGCTGAAGAAAATATAAAAAAGGAGATACAGAAGATGATACATCCATACCGCCTGGCAGTCTGCGAGGACGACCAGATCGTACGGGACGGGATCTACCGTTTCTGCGGGGAGACTTTGACGGAAGAAAATATCACACATGAGATCGCCTCCTTTTCCAGTGCAGAGGAGCTGGAAGCGGTTCTGGAAACCGGGGAGCAGGGCTTTGACCTGCTGGTGCTGGATATAAAACTGGAGGAGAAAAACGGCCTGGAGCTGGCGAAAGAGGTGCGCAGACGGGACGACAGGGTGAGCATCCTTTTTATCACCGGCTATGAAGAGTACGCCCTGGCCGGATATGAGGTGCAGCCGGTACACTTTCTGCTGAAGCCTCTGGACTGGGAAAAGCTAAGAGAGATACTCCTGAAAGACTGGCGGCAGAAGCACCGGGCCCAAACGGTCCTCCTGGAAAAGGGACGGAGGAAAATACGGCTGGCGGTCCATTCCATCCTGTATGTGGAGACGGACGGGAGCCATGGAGTACAGATCATCCTTGAGGATGGAAGTGTGAAATTTCCGGCGGGCATGGGAGAACTGGAGGGGATGCTTCCCAAAGGCCAGTTTGTCCGCTGCCATAACAGCTATATCGTAAACCTGGGACGTGTGCAGGAATGCACCAGGCAGTCCTTCTATTTAGATGATGGGGAGCATAAGCTCCCGGTCAGCCGGAAATATTTAAATGCATGCCAGAAGGCTTTTGTATCCTATAAGAATCAGTGATAAACGGGCTGTCCGCCGATCGCGGACAGCTTTTTCTTATCCTTTTTCCGGGATCCGAAGGGCTGTTTCTACGGTAAAAATATGGGGATCCTCTGTATGGAACAGAAGGACGCTCTGATATTTTTTCGCCATCTTTTCCATCTGGCGGCAGCCATAGCCGTGGACGGCGGGATTTTCCTTGGTGGTCAGCAGCCGGCCCTTCTTATCTTTTTTGACCTCCCCGTTATAAGAATTTTCACAACGGATAGCAAGGTAGGGAGCCGACACTTTGATCTGGAGAGAGACGGAGCGCTCTTCCGGGAAGGCGACCTTGGCGGCGGCTTCCAGGGCGTTGTCCAGCATGTTCATGAGCAGGCTGCACAGATCCGTCTCCGGGATGTTCAGATCTTCCGGAAGGCTGGCCTGTACATGGAACCGGATCTGCTGCCGTTTTGCCTGTGCCGCTGCATTCTGCAGGAGGGTGTTGACGGTCCGGTTTCTGGTAAAGGTGACGATGGAACGGCTCTTTTGCTCTGCCTGCAGTTTGGACAGGACCGTTCCCAGTTGTTCATAATCGCCCCTCTGGTACAGACAGTCCAGGGCGGCGAACTCAACGTTGAACGTTAATGGCGGAACACTTTCCGGAAAATTAACCCTGGGCGATGCAAAGGAAATTAATATTTACGACGGCACGGTTGAACTATTGAGCTCTGGTTCTGATGGAGTGACCGTCAATATTTATGGCGGGACAGTCAACAAAATAGAAAAAATGACCGGAGGAACAGTCAATATCCATGGCGGAACTATCGGGGCTATCGAGCCGTCAACTAATGGCACACTCAATATCTACGGCGGCACTGTCCCCGATTCGCTGCCAGATGGTATCACGGTCAATTATACAGTAAAGGAAATCACGCTGTCTAAAGATTCCATGGAACTTTTTATCGGTGGAAGCGAGACTTTGACAGCAACTACATCACCGGAGATTCCTGACGGATATCGTAAAATCACCTGGCAAAGCAGCAATGATAAGGTTGCGACAGTCGATGAAAATGGCAAAGTCACTGCCGTAGCGCCGGGTACCGCTGAGATCACCGCTTCTGCTGATGAAAAGTCGGCAAAGTGTAAGGTGGAGGTAAAGCTTCCCCCATCGAAAATAGATCTTACAGTGAAAAACGGAGACACAGAGACAAGGGAATTTACCTACGGAGATACCATTACCATTGAAGGAAAGATATCTGCTGATAGCAACGCTGCTGCCAATACCCTGGCGCAGAATCAGGCGGCATTATTCCTGGGGGATACCAAGCTTGTAGAAGCGGTAACTGTGGAAAGTGACGGCTCTTTTACGTTTACGTATGATACCGGTGAGAAAGGCATCCCAGTCGGAAACCAGACGCTCACAGTGAAATACGGCGGCAGCGATTCTATGACGGAGGGCTCTGCCGACACGTCTATCACCTTGAATAAAAAACAGTCACCGCCTAGGTGGACGGTGACGGTACAGTCAGCAAGACTTATGACGGAACCAAAGAAGCCACAGTGTCCCTGACCATACCATCGAATCAGCTTGTCGAAGCAAATGATGACGTTGCCGTAACCTGTACCGGTACCTATGAAAAGACTGACGTCGGCGAGAATATTCAGGTTACCATAAGTGATCTTTCTTTAAGCGGCGCGGATGCGGAATTCTATGAGGTGAAACCACCGGAAAATATTATCGGTTCGATCACACCGGCAAAGATCGATGGAACAGTGGAGATTACAGGAACCCCGCAATTTGACCAGAAGTTAACGGCTGTTTACAAGGGCAATGCAGGAGAGAGCGTTACCTTTCAATGGAAGAGAGGGGAAGAAGAAATTGTCAACGCAGTTGGAGAAATCTATACTGCAGTAAAAGAGGATATCGGACAAAACATTTCGGTAACAGTCACAGGAACCGGGAATTACGAGGGAAGTGTGATAAGTGAAGGAATCAAGATCGAAAAAGCCGATAAGGCAGCCCCGGATGAGAAAGATGCCAAAATTGATTATGGACAAGAAGTAGTAACTGATTATTATCCAGATACGAATCATATAATGGAATTTTCCAATACGGATGATGAAAGTGCCACGGCTGTCGATGAATTAGCGCTTACTCCGGGAGACGATCCATAGACGGTATATATGCGATATAAGGAAACAGAGACACATAAGGCGTCTCCCTGGACAGAGGTTACCATTCCCGCCCGTCCGCAGATCAATCTGGCCGTAGGCGAAGTTACTGCAAATAGCATAAGCGTAACTACCGATACGGATCCTAACGGAGCAGATGTCAAATATGGAATTGTAAAACAGGGGGGATCTGCAGACGATATTGCGGAGTGGCAGACTTATTCCTCTTTGAGTGGTTTGTACTCAGAAACAGAGTACACAGTTCACTGCAGTTGGAGTGCAACGAACCGTAGCTTTTCGGGTATAGACAGTATCGATGCAACAACTGAGAAAGCAACCTATAACGCCAGCCTTTCAGCAGACACATTGACCGCCGGAGGCGAAGGGATTACCATCTCTTTTCTGAAATCGGAATGCAGCCTGGGCTTGGGCGGTAAGATTGCGGTAACAGCCCCAGAATCTGTGACATTGCAAAATGAAGAAGGGACAGAGATTTCTTCTAGAGTATTGCTGGATGGGCAGGAATATGACGCTTCTCACTCGATCGTAATTGCGTATGGTAATATGGACTATTTAAGTAAACCGGTCAGCTTATCAGAACCGGTGTTGGAGAAGAAGGCGGCAGCATACCGGAGGGAACCTATGTGGGTACTCTTGAGTTCACGATCACCTATACAGAAACGGAACAACCTGGCAGAAATGTGCTGCAGTCATGGGAAGAAAAATTACCTGTGGATGTGTTCTACGGGGCATATTCGGTAACGGTAGGAACGGCCGAAAACGGCAGCGCATCTGCGTCTTCGGAGACTGCGCCAGAGGGAAAAGAGATCACGTTGAGCGCTTCTCCGGCGGAGGGCTATCATCTCACCGGATGGGAAGTGATCCCGGACACGGTTGCAGTCACAGACAATACGTTTACCATGCCGGCAGAAAATGTGACGGCAACGCCTGTCTTTACAGAGCATACATACGTCTGGACAAGCAATCACAATGGCACCCATAACGGAACCTGCAGCTTTTCCGGCTGCGGAGCGGTACTGTCTGATCAATCCTGCGACAGGAACGGCGAGGGCGGCAAGTGCAGCAAATGCGGATATATTGCCTCGCCTTCGGTAAGCTACTGGCCGGATGTGACGGCGGCACAATCTGTGGTGGAAAATTATTCGTGGACCGCTGACCAGTCCGCAGTCACCACGGAGGAAGAGCTCAAAGCCTGGATCGAGGCACAGTTGAAAGAAATGAACCTGAATCAGGCAGCCTATACGGTTACCATAACCGATTTTAAAGAGGCTGTGGAAGGAACCGCTGCTGACCGGGACGGCACAGACGGAAGCTTCCACTTTACCGTAAAACTTTCCAAGGGATATGCCTCGGTCACCGCTTCTGTGACAGAGGGCAGGATCAGCGCCGTTCCCTATACCAAATGGAATGTGGAGATCCATGCCGGAGAGGGCGGTTCCGTAACAGGCAGCGGAACCTTTGAGGAAGGCTCTGTTGTCACAGTCAGAGCAATTCCGGAGAGCGACCGATACCGCTTCGTACATTGGGAAGAAAACGGCGTGGTGGTGAGCACCAGTGAAGAATACACCTTTACCCTCACGGCGGACTGCAGCCTGATTGCGGTATTCGAGCGGATCCAGACAGAAGGAGACATTACCCAGGAACAGCCGCAGATCACATCTGTAAAAGGAAAGCTTAAGGATGGCTGGCTGCACTTTCAGGTAGTCCTCTCCCAGGAAACAGAAGGGGCAGAGGGCTATGAATATCAGTCCCTGGACAGCAGCGGAAAGAAGGTGCTGCGCACAAAGAAGGCGGCTTCCTCTTCCTGCGTCCTCAAAAAAGCGCCGAATAATATCTATGTCCGTGTCCGCGCCTGGAAGACGGAAAACGGGAAAAAGGTCTACAGCCAGTGGTCGGATCCAATCCGGATGTATGTGAAAATAAAGGCCGGAGACATGACCTTAAAGAAAACTTCGGTCAACGGAAGGAACGTCACCCTGACCTTTGCAGATAACGCAAATTTCTTTAAAGAAAGCGACGGCTATGACTGTATGCTGCAAAAGACCACAGCCGGGGGAAAGACATACACCAGGAAAAATCAGAAATACCGCACCATCCAATTCCGGAACATAAAGCCGGGGACCTACACAGCCAAAGCCCGGGCCTACAGGATGGTAAACGGGAAAATAAGGCCGGATCAGGCTGTTTGACAAAGAAACGAATAAATTTTAAGCAAGGCATCTGTCGGAGGGCAGGTGCCTTTTTCAGCTCATCGTTTTCAGAAAATCATCTTGCATGCAGATAAAAAATAGCGTATAACTGAATAGAGAAAAACGAACATAAAATAAAAACTATTCGCAGGGAAGGAGCGGGTGAATGATGAAATACATGACTGCCCAGGAGGCGGCCCGGAAATGGAATGTGTCCGTACGGCTGATCCAAAGATACTGTGCATCCGGACGGATCGGCGGGGCAAGAAAATCCGGGAAAGGCTGGGAAATCCCTCTTGAAGCGGCAAAGCCCCAGGATCCCAGAAGAAAAAGACAGCCGGCTTATGGGAATCAGCCCTTTGAGAACCTCATGCCCCTTATGAATTCGCGGTTTAAGCCGGGAAGCTGCCGGGAGCTGCTTGGCAGTATGGAGGACGGAGCCAGAAAAGACATTGCTTTTGCTGAATATTATTATTTCAGCGGATGCCCTGAAAAAGCGGCGGAGATGGCAAAACAATACCTTACCTGCGGGAATACGGAACTGCGCCTTTCTGCCTGCCTGATCGTTGCTTTTGCCAATCTGTCCATCGGCCAGATCGAGACGGCAAAGCAGGTATTGGGAGAGATCAGAAACACATTAAAAGAGAATAAAGAGAGCGCAGCGCAGGTGCGGGCTATCGACGCTTTTATCGCAGCGACAGCGGCTGTCCTTCTGCACCTGCCGCTGCCGGCGGAAATGCCCTCCCCGCAGGAGTTTATGCCGGTCCTGCCCTTTGGACTGCGGGCCTTCGCGCTGTATGTGGAAGGGCATTATCTTTATTTACAGGAGGAATATCAAAAAAGTATCGGGATCATAGAGGCGGCTTTGATGACGGGCGCGCAGCAGTACCCCATCCCTGCGATCTACCTGCATCTGGCAGCCGTTATGGATTATATGGGACTGAAGCAGATGGATATGGCAGAGAGCCATTTGCTGGCCGCATGGGAACTGGCCCGCCCGGATGACCTGATCGAAGGGTTTGGAGAGCATCACGGCCTGCTGGGCGGTATGCTGGAGGCAGTGATCAAACAGAAATGGCCGGAAGATTTTAAACGGATCATTGCGATCACCTATGGATTTTCTGCCGGATGGAGAAAGATCCATAATCCTGAGACCGGACATGAGGTGGCGGATGACCTCAGCACCACCGAATTTGCCGCAGCCATGCTGGCGGCCCGGGGATGGACGAATGTGGAGATCGGCGCGCATATGAACATTTCGGCAAACACAGTGAAAACCCACATTTCCCAGGCTATGAAGAAGCTGGGCGTAGGGAGCAGAAAAGAGCTGAAACAATACATGCTTCGATGAAAACTCCAGACCCTGTTAAAAAGTGATGAAATTTTATAGAACTTATGGTAAAATCCAGAAGATAGTGGTATAATAATCACACTAATGTAAGCGGCAGGGAAGCCGGCGGGATCATACCGGCAGAATGTCTTCTTGCCGGCAAATTTATGAGAGGATGGTGCATGGCTATGAGCATGAATAAAATCGAAGAATTACTGGCAACATTAAAGAAAAAAGAAGAAGAAAAAGAGAAAAATACAGTCCTCTGGGTGCTGGCAGTCATTGGCGCGGTGGCAGCGGTAGCAGGTATCGCATTTATGGTATACCGTTTCTTCGCTCCGGATTATCTGGAAGATTTTGAAGAAGATTTCGACGACGACTTTGACGATTACTTTGAGGACGAAGAAGAGTAAAACTTTACACAAAGCAAAAAAGGATAGCTCCGGCAGATACCGGAGCTATTTTTAGGCATGCACATCCTATAATGGAGGATAAAGAGATTTATGAAAAAAGGCGAAATATACGAAGGCATCATAGAGAGAGTGGATTATCCCAACCGGGGGATCGTCTGGATCGACGGCGCCCGGGTGATCGTGAAAAACGGCATTCCCGGACAGAAGATCCGGTTTGTGATCAATAAAAAACGTTCCGGAAGGGCAGAGGGCAGGCTTCTGGAGGTCCTGGAAAAGTCTCCTCTGGAGACCAGAGAGCCGGTATGCAGCATCTTTCCGGCCTGCGGCGGATGTATGTACCAGACCATGTCCTATGAGGAACAGTTAAAAATGAAGGAACGCCAGATCCATTCCCTGCTTTTGGAGGCGGTGAAAAAATATGGCCGCGGAGAGGACTCTGCCGGTTCCTTTTCCTGGGAGGGTATCCACAGAAGCCCCATCGAATTCGGCTACCGCAACAAAATGGAATTTTCCTTTGGGGACGAATATAAGGACGGCCCTCTGTCCCTTGGACTGCACAAAAAAGGCAGCACCTACGACGTGCTCAATGCCGGGGACTGTAAGCTGGTCCACCCGGATATGACCAGGATCCTCACCTGCGTATGGGAGTATTTCCGTGACCGGAAGGTACCCTATTATAAAAAAATGCAGCACACCGGCTATCTGCGCCATCTTCTCCTGCGCAGGGGCGTGACCACAGGGGAGATCCTGGTGCATCTGGTGACCACCAGCCAGGAAGAACATGACCTGTCCCCTCTTACCGAACAGCTTCTGGCTCTTCCCCTGGAAGGAAAGATCGTGGGCATTCTGCACATCATTAACGATTCTCTTTCCGATGTGGTGCAGAGCGATGAGACCAGGATCCTTTACGGACAGGATCATTTTTATGAGACCCTTCTGGGACTGCGCTTTAAGATCAGCACCTTTTCCTTTTTCCAGCCCAACACACTGGCGGCGGAAGTGCTGTATTCCGTGGTGAGGGACTACATCGGCGATACCAGGGATCTGGAGGTCTTCGACCTGTACAGCGGCACCGGCACCATCGCCCAGCTTGCGGCGGCGGTGGCCAAAGAGGTGATCGGCGTGGAGATCGTAGAGGAGGCTGTAAAGGCGGCTCGGGAGAACGCGGCTCTAAACGGGATCGAGAACTGCCGCTTTATCGCGGGAGATGTGCTGAAGGTCCTGGACGAGCTGCCGGAAAAGCCGGATGTGATCATCCTGGATCCTCCAAGGGACGGCATCCATCCCAAAGCCCTGCCCAAGATCATCGGATACGGGGTGAAGAAGATCGTCTATATTTCCTGCAAAGCCACCAGCCTTGCCAGGGATCTGGAAGCCTTCCTGGCGGCAGGATACCAGGTGACCAGGGGATGCTGCGTAGATCAATTTTGTGAAACCTATCACTGCGAAAGCCTTGTGGCACTTGAGCTGCCGGAAACTCAGGCCTGACACTCATGTGGGTCTAACCCTGGATATTGCAGGAATGCTTTTGTATACAAAGGCTGATGAAGAAATATACCCGAATAAGGAGGCCTTCTATTTGAAGCAGAAAAAAGATGAAATAACCATTCGTTCCAGCACAGCGGAATATTTAACCTATGTTGCCTCTGTTGGCGATCAGCAGGACGGCATTGAGATGCGCTATGAGGATGAGAATATATGGCTGACACAGAAGATGATGGCCACACTATATGATGTAGATGTTCGTACAATTAATGAGCATATTAAGAAGATTTATTCTGACTCAGAGTTAGAGGAAGATGCAACTATCCGGAATTTCCGGATAGTTCAAACCGAAGGTTCACGTCAGGTGACTCGTAGTACAAAGCACTATAATCTTCAAATGATTATTGCTGTTGGATTCAAGGTGAATAACGAGCGGGCAGTGCAGTTTCGCAAATGGGCCAATGGTATCGTGAAGGACTACACCATCAAAGGCTGGGTCATGGATGATGAACGCCTGAAAAATGGTGGCTCTGTGCTTACAGCAGAATATTTCGACCGTTTACTTGAGCAGATTCGTGAAATCCGGTTATCGGAGCGTAGATTCTATCAGAAGATAACAGATATCTATGCCACTGCACTTGATTATGACCGCACCGCTAAAACAACAAAACAGTTCTTTGCAAAGGTACAGAACAAGATGCATTATGCAGTACATGGACATACAGCGGCAGAGCTGATTTATGAGCGTGCAGATGCGGATAAGCCCCACATGGGCTTAACTACATGGGCTGCAGCACCGGAAGGCAAGATCATAAAAAGTGATGTGAGTGTCGCGAAAAATTATCTGAGTGAGCAGGAAATGCGTTCACTGGAGCGTATTGTATCCGCTTATCTGGATTTGGCAGAGGACCGTGCAGAACGTCATATTCCAATGACAATGGAGGACTGGGTAAAGCGACTGGATTTATTCTTGACGGCAGATGACAGAGAAGTCCTTCAAGATGCGGGCGAAATCACAGCAGAGATTGCCAAGGCAAAAGCCGAAACGGAATTTGAAAAATATCGTGTTATCCAAGACAGATTATTTATATCTGACTTCGATAGGTACATGCTGGAATTGGAAGAAAATGCGAAGAAGCAGTAAGATCGTTTTTCTCTTCTAATACTGGATTTTCAGGCATAATAAGGCCGAGTGCATGGAAGTTGGGCCATCAGTTGAAGAAAAAAAGTTGATTCCATATTAGTCTGGATAGGCTTCTGAGAACTGACATCAATCAGGATGTATCTACCATGTTGAAAGCCTTGTGTCACTTGAGCTGCCGGAAACAAAATAAACTCATGAGTGGCGAACATTATCGGAAATAGAAAGCAAAATGACGGGAATGACGGGATTGGAGATTAAAAGTGAGGAGAAAAGTACATGACAAATGAACAGGTATACGCAATGCCTTTCGCCAAGGTCTGGCCGCTTTTGGAGCAAAAGGCGCTGGGAAAGGGCAGAACATATGAAGAAGTGATCGCTGTAACAGAATGGCTGACAGGATACACAGAAGACGACATCCAAAGGATGCTTAAAGACGGCACCGGCTACGGGGATTTTTTCCGCAATGCGCCCGGGATGAACCCTGACCGGTTCCTTATCAAAGGCTCCGTCTGCGGAGTAAAGCTGGACAGCATCGAAGATCCGCTGATGCGGGATATCCGGTATCTGGATAAGCTGATCGATGAGCTTGCCAGGGGGAAAAAGCTGGAGAAGATCCTGCGCCGCGGATAAAGGATAAGAGAAAGCAAACGTATTTTTGATTACTAAGGAGAGCCGGAAAATGGATGCCAATACCCTTTTGTTTTTTCAGCAGCAGCCTGCTGCGCTGCCGTTATATGAAGCCTTTGAGAAGGCTGTTGTAAGTAAATACCCGGATACGCGGATCAAGGCGCAGAAGACGCAGATCACGTTTTCCAATAAACATATATTTGCCTGTGTTTCCTTTCTTCGCGTTAAGAAAAAGAGAGAGCTTCCGGATCCTTATCTGGTGATAACGTTAGGCATGCCGTACCCGCTGGAATCCTCCCGTGCGGCGGCCAAAACAGAACCTTACCCGGGACGATGGACCACACATATCGTGATCGGAAAAGAAGAGGATATGGATGAAGAACTGCTTGGCTGGCTGGCGGAGGCATACAATTTCGCACAGATAAAATAATCGGATCAGACAGGAGGAAACTATGGGAAAGGTTTTGAAGATAGCTCTGCTGCAGATCAGGCCATGCCTTACCCTGGAGGAGAACCGGAAAAAGGGCGTCAAAGCCTGCAAAGAAGCAAAAATGATGGACGCCGATATTGCCCTGTTCCCGGAAATGTGGAGCAACGGATACCGTATCCATAGCCGTCCGACGGAAGAATGGACAGCAGAAGCGGTCCCCCTGGACAGTGATTTCGTGCGTTCTTTCGGGAACCTTGCGAAGGAACTGGATATGGCCATCGGGATCACTCTTTTGGAAAAATACAAAGGCGGTCCCCGCAATACACTGGTCTTATTTGACCGTTTCGGCAGTCAAAAATTAGTTTATTCCAAGGTGCATACCTGCGACTTTGATGTGGAGCGCAGCCTGACACAAGGGGAGGATTTTTCTGTCTGCTCTCTTGACACCCGGCAGGGGGAAGTACGGGTGGGAGCCATGATCTGCTACGACAGGGAATTCCCGGAAAGCGCACGGATCCTTATGCTGAAAGGCGCGGAACTGGTGCTGGTACCCAATGCCTGCCCCATGGAGATCAACCGGCTTTCCCAGCTTCGCTCCAGGGCCTTTGAAAATATGATGGCCCTTGCTACCTGCAATTATCCAGGCAGCGTTCCTGACTGCAACGGCGGGTCCACTGTGTTTGACGGCATCGCTTATCTGCCCGGGGAAGAGGGTTCGAGAGATACCTGCATCCTTCAGGCCGGAGAACAGGAGGGCGTTTACACGGCGGATTTGGATCTGGATCTGCTCCGAAGCTACCGGGAGCATGAGGTGCATGGAAATGCCTACCGCCGTCCGGATAAATATGAGCTTTTATGCAGCGATAGAGTGCGGGAGCCCTTTATCCGGGCCGACTGCCGCAGAAAGAGGAACTGTGAGTATGAGAAAGAATAAGTTTCAGAATAGGGGAGCGGATCCGTGAAGAGCCGCTCCTTTTATAATATAACTTATAATTAGAATGAACTATTGCTATAATATACTTTATAAAAGGAACAAAGCAAACCGCAAAAGTGCCTAGACGATTTTGGCGTCACCAAACACGAAACAATGGTACCCGCTTGCCAGGCAGCCCCCTCCGGTTTATTTTACTTTAAAACTATAAAATTTTTAGAGTTTTTTAATTGATTTCTTTTTAAAGATTCTTTATGATATAAAAAATATCAGTCGGGCCATTCGGTCCAAATTTTCCAACTTACTATAAACGAAACAGAAATGCAGAAACAGATTGAATTTGCATGGAAAATTTTCTATAATAATAGTACAAAATGTTCCTATGCACTTTCTGGATCCGGATTTTACCATGGTGGTGTATACTGGCCGTGAGGCCTGGGACGGAGCCAGGACTTTAAAGGAAATGCTGAACCTGACCGGCCTGGACAGGATGATACAAAAGATGATTGCCGACTACCCTATAAACCTGCTGGAGGTACGCGCCTGGGAAAACCTGGAGTGGTTCCGCAGCGACATAAAAGAAGTGTTCGGCTTTTTAAAATACACCCAGGATAAAGAGCAGTTAAGAAACTTTATCGAAGAAAATCAGAAAGCGTTTTCTGATATGGAAGAGGAGGCGTACGACTTTATTGCGTCGGCGTCCCATACGAAAGAAATGAAAGAAATAAAACCCAATATCAAAACCGGAGGAGGCGGATACGATATGTGTAAAGCGATTGCGGACATGATCCAGGATGGAAGGTCGGAAGGCTGGAGTGAAGGCCAAATCGAAGGCCAAATCAAAGGAAAAAGAGAAGGAATCAATATTATAAATTTATTAAATCAAAAACTGCTCCAGGATAACCGCCAGGAGGACATCCTGCGGTCAGTAACAGACCCGGAGTTTCAAAAGAAGCTTTTGGCAGAGTATGCATTTAGAAGTATAGGATGGGTTTTAAGGTTTTCGATAGTAAAATCCCTCTGATTGCGGTTACTGTAAATCCCGCCGTACTCGGCGGCCAGCTTTTCAAAATCGGAAAGTATTTTATCATTGGCCGCCGATGAACGGCTGGTATTTAGTTTTCCGCAGTTTATCTGTTCGGCGGAATGAGAGCTGTCTTAAAGTTTTAATACGGCAATTTGTTCTTCGCCGTCTTTGTCTCCGGTTTCTATAAATCCTAAAGAAGCATATAGTGATTTGGCAACAGTATTTTCCGGCGCATATGACAGCCAACAAAAATCAGCTTTGCCACAGGGAAATGTTCTGATAAATCTTAGCGCGAGTTCTGCCGCCTGTTTTCCATATCCCCTGCTTTGATAGTTCTTATCTATCATTAATCTCCAGAGACTATAATTCCCATCTGCTATAGCAGGTGCATCCTCCCAATCATCATCTTTGCCATAACCAATCATCACAAAGCCGACGGGATCATTATCTTCAAAAATCCCAGATGAATCATTCTATTTACCCTCGCAATTAGGATTCCCTGTGGATGTTTATCTTGATACGGATCATTATAATAGTTATAATAATCCGTATCAAGACAAATAACGAGAAAGGGTTAAGGCGAAGGAATAATAGAAATGGTAGAAAACAAAGGCAAAGTTTTGCTATAATACAGACATAAAAATCAAACGAGCGGGCGGTAAAGCTAAAAAACAAGGCAAACGCATCAGCAAGGAGGCAATTATGAAGACAGCAAAAATGATCATCGACAAAGACTTCGCGATCGCTCCGGTAGATAAGCGGATCTATGGCTCTTTTATCGAGCATCTGGGAAGAGCGGTATACGAAGGGATCTACCAGCCGGGACATCCGTCGGCAGACGAATACGGCTACCGACGGGATGTGATGGAGCTGGTAAAGGAACTGGATGTACCGATCATCCGTTACCCCGGCGGGAATTTTGTATCCAATTTCTTCTGGGAGGACAGCGTGGGTCCCGTGGACCAGCGGCCGAAGCGTCTGGAGCTGGCCTGGAAGAGTACAGAGACCAATGAGATCGGCATCCATGAATTTTCCAGATGGGCCCATATGGTAAATTCCGAGGTGATGATGGCCGTAAACCTTGGGACCAGAGGGATCAATGGCGCCTGCAACCTTCTGGAATACTGCAACCATCCATCGGGAACCAGATACAGCGACCTGCGTATCCGCCACGGTGCAAAGGATCCTTATAACATCAAACTCTGGTGCCTGGGAAACGAGATGGACGGCCCCTGGCAGATCGGGCATAAGACAATGGAAGAATACGGCCGTCTGGCGGCGGAAACCGGAAAAGCCATGAAACTGATCGATCCGTCCATTGAACTGGTATCCTGCGGAAGCTCCAACATCGATATGCCCACATTCCCGGAATGGGAGGCAGTGACTCTGGAACATACCTATGACTATGTGGACTATATTTCCCTTCATCAGTACTATGGAAACCAGGACAGCGATACCAATGATTTCCTGGCTCAGTCTGACGATATGGACCGCTTTATCAAAACCGTGATCAGCACCTGCGATTACGTAAAGGCCAAAAAGCGGGGAAAGAAGGATATCAATATCAGTTTTGACGAGTGGAACGTATGGTTCCATTCCAACGAAGAAGACGATGATACTATGAATAATCATCCCTGGCAGAAAGCGCCTCATCTCCTGGAGGACAAATATACCTTTGAGGATGCCCTGCTGGTGGGACTGATGCTGATCACTCTGCTCAAGCATGCAGACCGGGTAAAGGTTGCCTGCCTGGCGCAGTTGGTAAATGTGATCGCGCCGATCATGACAGAGACCGACGGACCTGCCTGGAGACAGACCATCTATTATCCCTTCCTTCATGCGTCGCGGTACGGCAGAGGAACGGCGCTGCTCCCGGTGATCAAATCTCCGGTTCACGAGACCAGCAGACATAGCGAGATCACAGATGTGGACGGGGTGGCTGTGTACAACCAGGAAAAGGAAGAGGTTACCGTTTTTGCGGTAAACAGGAATCTTAAGGAAGATCTGGAATTTGCCATTGATATCCGAAGCTTTGCCGGCTACGAGGGTCTGGAGCATCTGGTATTAAAGAACAGTGACCTTAAGATCTGCAACGCAGCAGGCAGAGAAAATGTGTCGCCCAGGTCACAGACAGTAAGCGCTTCCAAAGACGGAGTGGTATCGGTGAAACTGGAAAGCGGGAGCTGGAATGTGATCCGTTTCGGAAAGAAGCAGTAAAGGCTTTTCACAAACAGGAGAGAGCTGAAAATAAGTTCAGGCAAAGCAAATGCGGGCCGGCTGGAGTTTTCCAGCCGGTCTGTTTTATAAATCAGATAAAAATTCTTTTTCCCGGGAACCAAAGCCTGGGGGATTTTATCTAATAGGCAGAAGCTTCACACAAAGGGGAAAATGTATGGACAAAGAAAATCTAGCAAAACTGATCCTTGAGAACGAGGCACAGCTTTACAGGATCGCAAAATCCATTTTAAAGAGTGATCAGGATTGCGCCGACGCAGCCCAGGAAGCCATTGCCAGAGCATTTGAAAAGCTTCACACTCTGCGGTGCGACGCCTATGGAAAGACGTGGCTGATCCGGATCCTGATCAATGAGTGCTATCGGATCTTAAGAAAAAGAGAACGGGAAATATTTACCCGGGAAGAATGGGCATACAGCAGCCTGAAGCAGGAAGACTTCAGCAGCCTTTATCTTGCCCTTTTGAAACTGAAGGCGGAATTCCGCGTGGTGCTTGTGCTCCATTATCTGGAGGGCTTCTCTGTAGAGGAGATCGCCCGTATGCTGGAGATCTCAGAGGGTACGGTAAAAAGCCGGCTTTACCGGGGAAGAGAAAAAATGAGAGCGCTTTTGTCAGAGGAGGATCTGTGATGGAAAAAAAGAAATGGGAACAGGAATATCCGCAAATGCCCGAGGAGTTCCGCCGGCTGGTGCGCGTGGCGGTGGATTATGAGCTGGGACAGCCCAAGAGAACGGGAACCGTGCTTCTAAGAAAAAGAAAAGTGCTGAAAAGATGCTTCCTGTTGGGAGCAGCGGCGGTACTGCTGTGGGGAATGGCCGCTGTGGTGGCGGACAAGGAATTTGATTTCCGGAAATATTTGGAAGAGTATGGGCTTCCTGAAGGAAAAAGCGACAATGACGAGGCATATTTTTTCGACGATATCCAGGTAAAGATAGAAAAAGATAATCCTGCATCGGACCAGGCTTTGGGACAGGAAGAAAGGGAGAACGATGACCTCCTTCTGGAAATAAAAGAAGTCATGTATGACGGGACAAATCTGGCGATTTACGGGGAATACACGGAGGAAGGAAAAAATTATGTGCTGAGCGGAGACAAAATTTTTGTAAACGGGGAGGCGGTCTATTGCGACCATATAGAAGGGGGAAAGGACTATCTTGTATTTGCGGCAGATATCCATAATGCCTGCGGACAGGATGAGGATACCTTCCAGGTGATCTGGCCCATCGCCGCGGTGGGAAAGGACCATACCTGGATAAAAGACGTCACCCGCTATAAAGCCCAGAACCTTGCCTTCTCCATGGAAGTTATAGAAGGAAAGACAATGCCTGCTCCAACCCCTTCCTCTCCTGCGGAAAAGAATAAGGAGCATCCGGAAGCATCGGTCCGGGAAGAAAAGTTTTAGGAGAGCGGCTGCTCACTTTGCGGACAGCTCCTTGTGCTCCCTCATAAGCTCTTCCCTGAGCTGCAAAGAATTCCAGTGCCGGTTCACAGGGGTAAGCACCGCCTTTAAATCTACCGGAGCAAGAGAGGCGGTTTTAAAAAACTGCAGGAAATCATCCGTCTGCTTTGGAGAGAGACCGCAAAGGACCATCATTTCTTCGGAAAAGTTTCCGCCAAGATGGAAGCTTTCGTCTTTTTGAAAACCAGGCAGCCCTGCCAGAAAGCCAAGGGGCTGCCAGTATTCTGCCGGTTCTGTTATGGAAACGGCGATGCCCTGGCTGCTTAAATATCTGCGTATCTGCCTGGTGCGGGGCTCGTGCTGAAAATTATATAGTAAAACAAGTGGTGTATTCATATCTTTTTTCCTTTCAATTAGTTCTATTTGTCAATATCAACAGAAACGGCGCCCTGCGCTTTTTCAAGCTCCATCTCCCCGCACAGCTTCAAAAACCGTTTCAGCACCGGATGGTCGTTATTATACCGGTAAAAGATCCCGAAATCCAGCCGGGGCAGATCTGTGACCGGGACATAGCATAGACCGGGATCCCTGGCAGCCGGCACATCCAGATAAAGGGTATAGCCAAGCCCTGCCTTTACAAGGACAAAGACACTCTCCATACTTTCCGTAAAATATTGCTGCTCCGGAGCCAGATGGGAAAAAACTTTATTCTGGGCGGCAAAAAGCGGGCCGGAAATCAGCCGGGGAGAGCAGGCGACCATATTGCCATAGAGCTGCGCGGCAGTCAGCTCTTTGGCTTTTGCCAGAGGATGCCCGGGGGAGCAGACGCAGGCGATCGGCGCGGAATAAAGCTTTTTAAACCGCAGAGAGCTTTTTTTCGCTTTTTCTTTTACACCAAAGGCGGCGTGGACCTTCTGATTTTCCACAAGACCCAAAAGGGAGGGGAAAGGGACGATCCGCACAGAGGGACGCAGCAGAGGAAATTCTTCTGCTGCTTTTTTTAGCAGCGGGGGAAGAAGATTGAGCTCCATATAGCTTCTGCAGCCGATCTCGAAAGGGATAAAATCTTCATGCCGTCCCAGCCGTTCTCTGGCGGAAAGGACAGTGCGGAGGATCAGTTCTGCATCCGGCAGAAACTGGATGCCTTCAGGAGTGAGAGAAACACTCTTGCTGGTGCGCTTAAATAGCTTTACCCCCAGTTCCTCCTCAAGAGTCCGGATCTGATGGCTGACGGCAGGCTGGGTGATCTTCAGTTCTTCGGACGCCCTGGAAAAATTCATATGCTCTGCGACGGCAACAAAACATTCCAACTGTATCGTGTTCACAGTAAAAAACCTCCTTATGACTTCAAAATTACCCATAGATATCTATAAAAATTATTTATAGATTATAACATCTTTGAATTTCACATTCAAGAAAAAGTGCGCTAGAATCTCTGATGGACAGGATAGTAAGCAGACGAACTGTTCGGATAGAAACAAAGGTTTTTGTTCCGGGACCGGGACAGGAGGTGTGAAGGAAGATGACAGACGAATTTCAGACGGAGGAACTGCTCCTGCTTTTAAAAAAGATCAGCATCGATATGGAAACACGTTTAGACCGGAAGCTGAAAAAACAGGATATCAGCGGGACACAGGTATATTTTCTCGCATATATCCTGCGGCATCACCCGGACGGGACCTACATAACTCAGCTTTGCCGGGAGATCGGTGTTTCCAAGGCGACCGTGTCTGCCCTTGTAAAAAAACTAAGGGAAAAAGGATATCTGTATTTTCTGGAAGATCCAAAAGACATCAGAAAGAAAATGGTATTTCCCACAGAACAGCTCAAAGACAAAAGAGAAGAGCTTTTGGCACAGGTCCAACAGATGGAAAACGAGATCTGCCGTGTGCTGAATTTAAAAGAGAAAAAACAGTTACGGGAACTGGAGCAGAAAATGTTATTGGGATTAAAAAAAGACGAGGAGGTTACACCATGAAGAACGTTTTAACACAGTTAAAACAATACAAAAAAGATACGTTTCTTACCATGGGCTTTACCATGCTGGAAGTGATCATGGAAGTATTGATCCCGTTTATCACGGCCATGATCATCGATGACGGGCTGGAACAGTCCAATATGCCAGTCATTATACGGCTGGGTGTCCTGATGCTGGTAATGGCAGGGGTCAGCCTGTTTTCGGGGGCAATGGCGGGGAAATTCGCAGCCAGCGCTTCCTCCGGCTTTGCCTGCAACCTGCGGGAAGCCATGTATATCCGGGTACAGGATTTTTCTTTTTCTAATATAGACAAATTCAGCACCGCAGGTCTGGTCACCAGGATGACTACCGATGTGACCAACGTGCAGAATGCCTTCCAGATGCTGATCCGTATCGCGGTGAGAGCGCCCCTTATGCTGCTCTTCAGTATGATCATGTGTTTTGTGATCAACCGGGACTTAAGTATGGTATTTCTGGGAGCCTTATGTGTACTGGCAGTGCTTCTGATCCTGATCATGCAGAAGACAGTGGCCATATTCCAGAAAGTGTTTGACCAGTACGACGACCTGAATGCGGATGTACAGGAAAATGTGGCGGCTATCCGTGTGGTAAAGGCTTATGTGCGTGAGAAAAGAGAGAATGATAAATTCTGCAAAGCGGCCCAGGGGCTTTATGATCTCTCTGTAAAGGCAGAAGGCCTTCTGGCTCTGAATAACCCCATCATGATGCTGGTGGTCTACGCATGCATCACCGCTATTTCCTGGTTCGGCGCCCACTATATCGTGGCAGGCAGCATGACCACCGGAGAGATCACTTCCCTGTTCAGCTATGTGATGGCAGTCATGATGTCTCTGATGATGCTGTCCATGATCTATGTTATGGGCACTATGAGCATCGCCAATGTGCGCCGTATTTCCGAAGTGTTCTCGGAAAAGCCGGAGCTGCATGATCCCGAGAAGACGGTAATGCAGGTGAAGGACGGGAGCATCGATTTTGACCATGTAAGCTTTTCTTATAAGCAGGGAAGCGGGGAAGCAACGCTGGAGGACATTGACCTGCATATCCGTTCCGGCGAGACCATCGGCATCATCGGCGGCACCGGCTGCGGAAAATCCAGCCTGGTGAATCTGATCAGCCGTCTTTACGACGCCACAAAGGGAACGGTAAAGGTAGGCGGCAGGGATGTACGGGAATACGATATGGAAGTGCTTCGGAATGAAGTGTCTGTGGTGCTCCAGAAAAACGTCCTGTTTTCCGGCACGATCCTGGACAACCTGCGCTGGGGAAAAGAAGATGCTTCGGAAGAAGAATGCAGAAGAGCCTGCGAAGCGGCCTGCGCGGACGAGTTTATCAACCGTCTTCCGGATGGGTATAAGACCTGGATCGAGCGGGGCGGCACCAATGTATCCGGCGGCCAGAAGCAGAGGCTTTGTATTGCCCGGGCGCTGCTGAAAAAGCCCAGGGTACTGATCCTGGACGATTCTACAAGTGCTGTGGATACGGCGACGGACGCAAAGATCCGGAGGGCTTTTCAGATCTATATCCCCGGGACCACAAAGATCATTATCGCCCAGAGGATATCCAGCGTACAGGACGCAGACCGGATCCTGGTGCTGGATGACGGCCGGATCAACGGCTTTGATACCCATGAACATCTGCTGGAATCCAACGAGATCTACCGTGATATTTATGAGTCCCAGACCCAGGGCGGCGGAGATTTCGATACTGCAGCCTGATAAAAGGGAAAGGAGTGCAAATTAGGATGAAAGAAAAGAAACAAAGGACGTCCTTATACGTTCTGAAACGTCTTTTGAAATATATGATCAGCAATTATAAGTTTTCCTTTCTTATGGTTGTCCTGTGCATTGTGATCGGCGCTTTTGCCACCATGCAGGGAATGCTCTTTGTCCAGTCGCTGGTGGACGATTATATCGTGCCCCTTTTAAATTCGGAAAGTCCGGATTTTGCTCCGCTGGCAAATGCTCTGAAAGGGATCGTTGTCTTTTATGCCATCGGCGTGGCGGCTTCCTATGCCTACAACCGGATCATGGTAAATGTAAGCCAGGGGACCATGAAAAAATTCCGTGAGGAAGTTTTTGCAAATATGGAAGCCCTTCCCATCAAATATTTTGACACCCATGCACATGGGGATATCATGTCCGTATATACCAACGATGTGGATACGCTCCGTCAGCTTTTCGGGCAGAGTATCCCCCAGATCATCAATTCGGCGGCGACTCTCGTGGCTACACTGATCTCCATGATCGTTCTGAATATCCCGCTGACTATCGTTACCCTTTTGATGTCCCTGGCCATGGTGAAGGTGGCGAAGATCTTCTCCGGGCTGTCCGGAAAATACTTCCAGAAACAGCAGAAAGACCTGGGAAATGTAGACGGATATATCGAAGAGATGATGGACGGCCAGAAGGTGGTAAAGGTTTTCTGCCACGAGGAACAGGCCATTGAAGACTTCAGAAAATTAAATGAACGGCTGCGGGACAGCGCCGATAAGGCGAACCGCTATGCAAACCTTCTTATGCCCATCAATGCCAATATCGGCAATCTGAGCTATGTGCTCTGCGCCGTGATCGGAGCGCTTCTGGCCCTGCCGGCAGGCAGCGCCGTTACGGTGGGTACGGTCATAGCTTTTGTGGGACTGAATAAGAATTTTAACCAGCCCATCACCCAGATCAGCCAGCAGATGAATTTCGTAGTCATGGCTGCAGCCGGGGCGGAGAGAGTGTTTGCCCTTATGGACGAAAAACCAGAGGAAGACCATGGCTATGTGGAACTGGTGAATGCAGTGGAGGATGCGGACGGAACGGTAAAGGAGTCTCCGGTGCGGACCGGGATCTGGGCCTGGAAGCATCCCCATAAGGCAGAGGGCACTGTTACTTACCAGAAAATGGAAGGGGAGATTGTTTTTGACGGCGTGGATTTCGGATACGATGACAAGAAGATGGTCCTTCACGATATCAAGATGTATGCCCATCCGGGACAGAAGATCGCCCTGGTAGGCTCTACCGGAGCCGGGAAGACCACCATCACAAACCTGATCAACCGTTTCTATGACATCCAGGACGGAAAGATCCGTTATGACGGCATCAACATCAACAAGATCAAAAAGCCGGATCTGCGCCGTTCTCTGGGAATGGTGCTCCAGGATACCCATCTGTTTACCGGAACGGTTATGGACAATATCCGCTATGGAAAGCTGGACGCCACAGACGAAGACTGTATCGCCGCGGCGAAGCTTGCAAATGCGGACAGCTTTATCCGCAGGCTGCCGGACGGCTATCAGACGGTGCTTTCCGGAGACGGGGCGAACTTAAGCCAGGGGCAGAGACAGCTCCTTGCCATTGCAAGAGCGGCGGTGGCAGATCCGCCGGTGCTGATCCTGGATGAGGCGACTTCCTCCATCGATACCAGGACCGAGAGCCTGGTACAGGCCGGCATGGACGCGCTGATGAAGGGAAGGACCACCTTCGTCATCGCCCACCGTCTGTCCACCATCAAAAATTCCGACTGCATCATGGTCATGGAGCAGGGCCGGATCATCGAGCGTGGCAGCCACGACGAGCTGATCGCCGCCAAAGGAAAGTATTATCAGCTATATACGGGGAATTTTGCGGCGTAGGGAGGAATCCCGCGCATATCCTCATTGACAAAAGGGGGTTAAAAAGAGGTATAATCTACTTAAAACGGAGGTTCGCAGAGCCTGAAAGCCAGGCCGGCAGTACCTGACGGAAAGGAAAATGAGGTGGACAGTTTGAAGTGTACCCTGATGCATAAAAGGATCGCCGTGGCGGAGATAGAATTGGATGACGCCACCGGTTTTATACAGAAGATCGGCACGATCTATGAGCCGGAGCATCTCCCTGTGGGAACTGCAGTGAAAAACGGCGCCGCTGATCGTGCGGCGTTAAATGAGTGGTGGACAGACCGGTCAATCCCGGCCAGCCGTTCCGGTGTCCGGGAGGCATTGGAAACGCTGGAGATCGCCAGCACCAAAATACTTCTGGTACGCTGCTATGGCCTGAGCCTGTCTGATCAGTATTGGATCTGCCCGGAAGGTTCCGGCCTGACATGGGATGCTCTTAATTTTTTTGATAATGATTTTTCGGACGATATCGGAGACGTCCTGTTCGGGGCAAACAGGAAAGCGGATGTGCTGGATTTTTCTTCACCGGATAATACTTCAGACGGTAATCTGAAAAAGCGCTGGAAGATCATAGGCGGAAAGAGGTATCTGGTGAAGGGAGGCAGCAACCCCTTCCGCCAGCAGCCGTTTAATGAGGTTATTGCCGCCGGGATCATGGAACGCCTTGGCATCCCCCATGTGCCGTATCAGGTTGCCTGGAATAAAGGCGCGCCATACAGCCTGTGTGAGGACTTTGTTACCAGGGATACAGAGCTGATCCCCGCGTGGCGTATCCTTAAAACACAGAAAAAAAGCAACAATGTTTCTGTATATCAGCACTTTATTAACTGCTGTGAGGCGCTTGGGATCCAGAATACGGTCTCCTTTCTTGACCGTATGATCGTGCTGGATTATATCATCGCCAATGAAGACCGGCACTTTAACAATTTCGGTATGCTCCGGGATGCGGAAACTCTTGAATGGATCGGTTTTGCCCCGATCTATGACAGCGGCTCCTCTCTGGGTTATGATAAGATGCCGCCGCAGATATGTTCAGAAAAGGAAGTAGTCTGTAAGCCTTTTAAAAACCATCATACGGAGCAGCTCAAACTGGTATCTGATTTTAGCTGGATCGATTTCCGCAGACTGGAGGATGTAGGCGGATTTATGGAAAGTGTCCTGACTTCCGAAGGGGCGGAAGAATATATGGATCCAAAACGTATCCGTGCCATCACAGGATCGGTAAAGGGGCGGATCGAGTATCTTTCACAGTCTGCCATGAGTCTGAAATCCGCGCGGGAGAACTCTACCCGGGATGATGTGAAAGAAAACATTGCCGCAGATTATACGTCTAAAATGGATCGGTAAAAACAGAAGCTGTCTCTGGAGAAAGAATGAAACGGAGGTGTACAGGATTGCGGAAATATATGGGCAAACCGATAGGTAAAGGGATCCGTTCCGGCCCGGTGGCTGTCATAAGAGATGCGAACGAACCGGTAAAAAGAAAAAGGACCGACAACTCCCAAGAGGAAGCAGAGCGTTTAAAGACAGCCTGTGAGGAATCGAAAAAGCAGCTCGAGAAACTGTATCAAAAGGCTGTAAAAGAGGCGGGGGAAGCAGGCGCTGCGATCTTTAAGATCCACCAGATGCTGCTGGAGGATGGCTCCTATCTGAGCGCGATCTATAACCAGATCGAAACCGAGCATGTGAATGCGGAATATGCGGCGGCTGCTGCCGGAGATGCTTTTTCAGAGAGGTTCGCAGGTATGGATGACGAGTACATGAGAGCCAGAGCCGCGGACATAAAAGATATTTCCAACCGCCTGGTACGGAACTTAAGAGGGCAGAAAGAGATGGACTGGGAGGCGATGGAACCGTCGATCATCATTGCGGATGATCTGAGTCCCAGCGAGACGATTCAAATGGATAAAGACAAGATATTAGCCTTTGTGACAGTCCATGGATCGGCCAACTCACATACGGCGATCCTTGCAAGGATGATGAACATCCCGGCGGTGATCGGCGTTCCCCTTGAACTGGACAGCGTCCGGAACGGGATGCCGGCCGTGGTTAATGGAACAACCGGCGAAGTCTTTTTAGAGCCTGAAGAGGAAATCTGCCGGCAGGCACAGGCGCGGATGGAAGAGGAAGAAGAAGGGAGCTGCCTGCTGCAGGAGCAGAAGGGAAAAGAAACGGTTACAACCTATGGGAAGAAAATACATCTGTATGCAAATATCGGAGGAGTAAAGGATGCAGGCTCTGCACTGGAAAACGATGCGGAAGGGATCGGTCTGTTCCGCAGTGAATTCCTTTACCTTGACAGGACAGATTTTCCCACAGAGGAAGAGCAGTTCCAGGCATACAAACAGGTTCTCCAGATGATGGCGGGAAAAAAAGTGATCATCCGTACGTTGGATATGGGGGCGGATAAGAAGGCGGATTATTTTAACCTTGGAAAAGAAGAGAATCCCGCCCTTGGCTATCGTGGGATCCGTATCTGCCTGAAACAGCCGGAACTATTCAAAACACAGCTTAGGGCATTGCTCCGTGCGGCGGTATTCGGCGATCTGGCCATCATGTATCCCATGATCATCTCTGTGGAAGAAGTAAAGAAAATCCATGAGATAGTGGAAGGGGTAAAAGCAGAACTGGATGAAAGGGAAATACCCTGTAAGATACCGGAGCAGGGGATCATGATCGAAACGCCGGCAGCGGTGATGATCAGTGACGAACTGGCAGGATCTGTGGATTTTTTCAGCATCGGTACAAACGATCTCACCCAATATACACTGGCGATCGACAGACAGAATGAGAAGCTGGAGGATTTCTATGATCCCCATCACAAGGCTGTTTTAAAAATGATCCGAATGGCTGTGGAGAATGCCCATAAGGCCGGAAAATGGGCGGGGATCTGCGGGGAACTGGCAGCGGATCCGGAACTCACAGAAACCTTTGTAAATATGGGAGTGGATGAACTTTCTGTAGCGCCGGCTATGGTGCTGAAACTGAGAAAACGGATCCGTGAGCTTTAAAAATAGGCCGAAAGGTGCTATATTATGAGTAAGGGTTTCTGCCCTGATATCACATCATGTGAGAATAAAGACTGCAATTACAATATGCAAAGGAGTGGATAAATATGGATAAAAAAGTATTGGTCGCATATTTTTCAGCCGGCGGCGTAACAGCCGGCGCGGCAGAGGAGATGGCCAGGGCGGTGGGAGCGGATCTTTATGAGATCTGTCCGGAGCAGCCTTACACTGCGGCAGACCTGGACTGGAGAAACAAAGAAAGCCGCAGCACCCTGGAGATGACCAATCCTTCCAGCCGGCCTGCGATCAAAGGAAGCGTAGAGAATATGGCTCAGTATGATACGGTCCTGGTGGGATTTCCTATCTGGTGGGGCGTAGAACCCCGGATCGTAGATACCTTCTTTGAAAGCTACGATTTTTCCGGAAAGCGGATGATCCCCTTTGCCACCTCCGGCGGAAGCGGCATCGCAGCGGCACAGAAAAGTGTAGAAGAACACTGCCCGGCAGCATCCTGGGAGAAGGGTCAGGTGGTGAACCGTTCCAATGGGGCGCAGTGGGTAAAAAGCTTCCTTAAAATGGGATAAGATGATATACTTATAAGGAAAGGTGTCTTCAGAGAGGAGCGTATGTATGGCGAAAGTTTTTAATACAACTGCGGTATGCATTCCGGACGAACATTATATGGTGAATCTTGACAGGCGGTTGGAAGAAATAAAGAAGATGGTCGACGGGAGAAAGTATTTTACGATCAACCGCGCCAGACAATATGGGAAAACTACTACGATACATGCACTTCGAAGATACTTAAAAAGGGACTATTATGTTGTCTCTATGGATTTTCAGACATTTGGAAATGCCGAATTTAAAGATGAAGCCGCATTTTCTCTTGCTTTTGCAGAAACATTTGCCGATGCTATGAAAGATCTGGAGATTAGCGGGGGAAAATTAAAAGAAGCAGTTGAGTGTCTGGAAGAACAGGCGGGATCTATGAACGCGCACTTTTCTCTGCGAAACCTTTTCAGACATTTAAAAATAATCTGTAAAGCTTCCGATAAACCGATTGTCCTTATTATTGACGAAGTGGACAGTGCTGCTAATAATCAGGTATTTCTTGATTTTCTGGCACAGTTGCGGGCGTATTATATGGAGCGGGCCGAGCAGCCGGTATTTTGGTCCGTGATTCTTGCCGGAGTTTATGATGTGAGAAATCTGCAGCTGAAAATACGGCCGGAAGAAGAGCATAAGGTAAATAGTCCGTGGAATATCGCGGCAGAATTTAAAGTGGATATGAGCTTCTCCAAAGAGGATATTGCCGGAATGCTTAAGGAATACGAAGCCGATCATCACACAGGAATGGATATTGATGAAATAGCAGGTCTGATCTATGATCAGACTTCCGGCTATCCATTCCTTGTTTCCAGGCTGTGCCAGATCATGGATGAGGATGTCAGCAGAAATAGGCAAAGTCAAAGAGAGGCCTGGACATTAGATGGATTCATGGAAGCAAGCAGTATTTTAACATCGGAAAAAAATACTCTGTTTGACTCCCTGATCGGAAAAATAATGACATATCCAAAGCTGAACCGTATTCTTCAGAATAAGATTTTTAAAGGCGAAACCGTATCCTATAATACTTCCACACAGGAAATTGATCTGGCGGCGATGTTCGGCATTATCAAAAATGCAGGCGGTGTTGTCGTGCCTGCTAATAAAATTTTCGCTAAAGTACTGACAGATTATTATTTATCCCAGGATGAGATTAAAAGTCTTGAGATCTATAAAGTTTCTTCCAGAGATAAAAATCAGTTTATAGAAAATGGAAAG
>DXBU01000141.1 GCA_019116385.1 Candidatus Blautia faecigallinarum | reverse complement strand
GGTGAATTATTATAGGAACAAGGAGGAAAAAGAAATGAAGAAAAAGAAAAAGTTAATGGTTGCCCTGGGTATTTTTATTATGGCCCTGTTTATACCCCTGTCTGTATATGCAGCGCCGAAGTATGCACCATTAAAGAAAATGCCCAGAACGTCTGTATCGATGAGCGGGGTTGTAACGGAAAAAGGATATGACTTTATTACCCCCACCTATGATATCCCCATTAAAATGACAGCTACCAGCAGCAATCCGAAAGTTGCTGCGGTAAAAGTATCGAATATTTATGACCCATACATGAAAAAATACTATAGCGGGTATGAAGTGATCCGAAAAGGATATGGTAAGACCACCATTAATGTAAAAGTAGTACTCGCCGGAAAGCAATACAAAAATTCATGTAAATATACGTTTAATAAATATGCAAATCCATTTTCTTCCCTGAAGATTGGAAATGCCAATTATACAAAAAATATGAAAAGTCCTGCATTAGAGCTGACCAAATCGAAACTGCGGGGAAAGCTTTCTTTTAAACTAAAAAAAGGATATAAAATAACAAATGCAACCTGCCTGTATGGAAGCTACGATACGGCCCCGGGAATGCAGTATAAGAAAATAAAGAATAATGCCAAACTCCCCTCAAATACAAAATCGATCACCTTATATCTGCAAAATACAAAAACAAAAGCAACTTTTGCAGTACAGATCATGGAAAAAGGATTTTTTTATGAACTAGAGTAATGGGATTTATACTTTCGTGTAATAGTATAATAAGAAAAGAGACTCCTTCATAAAGTTTATGGCTTTGGAAAAGCCTGAACATTATGAAGGAGTCTTTTTTGGGTTTCAAGAGCAGGAAAAAATGTCAGCCCTCAACAGAAAACTGACTGTTGTAAAGATTGGCATAAAATCCTTTTTTAGCCAGAAGCTCTTCGTGTGTACCCTGCTCGATGATATGTCCCTGGTTCATGACCAGGATCACATCGGAGGTCTGAATGGTAGAAAGACGATGAGCAACCACAAAACTGGTGCGCCCTTTCATCAGAGTCTCAAAAGCCCGCTGGATACGGATCTCCGTCATGGTATCAATAGAAGAGGTAGCTTCGTCCAGAATCAGCATAGGCGGCAGGCAGAGCATAATGCGGGCAATACAAAGAAGCTGCTTTTGGCCCTGGGAAAGGTTTCCGCCTCCCTCGGTGATGACCGTATCATAGCCCTCTGGCATGCGCATGATGAAGCTGTGGGCATGTGCTTTTTTTGCTGCTGCAATGACTTCTTCCTCTGAAGCATCCGGACGTCCGTAGGCAATATTGTCCCGGATAGAAGCAGAGCGCAGCCAGGTTTCCTGAAGGACCATGCCGTAGCTGGTGCGCAGGGACTGGCGGGTGATCTGCCGGATATCGTGGCCGTCCACCTGGATGGAACCCTTCTGTACATCGTAAAACCGCATCAGAAGATTGATCAGAGTAGTTTTCCCGCAGCCGGTTGGTCCTACAATGGCGATCCGCTGGCCCGGTTTGACAGACAGATTCAGATCCTGGATCAGAGGAACCTCCGGTGTATAAGAAAAGTCCACATGCTCCAGAAGGATCCGTCCTTCCGGTTCTGTAAGGACCACTGCATCCGCCGGTTCTGCCACAGCAGCAGGCTCATCAATAAGGGCAAATACCCTTGCGGCAGAGGCAATGGAATTCTGGAATTCGGTCAATACGCTGGTAATATCATTAAAAGGTTTGGTGTACTGGTTGGTATAGCTTAAAAAACTGGAAAGCTGCCCTACACTCAGCCCGCCGGCAATGGCGGAAAAGCATCCCGCAATGGCAACGCCTGCATAGATGGCGGAATACATAAACCGGGTAGCCGGATTGGTGATGGAGGAAAAGAAAGTAGCTTTCAAAGAATACTCTGACAACCGCTGGTTGATCTCGTCAAATTCCCTGCAGGCCGCCTCCTGATGGTCAAAAGCCTGTACCACCTTCAGACCGCCCAGCATCTCGTTGGTAAAGCCGGTCAGCTCCCCGCGGGTCTCCGACTGCTTTTTGAACATGGTAAAGGACTTCTTGGAAATGAAATTGGCGATCACAAAGGACAGCGGGCTTAAAAGCACCACGATCAGGGTGATCCAGGGATTGATACTCAGCATGAAAAGGATGGTGCCGGCAATGGTAGCCACACCTGTGAAAAGCTGAGTAAAACCAAGGAGCAGCCCATCGGAAAACTGATCAATGTCAGTGATGATACGGCTGATCAGATCCCCGGAGGAATGCCGGTCCACATAGGACAGGGGAAGTTCCTGGAGATGGTTAAAGGCCTGGATGCGCAGATCCCGGACGATCCGGTAGGTGATCTTATTGTTAATGTGGTTCATGATCCATTGTGCCAGGGCTGTGATGGAAATGGAGAACACGATCCCGGAGATCACAGCAAGAAGCCCCTGGAAATCTACCTGTCCTTCGCCAACGATATGATCCACGCCCTGTCCGGTGAGGATAGGAATATAAAGGGTCAGCCCTACTGTCAGGATGGACAGCAAAAGAGAAAGGATCACCAGTCCCATATGAGGACGGATATGCCCAAGGATCCTTTTTATCGTCTGCATATTTTTACCGTTTGTCTGAGATGCTTTTTTATCCATTTGCGTTGGCCTCCTTTCCTGCCTGCTGGGAAGCGCAGATTTCCTGATACACTTCGTTGGAAAGGAGAAGCTCATCATGAGTTCCGTATCCAACAGGATGTCCATCATCCATTACCAGGATATGATCTGCATTTCGGATAGCAGAGACTCTCTGGGAAATGATAAATACTGTCATATTTTCTGTGCTTTCCTTGATCGCCTTTCGAAGTCTTGCATCGGTGGCAAAGTCCAGGGCAGATGCGCTGTCATCAAGGATCAGGACATCCGGCTGTCCCACCAGAGCTCTGGCAATGGTCAGCCTTTGTTTTTGACCGCCGGACAGATTGCTGCCGCCTTGCTGGATCATAAGCTCCAGCCCTTGATTTTTGCTGTCTACAAATTCTCTTGCTTGGGCAATATCCAGGGCGCGGTAAATTTCTTCATCTGTAGCATCTTGTTTGCCCCACTGCATATTTTTCCTGAGAGAGCCGGAAAAGATAGTGGCTTTTTGGGGAACGATGCTGATATGCCTGCGGATGGAAGAGGGCTTTAAGCCTTTAATATCTTTGCCGAAAAGCCGGATCGTGCCGGAAGTGCAGTCATAAAATCTGGGGATCAGGCTGGCCAGTGTAGACTTGCCGGAACCGGTGCCGCCGATGATGCCGATAGTTTCCCCCGGCATAGCAGAAAAACTGATATCGTGCAGGGTTTCCTGCCGGGAGCCTGCGTAGGCAAAGCCCACATTTTCAAAGGACACCGCAGGAACATGGCCCTTTGCGGCCGCGAAACCCGGAGCCTCTCCGGCATCTTCGATGGAAGCGCTCATATCAAAAATGGAATTGACTCTGGCAAGGCTTGCCAGGGCTCTGGATAAAAGAATGATCAGATTGGCAAGCTTAACAAGTTCAGTTAAAATCTGGGACATATAATTGATCAGGGCAATGACCTGTCCCTGAGTCAGGCCTCCCATATCTACCTGACGCCCGCCGAAATAGAGAACTGCCACAATCCCTAAATTAATAATCACATAAGTAAGGGGGTTCAGAAGGGCGGAAATCTTTCCTACAAAGATCTGCTTTTGATACAGTCCATTGGTTTCTGCAAGGAACCGCTCTTTTTCTTCTTTCTGCCTTGCAAATGCCCGTACCACACGGATGCCCAGAAGGTTTTCTCTGGTGCTTAAAAGGACTGCGTCCAGCTGCTTCTGCACTTTCTGATACAAAGGCATGCTGGCCAGGAGAATCGCAAAGACCACCACCAGCAGCGCGGGAATGGTCACTGCAAAAGGAACCGCCGCTTTTATATCTACAGTAAAAGCCATGATCATTGCGCCCAGGACAACGAAAGGAGAACGCAGGAACAGACGGAGGAACATATTGATCCCATTCTGGATCTGGTTTACATCGTTTGTCATACGGTTGATCAAAGTGGAAGTACCGATGGTATCAATCTCCTGATAAGAAAAGGAGTTGATATGAGAAAAAAGATCGCTGCGCATGGCCATGCCGGCGCTGACTGCAGATTTGGCCGCAAAATATTGGGCTGTCAGCGAAAAAGAAAAGCCTATGATGCCAAGGAGTATCAGCAGACCCCCCATTTTCCACAAGTAAACGCCGTCTTTTTGGGCAATGCCCACATCGATCATTTGTGCCACCACAAGGGGTACGAACAATTCAAAGGTGGCCTCCAGCATCTTAAAAAGGGGAGCCATGACGGTAATGAAGGGATGGGGCTTAAGATAGCTTAATAATCGTTTCATATACTTTGTCCTTCCTGTTTTTTAACTCTTCGCGTGCAGAAAATTTTTTACCGAAGTTTCGGTAAGAGAAATTTCATAGATTCCAAATCCCAGGGCTATGACCAAAGGGAGAAGTCCGGCCCAGGCTGCTTTTACTTCCCATAACCGGTAGGCGAGACAGGAATAGATCACACCTATGTGGAAGAAAAGAAGCGTGCCGCCAAAATAAAGCCCCTTGTCCAGTGCATTTTTATCTCCTGTGCATAGATACTGGGTAAAGGAAGATACGGTCTGGCGGAGATTGTTGGTTGAAAAAATGGTAGCGCTGTTATAACCTTTGACCGCCCCGAAGGAGCACCACTGAAAGGCAGTGGCAAAGAAAAAGGGATACAGTGCGATCACAGGATTGGCAGTAGATGGAATAAAGCCAGTGGCCAGAAGTGCCGCCATGTCGATGAAAATACTGAAAAGATGAAGGTTTTTGACGGCCGTATACCTGGGGATCAGTACAGTCAGAGAAATACCGGCTGCATATACCAAAAGGGCAGCCACCCGGATGAGCACGTCGAAATAATTATGCCCGATCAGATGTGCCACGATGGTGATCATATTTGCTGTCTGGGATGAACCGAAAACATCCAGTCTGCTTAAGATCGCATAGGCTCCCATAAATCCTCCTGATACAGCCATGAGGTGATGGAAGCAGACCTGGAAATGTTCTTTATTTTCCAATGTAATCCCTCCTGTAAAATACCATTGCTCCGCTGAGCCTTTTATAACAGAGCTCAAACAAAAAGGGAAATCAACGTGAAAGAATATCTGGGAAATAGAAAATTTATGGTTTTTATAAATTTATTATAAATTAGACAAATTCTACTCACATTTATGAGGTATGATAAATACATCTTAAAAGAGAAGCGACTTTTAAGATAAATGATAGCTGATAGCTGTAAATGCCGAAGCAGCTTCAGTGATTCTTTCCTTTCCCTAAAAAATAAGATGAAGAATAAACCACCGCTTTCCCCACAAGACTCGTGGGACAGGCGGTGGTTTTCTTTGCGCATTTTTGTCTGTTTACACCCGGCGGTAGCGGTTAAAGCAGGAAAAGATCTCCTGGGCCCTGGGCATGGCATAGCCGCAGGAAATATAGGAGCCTTCGGAAAGAAAGGCCAGTCCGGACTTTTCAAGCTGTCCCTCCAGATACTGAACGATCTCAGGGAGCGTACGCCGGCCGTCTATGAGATGCTCGGCTGCATACCGTAAAAGCAGTCCCAGAGAGGCGGTCTGTTCCGTGTCGATCAGCTGCTCGATATACCGCAGGTCTACTTCCTGCTTTCCTAAAAGAAAGCCGTCTCTGCCATGGACTTTGATCTTCAGACGTTCCGGTCCCTCCTGTCTTCCCCGGGAAGGGCGGGGAGCGGCGTGCCTGGTCATGATCCGATGGCTTTTCGGCAGGACGAATGGGGGTGTGCCGGGGCTGTCTAGAGGATATTCCCTGCAGAGCTCTTTGGTAGACGCGGTGATGTCTACCGGACGGTAATTGTCCATCTGGATGATGGTGCGGGCAATGTGGAAAAAGGCGCCGGAGCTTCCGGCCACAAGGATGGTAGAGATCCCGCATTTTTCATAGAGATCCCCTGCCCGCTCCAAAAAGGGCGTGATGGGTTCTTTTTCCCGCTGGATCACTCTTTGCATAAAGGAGTCCCGGACCATGAAATTGGTGGCAGAGGTATCCTCGTCCAGAAGGAACAGGCGGCTTCCCGCTTCCATACCCTCCACGATCCCTGCTGCCTGGGAGGTGCTTCCGCTGGCGTCCTCCGTGGAAAAGCAGCGGGTATCCTTTTTGTTGGGAAGGTCATTAATGAACAGGGAAATGTCCACATCCTTCACAAAGCGTCCGTCTTCGGAGCGGAGCTTTAAGGCGGTATCGTCTGTGAGCACATACTCCCTGCCGTCCCAGGGAATGTGGTTATAAACGCCAAGTTCAAGGGCGTTCAAAAGGGTGGATTTTCCGTGATAGCCGCCGCCTACGATCAGGGTGATGCCGGCGGGGAGCCCCATGCCGGTGATCCTTCCCTTATGGGGAAGATCCATGGAAACCCGCAGAGAATCCGGGGACTGAAAGGGAACCGAATCCTTCATGGGACGGGAGGAGATCCCGCTTTCCCTGGGAAGGACGGCTCCATCGGCAACAAAAGCCACAAGGGAGCGTTCTTTTAGCTGGGAACGGATATATTCCTGGTCTTCTGCAAGAAAAATGGACTGTTCCAGGGCTTTGGCGTTAATATTGCGGTAAAAGAAAGCTTTGTGTACGCATACCGGAAGGAACTCAAAGAGTATTTTTTCCAGTTCCGGGGCGTTGATGGTGCGTCCGTTGGCGGGAAAGCCGATGAAAAACCGGGCGGTGATCCCCTTTTCCGTGATCTCGCAGGCGGTCCTCTCCAGGATTTCCTGGCCGCAGTGCGTGACAGAGATTAGTCCGCTTTTGCCGGAGCCTTTTGCCCGGAAGGTGAAGTGACTGACCTGCTGCTCAAACAGCCGGGTAAGATGATCGCAGAGGGTGATGCGGTTTACTTTCTTATTATAATATTCCTCGGGAAATCCGGCGTCCTTATGCTGGATCCTCACACTGATATGAGAGGGAGAAGCAAAAGGATCTCCCTGCACATGGTCAATGGATAAAAGGTAGCGGTCAAACTGATAGACGCCTTTTAAAGATTTATAAGCCGGATAGCTTTTCCGGTGAATGGCCCGGAGGGCCTCCTGAAGCTGAGCGGATGAATTCATGAACAATATGCCTCCTGATTCTGTGATAGTGTGTTTTTCAATATCCTGAAGGAACTAACAATAATAATGAATCTCTCCAAAATAGGAATACCATTTTTGAATGACATCAGAGCTTCTCGCTTCGATCATCCTCATGATATTGCGTAATGTATGCTGCGGAATTTTAGAATTATTATTGCAAAGCAAACAATTGCCTGCACTGGTTAGCCAGACCTTTGTTGCATTTTCAGAAGGTTTTCCTCTTGCAATATGAACATGCACTGGTTCCAGAGGTCTATTTTCATTTGTCCAGAAATAAATCCAATATTCCCCCATTCTAAAGATTTGAGGCATTCTCGAATCCTCCTTCCTTAGAAAACTCCATGATAAGATGGGCGGTTGAGCGAATGATTTCTTCAAAATGTTTCAACTCTTCTTTCGAAAAATGATAAACATCTTCCCATCTATATTGCGGCAGCCAGCATGCGGCGTGTTTGAAACCGTATTTTGCATCTGGCTTTTCAATATATACTTTTACAGTTCCGTCTTTTTGCATATCAGAATGAACAATTTCTGTTTCATCATTTAATGTCATAAAAGGATACATCATAACAGTCTTCCTCCTCAAAATATCCCATGATTATATTTTATCTGCCCATATAGCATGATGCAGAGTCCAATGACAAAGCCCGCTCCTAAAGGAATGCCGTTTTTAGACCATTGGGTGAATGTGCCGATCATCCCGGAAGCGGCGCAGCCGATTCCGATCACGGACATCCCCAGACCCATAATACGTGTATAGGCTTTTTTATCCTGCTCTTTTACTTTGGTATAGTGATAGTTGTGCAGGATCGTTATTTTTTCCTTCTTCCATAACAAAAAACCCAGATATAAAAATAATGCGGCGCAGGCCTCCATGATCAGGAAGAAAATCAAATTTTCCATTTGTTTCACCTCCTAAAGAACTTTGCGGCTGAAACATCTGGCTTTATTATATCACCTCCAAATTTCTCTGTCAGTTTCTTTTTGCGAAAAAAGGACAAATGACAGCGTGTTATAAATTGTCTGGTAAAAGCAGACATTCAGGCTGTCAGTATCTGGAAAAAGATGTTAATATAAGGAAAAAAGAATCGGAAAGAAAGGATGAAATGCCGGAATGAAAAATGTTCTGATCATAGGCGCCGGAGTGCTGGACGTGCTTGTGCGGCCGGTGAAGCCGGAGGTGTTTGAAAAAGGATCTGTTCCTGTGGAGGACATAAGGTTTTCCACCGGGGGAGACGGGCTGAATGAGGCCACAGTCCTGGCAAGACTGCTGGCAGATGAACGGAAGAATAACGAAAAAGCGGTCCGCCTCCTTACTCTTACAGGAAAGGATCAGGCCGGGGAGATGATCCTGTCCCACTGCGGCCGGGAAGGGATCTGTACAGAGCTGTCTGTATCCGAAGAAGGGCTTTCCACAGGCATCAATATTGTCATGATACAGGAAAACGGAGAGCGAAGCTTTTTTACCAACCCCAAAAGCTCCCTGCGTAGACTGTCCATAGAACATATGCCGGAAAGCTTTCCGGAGGATGTGAAAATCCTTTCTTTTGCCAGTATTTTTGTTTCGCCGCTGTTTACCGGAAAAGAACTTGCCGAGCTTTTCAGGAGGGCCAGGGAACAGGGAATCTGCATCTGTGCGGATATGACAAAGCGGAAAAATAATGAGACAATCCGGGATATCGGGGACGCCCTTTCCATGGTGGATCATCTCTTTGCCAATGGGGAAGAAGCGGGCCTCCTTACCGGAAAGACCGCGGCAGAGGATATGGCGGAAGAACTCTGGCGCTGTGGTGTGAAAAATGTGATCATCAAGTGCGGCGGGGCAGGATGTTTCGTAAGGAATGGGCAGACAGCACAATGGTTTCCTGCAGTAAAGGATACCATATGTGTGGACACCACCGGTGCGGGAGATTCCTTCGCGGCGGGTTTTCTTTCCGGGCTGGCAGAAGAGGTTCCTTTACTGGAATGCATCCGCCGGGGCAATGCCTGCGGTTCTTTGGCTGTGGAAAAGCAGGGAGCATGCCGGGGGATCCGAAACAGAGCGCAAATGGAAGAACGGATGAAAAAACTTCAATATTAACGGGTATACTATATCCCATGGGATGACGTTGCGGGAAAGCCGTAATGGCCCCGCCGGGAAATAACGCTGGAAATACAGCGGCAACAGGACTATAATAGACTACAGAAAGCAGAAAGGTGGAATACTGGCATGGAAAGAAGAAATTTGTGGCTTTCCTATACGGAAGGCGAAGAAAAAGAAATGGAAAAGACCGTCTCTATGTACAGAGACTTTCTGGACGCCGGAAAGACAGAACGGGAATGTGTGACCCGGATCGTAAAAGAGGCTGAAGAGGCAGGGTATGTTTCCCTGGAGGAAAAGCTGGCGAAAGGCGAGCCGATCCGTCCGGGAGACAAGATCTATGCGGCGGGTATGAAGAAGATCCTTGTTCTGTTTCATGTGGGAACAGAAAATATAGAAAAGGGGATGAACATCCTGGGCGCGCATATTGATTCTCCCCGTCTGGACATTAAACAGAATCCCCTTTATGAGGATACCGATCTTGCGTATCTGGATACACACTATTATGGCGGCGTGAAAAAATATCAGTGGGTGGCTCTTCCCCTTGCACTCCATGGTGTGGTGGCAAAGAAGGACGGCACTGTGATCCAGGTCAATATCGGAGAGGACGAAAAGGACCCGGTAGTTTACATTACAGACCTTCTGATCCATCTCTCCGGCAAGCAGCTGCAGAAAAAGGCGGCGGAAGTGATCGAAGGAGAAAATCTGGATATCCTCATCGGCAGCAGACCCCTGAAGGATCTGGGGGATGAGAAGAAGAAAGAAGCGGTGAAGGAAAACATTCTGCGGATCCTTAAGGATAAGTATGATATGGAAGAGGAGGATTTCCTTTCCGCAGAGCTGGAGATCGTTCCGGCCGGAAAAGCAAGAGAGTGCGGCCTTGACAGGAGCATGATCGCCGCCTATGGACAGGACGACCGGGTATGTGCCTATACGTCTTTCCTGGCTCTTTTGGAGGTGGAGGCTCCCAGGCGTACAAGCTGCTGCCTTCTTACCGATAAGGAAGAGATCGGAAGCGTGGGCGCGACCGGAATGCAGTCCCGTTTCTTTGAAAATACAGTGGCAGAGCTTCTGGAAGGTATGGGCTGCTTTACCGAGCTTGCTCTTAGAAGGACTCTCAGGAATTCCTGCATGCTCTCCTCCGATGTGAGCGCAGGATACGATCCGGCCTATGCAGACGCTTTTGAGAAGAAAAATGCCGCTTATCTGGGAAGAGGCATTGTGCTGAATAAATTTACCGGTGCCAGAGGAAAATCCGGATCCAATGATGCCAATGCAGAATACGTGGCAAAGATCCGGGAGATCTTTGATAAGCATGAGATCGGTTTCCAGACGGCGGAGCTTGGAAAGGTAGACGTGGGAGGCGGCGGAACCATTGCCTACATTGCGGCTCTTTATGGAATGGAGGTCATCGACAGCGGCGTTGCGGTCCTGAGTATGCACGCGCCCTGGGAAGTGACCAGCAAGGCCGACGTCCATGAGGCGAAGAAAGCCTATAAGGTGTTTTTGGAAGAAGCATAAGAAGAAACCTTCTGTATAGATAGAAACTCATAAAAAACGCTTTCCAACAGGAAGGGGCAGATGAAAGCCTTTTCTGTGGAAAGCGTTTCTTGATTTTTTGGACTTCCGTGCGATCCTGTTTGCGCGGAAAGCAAGATCAGCCGTTTCCGGTAGGAATATAAGGCCTTATAGACATAGCTACATTAGAAATGGGCATGGTCTGCAGCCAGATCTTTCCAGGACCGGTGAGCAGGGTATTGAACAGGCCTTCGCCGCCCAGAAGCTTGTTCTTCAGCCCCGGAACCTGTTTGATATCCATCTGCACGCTTGGGGTGAAACCGGCCACATTTCCGGTATCCACAAGGATCTGCTGTCCCGCTTCCAGCTCATATTCCACAAGCTCTCCGTCGATCTCTACAAATACCATTCCCTGTCCGGAAACTCTCTGCATGATGAAGCCTTCGCCGCCAAAAAGGCCGGCGCTGAATTTCTTACTGAAATGTATGGAAAGCTCTACGCCGGCTTCCGACGCCAGGAACGCGCTTTTCTGGAGGATCATATCATTGCCCGGAGTGAGCTCCAGGGGAACGATCTTACCTGGAAAGCTTGATCCGAAGGTGATCAGGCCGCTGCCTCGGGCTGTGTAAATATTCTGGAACATACTTTCGCCGGAGAACGCCTTGGAAAACATCTTTCCCAGTCCGCCGCCGGTGGTTTCCATCTGGATATTGGGGCTCATCCATACCATGGAGCCTTTTTCTGTGATCATCTTCTCGCCGTCATCCAGATGACAGATGACGATGGGGAAATTACCGCCTTTGATTTCGTAGCGCATATATTGCCTCCCTTCAAAAATTGTTTTGGACATTTTTTATTGTATCATAGGTATTGGCTGGAAGAAAATAGAATTAATATAAAATAATAATGAAAAATTATTTAGGAAAATGATAGAGAAACCCAGAGATACCATTGGTAAAAAAATTATAAAATAAGTGTTGACAAATTTGCGTGCATGGAGTATTATATCTATTGTTGCGAAGGTGATTCGCAAGGATGTGTGTTTAGCTCAGCTGGATAGAGCGTTTGGCTACGGACCAAAAGGTCGGGGGTTCGAATCCTCTAACACACGCTGTATGACCCGGATTCCTGATAAGAGGCATCCGGGTTTTTGCTATATAAAAATCTGGAAGAAAGAAAAGGCGGTGCTGCTGTGGAGATCGAACAGATATTAGATGAGATCACAGATATCTGCGGAAAATATAATGCTTCAAAAGTGATCCTCTTTGGTTCACGGGCAAAAGGAACCGCGAGAGATACCAGCGATATTGATATTGCCGTGGCCGGGGCAGAACGGTTCGCAGAACTGGAAGAAGAAATCGAAAATATACCTACGTTGTATACGGTCGATCTGGTGAATCTTGATACATGTAAAAATACATTGCTGCTGGAGGATATAGAAGAATATGGGCGAAAGATTTTTGAAAAGGTATAACTCCTTTATTCAGTATTACCTTTGACCTGGCATGGAAGGTGATGAAAGATATTCTTGTAGACCACTATGCGATAACGGATTTTGTGGCAGGTTCGCCCAGAGAAGTGCTGAAAAAAGCATTTCAGGCACGGCTGATCTGCGGGGACGTATGGATGGAAATGCTGCAGGTCAGAAATCAGCTTTCCCATGATTATGACGGCGATATCATAAAATACCGCTGCAAGAGCATCGTAGAGGTATATCTGGATAAATTTAATGAGTTTCAGGAAGTGGGGATAAACTGCAGAAAGAAGAGTCAGACGTGTGAACGGGGACGTTTTACGTCTGACTTTTTTTTACCGGCAGAGGACGTTCCGATGAGTGTATTTTCGGGATCCGCCTCGGAAACCGTCTACAGTAGTTCCCGGGTTTTTCGTGCCAGATATAAAGGAATATTGGTGATAAAACCATCCTTTCGATAATTTCTTTTGGAAAAACGCAAAGCATATCTGGGTTCATGTTCGGAAACATATTTTTTAAAGGAAGGAGCGGATTTGTCTTCTCCGCCCTTTGCCTCCACAGGAATGATATCCGTTCCATATTGGATAACAAAATCCAGTTCCTTATTATTACCGGAAAAGTAGCGCGGAGCCACATCGAACTGTCCTGTAAGCTGCTGCAGGACAAAATTTTCTGTAAGAGGTCCTTTAAATTGATAATTTGATTTTAATAAAATGGCGCTATTGTCAATACCGGCCATTTGCTTCAAAATGCCTGTGTCAAAAACAAAAAGTTTAAACTGATCCAATCTGTCAAAAGCAGGAAGAGGATGTTCCAGCCTGGAAGAGTTATACACACGATTAAGCATACCTGCGGAAACCAGCCATTCGATCGCTTCTTCAAAATCTCGTGCTCTTCCGCCTTCGCGGACTGCTCCATACATGAATTTTTCATTGGCCTTGCCGAGCTGAGCGGCAATGCTGCGAAAGACCATGAGTATCCGTCCGCTGGAGACCTTGCCGTTATGCTTGGAAAAGTCATTTTCGTATATTTCAATCAATTCTCTCTGAATCTGTGAAATTTTTGCCGGGTCTTTCTGCGTGATCCAGGAAGAAACACATTCGGGCATTCCCCCTATGATCAGATAATAATCATAGAGCTCCAGAAGCCGTGTATGGAAAATATCCTCAATTTTGCTGTCTTTTTTAATTTCCTGATAATAACAATATAAGGAAGGGTCTGCCGCTTCCAGAAATTCATCAAAGGTTAACGGATAAATAGAAAGAAGATTGACCATACCAACGGGATAGGTCTTGGGCTGTGCCAGCAATGTGCCAAGAAGGCTGCCGGCGGCGATAATGTGGTATTCGTTTGCGTTTTCTTTAAAATATTTAAGAGAATTCAAGGCAGAAGGACATTCTTGGATCTCATCAAAAAGGATCAACGTATCTTGTGGGGTGATTTTCTTTCCGGATATCAGAGAAAGTAGTTCCATAATCCTATATGGATTTTTATTTGTATCGAATATGGCCTTTAATTCCTCTTCTTCGTCAAAGTTAAAATAAACAAAATCCTTATAGTAATTTTTGCCGAATTCCTTCATAAGCCAGGTTTTTCCTACCTGTCGGGCGCCTTTCAGGATCAGGGGCTTCCGATCGTTCCTGTTTTTCCAGTTTTCCATATCTTTTATAGCATTTCGCCTCAATGATATCCCCACCTTTCTTATCATGTCAGCTAAATGATAACACATTTTTTGAGGTTTTAAAAGATATTATAAACACATTTTTGATGGCTTTTTAGATGTGTTTTTACACATTTTTTGACTTTTTTCGATGCATTCTTGCACATTTTTATGATTTTTATTTTATTCCTTCTGCAGAAGCCCGCTCACCAGCACGAAATGCCCGGGAAGCCGTCCCTCCTCCATCCATTCCAGCTTCAGCCCCATCAGCTTTTCGATGGTAAGCCCCACATTTCCGCCCAGGGCTTCGATGGAATAGCGCATGGTCTTTGGATAGCGGCAGGGCAGGCCGCTCTTTTTGGCACAGCCGTTTTTGCAGAGACTGCAGCTTCCGGCGGAAAGGCTGATACTTCCGGGGTGCTGCCGCTCTAATGCAAAAAGTTCTTCGCTGAGCTTTTGCTTTTCTTTTGGAAGAACCGCATTGATGATAGATGAGATCTCTTCCCTGGTGTATGTTTTTGCTGTCATTTCCTTATTGAATTCAATCTTTGCTGCCAGAAGACGCAGCGTCTGATACTGTCTCCAATATTCCAGCACATCAAAATCGTAAGGCGGACAGGACCACACCTGCCCATAATTGGGGCAGGCCTGACAGGCCTTTAAAAAGGTGGGAATGTCCACATAGCCTTCTAAATAATCTTCTACAGATATAGACGCTTCATAACGGGTTACGGTATACATAGGAAACACCTCCAGGTTAGCAGTCTGATTCTACAAGGCTATTTTAAATAATGAAGAAACAGGATGTCAAGAAAGAAATCCGGACAGGAGTTTTTGCTTTATCTTATGGCCGGAATGTGGTAGGATAAAAGAAAACACCAGATGATTTTTGCCAGACAGTTCCAAAGCAGCAAAGGAGGCCCGACATGTCTATACGATTGATCGCCAGTGATCTGGACGGAACTCTTCTTACGGACAAAAAAGAGATCGCACCTTATACGAAAGAAGCCCTGCTGTTTGCGGTCCGGGAAAAGGGGTGCTGCTTCATTCCGGCCACAGGAAGAGCTTTCACGTCGATCCCACCGGAAGTGACGGGATTTCCCGGAGTGGAATATGTGATCACATCTAATGGGGCGGCAGTATACTCCGCAAAGAGCGGGGAACGGATCTATCAATGTCTGTTGTCCCGGGAAGCGGTAGAAATGATCCTTTCCATTCCCCTCTGGGAGGATGCGGCTATGGAAGTCTTTGTGGAAGGAAACCCCTACGCCTCCGCCGCATACATAGAAAATCCCGGAGCGTACGGGGCCACCAGCTTCGGCTGCGCCTATGTAAAAAGGACCAGGACGTCTGTTTCGGATATACGGGCCTTTGCACGGGAGAATAAAGAACGGATAGACAGCATCTCTTTTGCCACGGCCAATGGGGAGACAAAAAAAGAGATAAAAGAGCGCCTGCAAAAAGAGGGAAAGGATATCTACGTAACTTCCTCGGTCTCTCATATGCTGGAGATCGGCAATAGCAGTGCCGGCAAGGGGAATACGCTTGCCGTGATGCTGGAACGGCTGGGTATCGCGCCCAGGGAGGCCATGGCCTTTGGCGACGGGGACAACGACAAGGAGATGCTCGCCTGTGTGAAATACGGGATCGCCATGGCAAATGCTTCGGAAGATTGTAAAAAAGCGGCATATTTTGTCACCGCCTCCAATGAAGAGGACGGTGTGGGAAAGGCGATCCGCAGATTCTTAGGATAAAAGCCGGGATGGCAAAAGGAGGGACACGATGGAATTTCAGCATGAACTGATCATTCCCGACGAGGGAATGCCCTTTAAATTTTTTCTTTTTGAGGGTGCGTCAGGAAATTACATGAGAGAAAAGCACTGGCATACCTCTATTGAGATTTTTGCAGTCCTGGAAGGCTGCCTGTCTTTCTACCTCAATGAGGAAGAACATCCGCTGAGGGCAGGAGAGCTGATCATCATCAATTCCAACGAGATCCATTCCATTGACGCGCCGAAGAGGAACAGGACGGTGGTCCTGCAGATCCCCCTGCGGCAGTTTGAGGATTATTATACAGCCCAGCGTTTTATCCGCTTTTCCGTAGGGGGAGAAGGCCGGGAAGCGGACCCGCTGTGGAACCTGATCAAGCGTATGTATGACAGCTATATAGAAAAGAAGAACGGCTATGAATTTCAGGTCCGGTCTTTTTTCTATGAGGCGCTGTACCTTCTGGTCACGGTATACAGGGAGAATGAGGTGCAGGAGAAGGAGATCCGGCACAGCAGGCATCTGGACACTTTGTCAAAAATCACCACTTACATGAGGGAGCATTATCAGGAGGAACTGAAGCTTTCCGAGGTGGCGGCGGTATTCGGGTATTCTGCAGAGTATCTGTCAAGAATGTTCCATAAATATACAAAAGTGAATTTTAAGACCTATCTTCAGGATATCCGTATGGCATATGCGTACAGAGATCTGATGAATACGGACGCTACGATTAGTCAGATTGCCATAGAACATGGGTTCTCCACAAACAGATCGTTTACCAGGGAATTTCAGAAGAGATATGGCATCCTGCCCAGCCAGGCGAGAGGAAAAAGGAACGAAGAAAATGAAAATGTCAAAAAATTGCCATAGATAGGACAAGAAAAAAGGCGAAAGCATACCCGGTTTGTGGTATGTTTTTCATAAAGAAAATCCAAGAGAAAAGGAGGAGGTAAATTTTGAAGATCCAAAATGTAGCAGACGCTTCATTCCGCAAGTACGGAAAGGTGCTGGAGGGCTATGACCTTGCCGCGCTCCTGCGTGAGATGAAGCACACACCGGTGCCTGAGGACACCACTTATGTTCCGTCAGTGGAGGAGCTGGAGGCTCTGGATGTGGCAGAAGCCTTCCAGAACCGGGGATTCGGGGGGATTCCCATTCAGATCGGATACTGCAACGGACATAACAAAAAACTGAACGCGGTTGAGTACCACCGCTGCTCCGAGATCAACGTGGCAGTGACAGATCTGGTGCTCCTCATCGGCAGCCAGCAGGATATCACAGATGATTTTCATTATGATACATCTAGGATCGAAGCATTCCTTGTTCCTGCAGGTACAGCGATCGAGGTCTATGCGACGACCCTTCACTATGCGCCCTGCCATGTAGAAGACGGCGGATTCCAGTGCGTAGTAGTCCTTGCAAAAGGAACCAACACAGACATCACCTTCCCTCTGGAAAAATCTGGAGAGGACAAGCTGATGACCGCAAGGAACAAATGGCTCATCGCCCACGAAGAAGCAGGGATCGAAGGAGCCTTCAATGGACTCGTAGGAGAAAATGTTTCCATTGACTGATCTGTTAAGTAAGAATGATCACCAGAGGGCAAAGCACCGTCTGGGATAAATGAAAGGAGATAAAATCATGATCGACAACATGCCAAAAGTAAAGATAGGAATCGTAGCGGTAAGCCGTGACTGTTTCCCGGAAAGCCTGTCCGTAAACAGAAGAAAAGCCCTGATCGACGCTTACACAAAGAAATACGGCGCAGAGGATATCTATGAATGTCCGATCTGTATCGTAGAGAGCGAGATCCATATGGTACAGGCTCTCGAGGACATTAAGAAAGCCGGCTGCAACGCTCTTTGCGTATATCTTGGAAACTTCGGACCGGAGATTTCCGAGACTCTTCTGGCAAAACACTTTGAAGGACCGAAGATGTTCGTGGCAGCAGCAGAGGAATCCGGAAACAACCTGGTACAGGGCCGCGGCGATGCTTACTGCGGAATGCTCAACGCAAGCTACAACTTAAAGCTGCGCAACGTAAACGCTTACATTCCTGAGTATCCTGTTGGAAACGCAGAAGAGTGCGCAGATATGATCCACGAGTTTGTTCCTATCGCAAAAGCCATCGAAGGCTTAAACAACTTAAAGATCATCAGCTTTGGACCGCGTCCGTTAAACTTCCTTGCATGCAACGCTCCGATCAAGCAGCTTTATAACATCGGCGTGGAGATCGAGGAGAACTCCGAGCTCGACCTGTTCGAAGCATTCAACAAGCATGCGGGAGACGCAAGGATCCCTGAGATCGTGAAAGAGATGGAAGAAGAGCTTGGCGCAGGAAACAAGAAACCGGAGATCCTTTCCAAGCTTGCACAGTACGAACTGACCTTAAAGGATTGGGTAGAGGAGCACAGAGGCTATCGCAAATATGTGACCATCGCCGGAAAATGCTGGCCTGCATTCCAGACCCAGTTCGGCTTTGTTCCCTGCTATGTAAACAGCCGTCTTGCCGCACAGGGCATCCCGGTATCCTGCGAGGTTGATATTTACGGCGCTCTCAGCGAGTTCATCGGAACCGTTGTCAGCAACGATACCGTTACTCTTCTGGATATCAACAATACCGTTCCCAACGATATGTATGAAAGCGATATCAAGGGCAAATTCAACTATACACAGAAGGATACCTTCATGGGCTTCCACTGCGGAAATACTGCATCCGGCAAGCTGACCTCCTGTGAGATGAAATACCAGATGATCATGGCAAGAACACTTCCGGAGGAAGTTACCCAGGGTACACTGGAAGGCGACATCATTCCGGGCGAGATCACCTTCTATCGTCTCCAGAGCACTGCGGACAACAAGCTGCGCGCTTATATCGCACAGGGCGAGGTCCTTCCGGTAGCGACACGTTCCTTCGGCGCCATCGGTATCTTTGCGATCCCGGAGATGGGACGTTTCTATCGTCATGTACTGGTTGAGGGCGGATATCCTCACCACGGAGCAGTGGCATTCGGACATTTCGGAAAAGAATTATTCGAGGTGTTCAAATACATCGGCGTTCCGGTAGAAGAGATCGGCTACAATCAGCCTGCAGGCGTAAGATATCCTACTGAAAATCCGTGGAAATAATCTGATACGCACATATATTTAACAACTGCATCCCGGGGTTTTCCCTGGGATGTCGGTTTAAGGAGGAAAATTTAAAAGTATGTATTATATAGGTGTTGATTTAGGAACTTCCGCAGTAAAGCTTCTTCTTATGGATGAAGAAGGAAAGATCTGCAAGATCGTTTCCAAAGAGTATCCCTTGTTTTTCCCGCATCCCGGCTGGTCCGAGCAGAATCCAGAGGACTGGTTCACAAAGAGTATGGAAGGGATCAGGGAACTGACAGAAGGCATTGACAAGTCCCAGGTGGCCGGCATTGGCTGCGGCGGCCAGATGCACGGACTGGTAACTCTGGATAAAGAGGATAAGGTCATCCGTCCGGCTATCCTCTGGAATGACGGAAGAACAGGAGCAGAGACCGATTATCTGAACAACGAGATCGGAAAGGACAAGCTTTCCCAGTATACCGCAAATATCGCTTTTGCAGGCTTTACCGCTCCGAAGATCCTCTGGATGCAGAAAAACGAGCCGGAGAACTTTAAAAAAGTAGTTAAGATCATGCTTCCCAAGGATTATCTGAATTACTGCCTCACCGGATCCTTCTGCACAGATGTATCCGATGCTTCCGGTATGCTCCTTCTGGACGTGAAGAACCGCTGCTGGTCTGAAGAAATGCTTAAGATCTGCGGGATCACCAAGGAACAGCTTCCGAAAGTATACGAGAGCTGGCAGGTAGTAGGGACCTTAAAGCCGGAGATCGCCAAAGAGCTGGGCCTGTCCGAAGAAGTAAAGGTAGTGGCAGGAGCCGGGGACAACGCGGCTGCAGCCGTAGGTACAGGAACCGTAGGCGACGGACAGTGTAATATTTCTCTTGGAACCTCAGGTACGGTATTTATCTCCAGCCGGGAATTCGGCGTAGACGAAAACAATGCCCTGCATTCCTTTGATCATGCGGACGGAAGCTATCATCTCATGGGCTGTATGCTCAGCGCGGCGTCCTGCAACAAATGGTGGTCGGAGGATATCCTTCAGACCAAGGATTTCGCAGGAGAGCAGGCAGGGATCAAGAAGCTGGGAGAGAACCAGGTATTCTATCTGCCCTATCTGATGGGCGAGCGTTCTCCTCACAATAACCCGGATGCCAGAGCCGTATTCTTCGGCATGAGCATGGACACCACAAGAGCAGATATGACCCAGGCGGTGCTGGAAGGGGTTGCCTTCGGCCTTCGGGATTCTCTTGAGGTGGCAAGAAGCCTGGGGATCAATATTGAGCGCACCAAGATCTGCGGCGGCGGCGCGAAGAGTCCTCTCTGGAAAAAGATCATCGCCAATGTGATGAACCTGAAGGTGGATGTTCCGGAGAACGAGGAAGGTCCTTCCATGGGCGGCGCTATGCTGGCGGCAGTAGGATGCGGAGCTTATCCGGATGTAGAGACCATTGCCAAAAAGATCGTAAAGGTAGTGGAGACCATCGAACCGGAAGAAGAACTGGTAAAGAAGTACGAGGAGCGGTACCAGAAATTTAAGAAGCTGTATCCTACAATGAAAGAATTGTTTTAAAATAGTCTGAAAAATAGGGACTGTCTATTAAGGGAAAACCAGGTACGCTCTTGGCAAGCGTTGGTTTTCCCTTATATTTTTGTTAAAGTTCTTCCCAATTTCGGGAAAAATGTTATAATAAAGGTGCTTGCCGGATGGATCGGCACCGCCGATCACATATTGACAAAAAGAAGCGAAGGTGCTATGTTAAAATGGACTTTGTGAAAGGAGAAAGAAGCAGTGAAAAGTAAAGATTCGTTTTTAATAATTGCGATAGGACTTTTTTTGGCCTTCTTTTTCCTTGTATCGTCCAATTCTTTTTCTACGGAGGACAGGTGGAAGGAGGCTTTCTGTACGGAATATTCAGAGAACAGAGAGCCGGTCTTAAAATCTCCCGACACCCCGCAGACAAATTCTGTGAATGTACCGGGCGGGATCCGGACAGGTCTGGTGAAATTGCCGCTCCGCCTCCGCGCGGCGGATTTTATAAAGACGTTCCTTTTTTTTACCATTTTTTACCGCTTGTTTGGAAAATTGATCTTGTGTATTCCCAAGATGGAATATTTTTTTGCGTACCTGCAGGTATGCCTGTTTCAGCGTGCGCGGTTTTTGCGTGAACTGTTTATCATTTTAAAAGAAGACGGAAAGAACAGATCCTCCGGAATTATACTACATACGAAAGTCTGCCTGGCAGGAAGTGCCTGTTAAGGCTGAAATCTGTGATAATGCAGGAGGAAAAGGAAATAATTATGATAGAAAGAATAAAAAAGCAGCCTCCGGGACGACTGATCACTATGGGCTTCGCGCTGGTTATTTTGCTCGGAGCATTGCTGCTTTTGCTTCCGGTATCGGTAAGAGAAGATGCGGTAGTAAAACCGATAGATGCACTTTTTACTTCCACAAGCGCAGTCTGTGTGACCGGTTTGATCGCCATTGATACAGCAGACCACTTTACTCCCTTTGGCCAGGGAGTGGTAGCCGCTCTGATCCAGGTAGGAGGCCTGGGTGTTACTTCAGTAGGAGTCGGCCTGATCATCGCTATGCGGAAAAGAGTCGGTTTTAAAAGCCGCCTGCTTGTAAAGGAAGCTTTGAATACAGACAGCTATAAAGGACTCGTAAAGATCGTAAAGGCAGTTCTTATGATGACGCTGTGCTTCGAGACGGTGGGAGCGATCTTGAGTTTCCTGGTATTTGTGCAGGACTATCCGCCGCTGCACGCTCTGGGCATCAGTATTTTCCATTCCATTGCGGCGTTTAACAATTCCGGATTTGATGTCCTTGGAAATCTGCAGAATCTGATCCCTTATCAGAGCGATGTGCTGCTGAACATGATCACATGTCTGCTGATCATTTTCGGAGGACTGGGTTTTCTGGTGATCCTGGATATTATAAAGAAGCGCAGTTTCAAAAAGCTGACGCTCCATTCTAAGGTGGTCATCTCTACTACGATCGTCCTTTTGACGGTAGGAACCCTTTTGCTTAAGGCTACCGAGGATATAACCTGGATGGGCGCTTTTTTCCACAGCGTTTCCGCCAGGACAGCCGGATTTTCCACCTATCCCATTGGCTCCTTTACCAATGCCGGCCTGTTTGTGCTCTGCATTCTGATGTTCATAGGAGCTTCACCGGGATCCACTGGAGGCGGTATCAAAACCAGTACGTTTTTTGTACTTTTCCAGTCGGTGAGGAGTATGTTTTCCAAAAGACAGGTTGCAGCCTTTAAACGGGGGATTTCCAGAGGCACAATAGCAACAGCCTCCAGTATTGCAATACTTTCCCTTGGAGTGGTGTGCATCGGTACATTTCTGATGTGTGTACTGGAACCGGAATATGAACTTGTCCAGGTGCTGTTTGAAGTGATCTCCGCTTTTGGAACCGTGGGTTTATCT
>DXBU01000140.1 GCA_019116385.1 Candidatus Blautia faecigallinarum | reverse complement strand
TTACTTTTCTATATTTCTTTTGTTTCTATATTTCTTTTGTTTCTATATTTCTTTTGTTTCTTTATTTCTCTTCCGGATTTTCCTTTTCACGCATCCTGGTAAATACCATTTCGTAGCCATCGTTTCCATAGTTTAAAGAACGGTTTACCCGGCTGATCGTAGCGGTGGAAGCACCGGTTTTTTCTGAAATATCCAGGTAGGTCCGTTTATCCATCAGCATTTTAGCAACCTCAAAACGCTGGGATAAAGAAAGAAGCTCATTAATGGTACATACATCTTCGAAAAATGTGTAACATTCTTCTTTCGTCTTCAGGCAGAGAATCGCCTCGAATAGATGATCAACTGCCTCAGTTCTAATTTTTTTACTCATATCCCTGCTCCTTTGGTACTTTAGTGATATCTAACACTGATATTTTAACACTCTAAATCGTGATAAGCAAGTGTATTTTGAAAAAAAGTGAGCAGGGGCATGATCTATTCCTGAACTTCAAACGGGAACTGGTACGGCAGATGGTATTTGTCGCGGATGGCGATAAATTCCTTCTGGACAGCCTCCCCTACGGGTACGCCTTTATCTTTTCTTTCCAGCCATACCAGATATTCTTTTTCGCCGGCAGTGTAGATCCGCTCTTCCCCGGGCGCCTTTTCGGAGGCGCGGAGTTCGCGGAGGATATCGCCGGTGATCTTCTTAAATGTATCGAGCCCAAGGAAAGCCTCCGGGTCGATGACCATGAAGAAATGTCCCAGATGATAGGGGGACTTATTTCCCTGCTCATCTTTGCCGCAGAGAGCCTTTAAGAAGCTTCCTGCCTGAAGGGCCGCGGAAAGGATCTCCACTACTGTAGCATATCCATATCCTTTATAACCGGCAAGCTCCTCTCCGATCCCTCCTAAGGGGGCAAGCGCTGCGGAGCCGTCTGTAAGGCCCTTCAGGATCTCCGGACTGTCAGTCATAGCCGTGCCGTCTCTTCCGATCACCATTCCCTTGGGGGTATCTTTTCCGATCCGTGCGTAATATTCGATCTTCCCTCTCTGTGTAATGGAGGTTGCGCAGTCGATCACAAAGGGGAATTCTTCATCTGTAGGGAAGGCGAAGGTCAGAGGATTGGTCCCCAGCATATTTTCTACGCCAAAAGTAGGTGCGATGGAGGGGCGGGCATTCGTTCCCGTAATACCCAGCATTCCTTCCTTAGAGGCCATCATCGCCCAGTATCCTGCGATCCCGTAGTGGGTTGAATTCCGGATGGCGCCCATAGCCATTCCGTTCTTTTTCGCCTTATCGATAAGGCTCTCCATCATTTTGTAAGAAGCGACCATGCCCATGCCGTCATGAGCGTCCACCACCAGCGTGGTGCCGGTCTCCTTTAAAACTTCATATTCTGTCACCGGATTCTGGATGCCGGCTTCGATCCTGTCAATATAGATCGGCTTGAAACGGTTGCAGCCGTGGCTCTCGATCCCTCTGCGGTCGCTTTCCATCAGCACGTCCGCGCAGATCTTCGCATCCGCCTCCGGCACGCCCACCGCTTTGAAAGCGTCTGTCATAAAATTTCCGATCAGTTCCCATGATACATACGGTCTTGTTTCCATAGTAAAAATCCCTCCTGTAAAATACCTTATTCCTTTGCCCAGCCTGACGCGTAGGTCACTGCTTTTTTCCATTCTTTTTTCTTCTGCTCGCTCTCTTCCGGGGAAACAGTCGGTTCAAACCGTCTGCCGATCTTCCAGTTCTCCCTGATCTCATCCTTATCCTTCCAGTAGCCTACCGCAAGTCCTGCCAGATAAGCCGCCCCCATTGCTGTGGTTTCGATGCACTCCGGCCGGATCACAGGTCTTTGTATGATATCCGCCTGCATCGTAAGAAGGAGATTGTTCGCGCTGGCTCCGCCGTCCGCCTTTAAAGAGGACAGCTTAAGTCCCGCATCCTTCTCCATGGCGCACAGCACATCGTTGGTCTGGAAAGCCAGGGATTCCAGCGTCGCCCGGATAATATGATACTTGTTGACGCCTCTGGTCATTCCCAGGATCGCGCCCCTTGCGTAAGGATCCCAGTACGGAGCGCCAAGGCCGGTAAAGGCCGGCACCACATAACAGCCGTTCGTATCCTTTACTTTGCCTGCCATGTATTCAGAATCCGGCGCGGATTCGATCAGCTTCAGTTCGTCCCGCAGCCACTGCAGCGCCGCTCCGGCGATAAAGACAGATCCCTCCAGGGCATAGTCCACCTTGCCGTCTATCCCCCATGCGATAGTGGTAAGAAGCCCGTTTTTAGAATCCACAGGCTCGTTTCCGGTATTCATCAAAAGGAAACCGCCGGTCCCATATGTATTCTTTGCATCCCCAGGTTCAAAGCAGGTCTGGCCGAAAAGAGCCGCCTGCTGGTCTCCTGCCGCGCCTCCGATAAGGATCTCTCCGCCCAGGAACGCCGCGTCTGTCGTCCCGCATACTCCGCTGGAAGGCACAACCTCTGGAAGGATGCATTCCGGAATATCCAGAAGCTCCAGGATCTCCTTATCCCAGGTGAGGGTATGGATATTAAAGAGAAGCGTCCTGGCCGCGTTGGAATAATCCGTCACATGCACTTTTCCTTTGGTAAGCTTCCATATGAGCCAGGTTTCCACAGTTCCGAAAAGAAGCTTCCCTTCCTTTGCCTTCTCCTTTGCTCCCGGCACGTGCTCCAGCATCCATTTGATCTTTGTTCCGGAAAAATATGCGTCCAGGATCAGTCCTGTCTTTTTCCTGAAAAATTCTTCGTAACCCTTTTCCTTCAGTTCATCGCACATGTCCGCCGTTCTTCTGCACTGCCAGACAATGGCCGGCGCGATGGGTTCCCCGGTCTCCTTATCCCAGATGATAGTGGTCTCTCTCTGGTTGGTGATGCCGAGAGCCGCAATGTTTTCTGCCAGGGCGCCGATCTTGGCCATGGCCTCCACTGCCACGCTCAGCTGTGCGGACCAGATTTCCTGGGCGTTATGCTCCACCCATCCGGGCTTGGGAAAATACTGTGTAAATTCCTTCTGCGCGGAACTGCAGATCTCTCCCTTCTTATTGAATAAAATACACCGGGCACTGGTGGTTCCGGAATCCAATGCCATTACATATTGCTCCACCCTTTTTACCTCCTTTGTCACATTTCCCATACTTTTATATTTGTCGTTGATATTGCCGCTGCTCCTGCCTTCAGTCCTTCGATCACATCCTCCTTTTCCATGATCAGACCGCTGGCGATCACCGGAACGGAAAAATTCTCCGAAAGCCGGCGGATGATCCTGGGCATCACGCCGGGAAGGATCTCCAGCACGTCTGTGTGTATCTGTTTTTTCTGTTTTACCAGTGTTTCATAGGCTTTTGTATCCACCAGAAACACACGGAATATCGTATAAAGCCCCTTCTGGGACGCGTAGTTGATCACGTTGATCTTTGTAGAGATGATCCCGTCCGCCCTGGTCCTGGCCTTCAGAAAATCCACGGCGACCTCCCGGCTGCTCAGGCCCTGGATCAGATCCAGATGTACAAATACGGTCTTTCCCGCCTGTTTTAATCTCTCTACGATCTCTTCTATGCTGCAGATATCTCCGAAAAGTACGAATATCACCGGAATGTCCGAGTGTATCCCCTTTTCCAGACTGTCGCTGTCCTTCACCGCCGCGATCACCGGGCAGACATCCAGCAGCTCCCTGATATTTTTCTCCATGATAATGCCCCGATCTCCAGTATTTTTAAGCCCCGGAGTACCGCACAAACATATCGCGGCATAAAAAAAGCAACGTTTATAAAAGCATCTCTGCTTCACAAACCTTGCTCCACTCTCCAGGTCAACTTCTTTAATTTCTTAAATT
>DXBU01000003.1 GCA_019116385.1 Candidatus Blautia faecigallinarum | reverse complement strand
CTTCAACTCCCGGGCTTTCCTCACTGCTTTCAAATAAAAGCTGCAGTCCCAGGCAGATACCCAGAAAAGGAGTGCCTTTCTTTACGATTTCTTTTATCACCGGGACCAGGCTGTACTTATGGAGATTTTCCATAGCCTGCCCGAAGCTTCCCACGCCGGGAAGAATGACTTTATCCGCTTTTAAAAGGATTTCCGGATTTCGGGAGACAATCGCCTCCTGTCCCAGATACTCCATTGCTTTTTCTACGCTCTTGATATTTCCTGCGTCATAATCAATAATACCAATCATCTTTACACATCCTGTCTTTTTTCATGTAAACAAGTATACCCTAAAAAATGACAGATGCAAAGGGATTTCTCGCATCTGCCTGCTTTTTCTCTATTATTTTGTGTCCAGGGTAAACCAGAATTCCACACCGTTGTCGTAATTCTGCACTCCATATTCCTGATTCATGTCTTCCATGATGGCCTTCACTATGGAAAGACCAATGCCGCTGCCGCCGTATTCTCTTGTTCTGGCTTTATCCACTTTATAAAATTTGTTCCAAAGATTTGGAATGTCTTCTTCCGGTATGGGCGTCCCGGTATTAAATACAGAAATACGTACCCTGCCCTCCAGACGTACCAGTTTGAATTCGATCGTACACTCCCCTTCAAGATGGTTCAGAGCATTGCTGGTATAATTTGTCACCACTTCTTCAGTCTTAAACTCATCTGCCCACACATACAAAGGATCGGTTTCATTAAAGATCACCTTTGCGTTTTTCTGCTGGACCATAATATCCATGCTCTGAAGGACGCCTCGGATCAGGGAAACAATGTCAAAGCGCTCCATCACCGTCTCATCTTTTCCCGATTCCAGCTGGTTAAGGGTCAATAGATTTTTCACCAGCTTATTCATCTTACCCGCTTCGTCCATGATCACATCGCAGTAAAATTCCCGGCTTTCCACATCATCGGAAATATTTTCCTTTAGGCCCTCCGCATATCCCTGGATCAAGGCAATGGGGGTTTTCAGCTCATGGGATACATTATTCAGGAATTCCTTTCGCATCTGGTCGATCTTGATCTTGTCGTCAATGTCCTTCTGGAGCTTATTGTTTGCAGATTTCAATTCAGAAATGGTCTCCTCCAGCTGCCGGGACATACTATTGAAGTGCTCGCCCAGGTCATCGATCTCATTGCCCGCATGGCTTTGGTAGGTCACGTCAAAATCCAGCTCCGCCATACGCTTGGAAAGCTGGGTGAGCTCGCTGATGGGCCGGGTAATGCGCTTGGTCACGATCCAGATGATAAGTCCGCTGAGCAAAATGATCCCCAATCCCACAAAGAAATAGAAATCGTTGGAGATGGCCGCGCTTTCCCGGATACTTTCCAAAGGCGTGCGGATCAGGAAATAATAATTGTCATCCTGGATCTCTCCCCAGCTTTCCACATAATCGGTATCTGAAAAACGATCATGGACCTGCTGGATCACATATTCATCCGTCTTTTTAAGGACCTCATACTTTTGTTTGATATTGTCCAGTTCATAGGCATACCCAAACAGGCGGTTGCGCATCATGCTCAGGGTATCCATCTCTCCCAAATAGGTCACCACCTCATTGTCGTCTGTGATGATGATCCAGGTAAGATTGTTTCTGGAACACCACTTCCGCATTTCGTCGGAAATAGCATCCGAATTGTCTTCATAAGCTCCATTGGAGTTTTCGATGTCCTCCACAAGATCCGTCATCTTTTCCGATGCCACAGTCATCACGTCTGCTTTTTGGGCTACATAGTAGCCTTCCAAGAACAGGGCATTGATAATGGTAATGGTAAAGATAGAAAGCAGGAGCAGACCGATGAACAATACTGCGATCTGCCCCCTTAAAGAATGAAGTCCTCCATGCTTTCCGAGGCGTTTCTTTTTTTCTTTTTTCTTTTGGCCTTTCATGGTTCGTCTACCTCGAATTTATAGCCCATGCCCCATACGGTTTTGATATATTCTCCCTTATCTCCCATTTTGCTCCTTAGTTTTTTTACATGGGTGTCGATGGTACGGGCATCTCCAAAGTAATCGTAATTCCATACAGAATTTAATATTTTTTCCCTGGAAAGGGCGATGCCCTGATTTTCCAGAAAATAGGTAAGAAGTTCAAATTCTTTGAAGCTCAGTTCCATGGGCTTTCCGTCTACAGAGGCCAGATGGGCCGCCTTGTCAATGGTAATTCCCCCGGCAGAAAGAATATCTCCTGCAGCATCCTGACCGGTACGTCTTAGGATCGCCTCCACCCGGGCCACCAGAATCTTGGGGCTGAAGGGTTTGGAGATATATTCATCTACACCAAGATCAAAGCCTAAAAGTTCATCCCTCTCATCTCCTCTTGCGGTAAGCATGATGATGGGAACCTTGGAATTCTTCCGGATTTCCCTGCATACTTCCCAGCCGTCCATCTTGGGCATCATCACATCCAGGATGATAAGGGCGATGTCCTTTTCCTGGTAGAAAATATCCATGGCCTCTTCTCCGTCCCCGGCCTCCAGGACCTGAAAATTCTTTTTGGAAAGAAAGTCTTTTACCAGCTTTCTCATACGGCTTTCATCATCTACTACGAGTATTTTCAGTGCATCCATTGTATATTCCTCCAATCTTTGGATCATCCGCGTTTTCTTTCTATTGGTAATATAACAGACATTTATGTTGGTTCTGTGAACTGGGGCAAAAAAATATCTGCCGCGTTCTTCACAACGATTTCACCACTTTTTCAAAAGTATATCACATAATTTTCACATTGGGAATTTATATTATATCCTGTACACAGCAATAAACTTTTTCTTTTTCATACTGCCGGGGAAGCCTCTTCCCCGGCCTCCTTCTTTTTACGGCACCTGTTTGATCTGCAGGCATATACCTGCATCCGGTATGGTGTTGACGGAAAAAATCCAGCGTGTTAAGATGATTACGATTAAAAAACAGGAGGCTGGATCAGCAATGAGAGAACTGGAATTTTCCATTGAGGACAATGAACTGGAGATCAACAAAGCATATAAAGTGTACGAAACCACCAATACCCCTTTCTATTCCTATATGATCGAAGGCTCTCTGGGAATGAGCCATCCCATCCCCATCAATGAACCTTTAAAGACCAACGTGGGAGTGGTCAAAGAAATCTATAAGAAGACCATCCGGTCTGCCATTTTGGTATTCGATGAATAAATAGGTATTTTCACCACTGGAAAGCCCCTCCTGATCAGAAGGGGCTTAAAATGATTATTTTAAATTTGAAGTTTTATTATTTTTTAAGGTCACATTCTTGTTATTGGCTTCCTGAATGATGCCGCCATATAATTTCTGGAATTTATTATTATCCATGTAAACCGTATTGCTCCTTCGAAGGAGGACTCCAACGCCATAATCCCCATTGGGATCGTAAGTAATCTTGCGGGATCCGGTATATTTATTGATCTTTCCGATCTTATTTCCGCTCACCCTGACATTGGCGGTATCCAAAAGATAGATGCCGGCCTGCTTTGCATTGGTGACGGTATTTCCGGAGATAGTACAATCTCTCCAGTCCTGGCCGAAGATACCTTCGCCCAGAGCATTTGTAATTGTATTGCCGGAAACGGTGATATTGGTGTACGGCCGGCTTTCTGCTCCGTTCCCGGTACCGCTGTGGGAGCCCACGCCTCTTCCGCAGTTGGAAAAGGTATTGTTTGTGATCAGTACGTTATGGCAGCCCTTTCCATTAAGCATGCTTGCAGGATGATCATATCCGGGAACTGCCGATGCAGTAGCCACATCAAGCTGGAGAGCCTCTTTGGGCTGTATACTTTTATAAGGTTCCTTTGCGTCTTTATTATTGCCGCTGATGGTACATCCTGTCACAGTAAAGCCGTTCACATCTGCCGCTTCGATGATATGCCCGCTCCGCTTGGTCTTGATCGTTATGTTTTTCATGACCAGGTTCCTGACGCCTACCAGTCTCACCACCGTACCGTCTACAGATGCCGGCTGGGACATTGTCGTCCAGGTTCCCCCTTCCATGATGATATTCTCCGATGGATTCTGGGTATCGGTATTCCACATTCCTACCCTGGTTCCGGTAGCATTGATCGTTGCCCCTACCATGTACACGTAAGTGTTGCTAGGGATCATGTACCGTCTGCCTGCCTGGTAATTTCCCGGAGGAATGATGATCTTATACTGGGTCGTTCTGTCTGCGTTTTCTCCCGCCTCCAAAAGGGCTTTGTTAAAGGTCCGGTCAAATTCTTCCGGATCTACTTCTTTTACCACAACATTTTCGTATTCCGGGATCACCGCTCCTGTGGCCGTGCTTCCGATATTCACCGGATCATCCGTGGAAGAGGCCGCTGCCTTGCCGCTTACCGGTGAACAAAAGTCGCTGAAAACCTTTTCCCCGTTGTCCAAGATCCTGTACGCTTTGATCTTATAATAATATTGTCTTCCGTTTACAAGCCCGGTATTCTTAAAGCTTGTGGTATTCCCATTGGTTATGGTCTTAACCAGTTTATAATTGCCGTTCTTTTGGATGCACCGGTAAATCTGGTATCCGTCTGCTGAAGCGGACTTGCTCCAGGAAACAGTAAGGGCTTTGGAGCCGGCAGATTTTACTGAAGTGATCTTCGGAGCGGCACATGCTGTCTGTACCAGCACATCATTGCTGTAGGGACCATATTCCTTGGCACCATCTTGTTCGGTAAAGGAACGGATCCTGAAGCGGCCATCCCGGGCATAGCCGATTTTCTTTTTATAAGAAAATGTATCTTTCCCCACTGCAGCGATCAAAACATAGGTTTTCTTCCCGGAATTATAGCCGTAAACCTCATATCCATCTGCACCTTCTGCTTTTGTCCAGCTTAAGGACACATACTGAAAGTCCACAACATCTCCGTCCAATGCCAGAGCTTCCGCAGGTGCGGAAAAGATTTCCATATCTCCCGTCTCTTCCGTTCCTTCCTGTAATAAAGAGGCTTCTCCGTTTTTATTAAACGTATACCACTGTCCATCAATGGAAACCACCTCATTTTCAATCCGGCCTGGTTCCAGGGCCGGTTCTCCTTCGGCCTGCTGTATCATGTAGTCCTGCGGGGCTTCAGATTTTACAAAGTAACGCTCTCCGGATAAAATCACCCAGCCGTATTGAGGTTCTCCCCCTTCGTTGTAATAGAAGTATTTTCCTGTTTCGGGATCTTCCGTCCAGCCAGTATCAGGCATAGGTATTTCTTCTCCTGCCTCTGCGCCTGATGTAAAATCCTGTACGGGCAGATCCGGTGCCGGAAGTTCTTGTACAGACTGAACCCCGCCGTCTGTAAACTCTGCAGCCATTACAGGTGAAGCTGACAATGACATGGTCATAGCCAGGACCATGATCATAATCTTTCTTTTCATTTGTTTCTACCTCCCATTTTTTTTCATTATCATAATCATACCACAAGATCCTCTGCTGAGGATTGTAAATTATGCTTAATTCTATCCAAATAATAAAAAACACCGCAAAAATCTTGATTTCTACAAGGTTTTTGCGGTGTTTCAGGTATGGACCTGGCGGGAATCGAACCCGCGTCCGAAAGCCTATCCCTTAAGGCATCTCCCATCACAGTCGCTGTTTTGACATTCCCTCTATGATCCGCCCACCGACAGGCTTATCACTTCAGTAGCTTCATGATACATCTGCCAGGGCAAAGCTTACCCGGCAAGGTTTCTCACATAGTCGACGCCAGGCTCCTGATGTGTGAGTGCATCAGGACTGACGGGCAGCACTTAGGCTGCCATTACTAACTGATCGTCAGCGTTTATATTTAGATTCCCGGTTGTTGCGCAGTCTGGGACCTGCGGATGGCTTCCCTAACTTCAAAGCCCCCGTCGAAACCAGTACAAGCCCGTAAAAAGTCCGGCCGGATCTGCTCCGGTACTGGTAAGCTGACGAAAGGGTTTTCAGCGCTGCCGTCCTGTGGACTGCAGCGCTTTTGTACATTATACTCTGGAGAGATATTCTCCTGTTCTGGTATCGATCTTCAGTTTGTCGCCCTGGTTTACAAACAGTGGAACCTGAACCTGGGCTCCTGTCTCAACAGTAGCCGGTTTGGTCGCGCCCTGGGCAGTATTTCCTGCAAACCCCGGCTCTGTCTCGGTTACTTCAAGTTCTACGAACAGAGGCGGCTCGATGGCAAATACATTGCCGTTGTGTGAGCAGACCTTTACAGTCTCGTTCTCTTTTACAAATTTCAGGGAATCTCCTACCTGATCTGCAGTAAGGCCGATTTGATCGAAGGTCTCTGCGTTCATAAAGTAGTATAACTCGCCGTCATTATATAAATACTGCATATCTACACGCTCGATACGAGCCTGCGGGAATTTCTCTGTAGGGCGGAAGGATTTCTCCAACACTGCTCCTGTAATGATATTTTTGTATTTTGTTCTTACAAATGCCGCTCCTTTTCCAGGTTTTACATGCTGGAATTCTACGATCTGACATACGTTTCCATCAATTT
>DXBU01000139.1 GCA_019116385.1 Candidatus Blautia faecigallinarum | reverse complement strand
CGGACCGGATAGAACTATTCTGAAGTTATCATTTATAAAAAGTGGCGATAAAAAAGAAAAAGCGCAAAAGAAAGCCCAACAGTTGGAAACCATAATACAGTATATGAAACCGGGTGAAGAATATAAAACGAGGGAAATAGCGGAACTTCTTAAGGTAAAAGATTCGAGGGCAAGAGCATTAATGGCAGAGCTTGTCCAGGAAGAAAAAATAAAGGCGGAAGGAGAAAATAGGGGGCGCAGATATGTTCTTGTATAGGCTTGGTATGATAGAAATTCGAAAGTTATAGGATGATTTGATAAATAATAACATGAGATGTTTTTATAAAGCCTGTTTCTTGTCTGTTTCACTGAGTTTTTTTATGTACAATTGTCGTACCGAAATGTCCGAGTATACTCTAAAATGAAAGATGAGAAGTTAATTTAAATTGGAGCAATAATGAGCAGCAGTTATAAATGGAAATGCTGAAAAGTATTGGAAAAATGTCCCTGTAAAAATCCTGTCATTTGAATGGAAAAAGGCTCTCAGGACATCCCATCCCCTTTCCGCTTCCTGTATTCCCCGGGCGTCATCTGGTACAACTCTTTAAATTTCCTGCAAAAATACCCCGGGCTTTCAAATCCTGTACTCTGAGCGATGGAGAAAATACTGCTTTCCGTGCTCACGAGAAGTCTTGCCGCGCGTTTCAGCCGGTAACGGATCAGATAATTGACCGGAGAAATATGCAGATACTGGTGAAAGATATGGAGAACGCTGCTCTTACTCAGGGTTACGGTCCGCGCAATATCATCCAGTGAGACCGGCTGCGGATAATTGGCATGGATGTACTGCAGCATGATCTGCAGGCGGGCTTGGTCATAGGCGGAGCCTTTGGAGGGCGAATCGGATCCTGCCGCCGGAATATGCGCGTATAGGGTCCCCCATAATTTTAACAGGAGCTGCACGGTCTGAAGCTCATCGGGTTCCGCTGTTTCCTGCAGGGAAAAAACAGAAAGCAGTTCATCCAGTGCAGTTTTCTGCCAGGGCAGGTCAGGGGACAAAATGAGGCAGTCCATAGGAGCGTGAAGGACCGGTTCGATATATTTTTCGTAGATCAGGCTTCCCTTTGAAGAAAGTAAAGAAGGAGAAAACACGATATTGGGGATCACTGCGGTTTCATCCGCCTCAAAACGATGGAGGATCTGACTGTTGATAAAAATACCATTCCCTGCGGTCAGAACATAACGCTCACTTCCCACCAGAAAGGTTACCGTACCTTTTTGGACAAAAACAAATTCAATCTCCGGATGCCAGTGCCAGTCTATGCAGTGGAGGTCAAACTCCCAGACGTCCTCCAGGTAATAACAGAAAGGATACTCCTCGTTCCCGTGAGAAACGGTCTCTCTTAATGTCTCATCCGTAATGATTTTCGCTTTCTTTTCCGCCTTCTGCATTTTGGTAATCTCCTTTTCAATGATAAAATCCGATAAGCCTTCTCTTTTGTGATATTGTACAACAAAAATCCGATATAATCCATTGAAATATAACAGGAAATCCGATATAGTGCATTTAAAAATTTACAAAAAGAGGGAAAGAAAGAGATGAAGAAAAATTATAAGAAGACGCTTATCGCGTGTTATCTCGGGTTTGTGACCCAGGCCATAGCGGCGAATTTTGCACCGCTGCTTTTTCTGAAGTTCCATAACGATTATGGGATCTCATTAGGGAAGATCGCGCTGATCCCTACCATGTTCTTTTTGACCCAGTTGACTGTGGATCTGTTGTGCGCGAAATTTGTGGATCGTATAGGCTATCGCAAATGTGTTGTAGCATCAGAGGTGGCGTCTGCCGCAGGACTGATCGGCCTGGCCTTCCTTCCGGAGCTTCTGCCGGAACCATTTATCGGCATTATCCTTAGCGTTATCGTTTATGCCATCGGAAGCGGGCTGATAGAAGTCCTTGTAAGTCCTATTGTAGAGGCCTGTCCTTTTGAACATAAGGACGCGGCCATGAGCCTTCTCCATTCCTTTTACTGCTGGGGCTCTGTAGGAGTGGTGCTTTTATCCACTTTGTTCTTTACCGCTTTTGGGATCGATAGCTGGAAATGGCTGGCCTGTATATGGGCGCTGATCCCCCTTTATAATATTTATAATTTTGCCACCTGCCCCATCGAGCGCCTGGTGGACGAGGGAAAAGGAATGGGGATCAGAGGTCTGTTTCGTGTCCCTATGTTCTGGGTGGCTGTGATCCTGATGGTATGTGCGGGCGCTTCCGAATTGTCTATGGCACAATGGGCATCCGCCTATGCAGAATCCGCTATCGGCCTGTCCAAAACTGTGGGAGACCTGGCAGGCCCGTGTATGTTTGCGGTTACAATGGGCGTCAGCCGTGTGATCTATGGAAAATACGGGGATAGGATGAACCTGATGAGCTTTATGATGGGGTCGGGGCTGCTGTGCCTGGTCTGCTATGGAATGGCTTCGCTGTCCTCTGATCCCGTGATCGGACTTGTGGGGTGTATTGTCTGCGGTTTTTCCGTGGGGATCATGTGGCCGGGAACCATCAGCATATCTTCCAGCCGGCTTCCCTTCGGCGGTACGGCAATGTTTGCCATGCTGGCCATGGCAGGAGATCTGGGCGGCGCTTTTGGCCCCAGCCTGGTGGGGAATATCACAGAGGCCGCCAATGATAACCTGCAGGCAGGGATGCTGGCAGGAAGTGTATTTCCGTTGGTGCTGCTGATCTCGCTCCTTCTTTTAAAAGGACTTCAACGGTCTTCGTAATCTTTTGTGAGCCTGCGTACCACCATTGTACAGGCCAGAAGACCGATCAGGTTGGGAAGGACCATCAGCCCGTTAAACATATCGGACATATTCCATACCAGATCCACTTTCAGGGTGGAACCGGTGATCACAAAAAGGATTACCAGAACCGCATAGACCTTTACTGCTTTATTGCCAAAGAGATGGCGCACGTTTACCTCCCCGAAATAATACCAGCCTACGATGGTGGTAAAAGCGAAGAAGAGCATACAGATGGCTACAAAAATCTTTCCGAAAGAACCGTATGCAGAGTCAAAGGCACTCTGGGCCAGGGAGGATCCGGTCAGTCCATTGTTCCACACACCGGTTGAAAGGATGACCATTGCCGTAAGGGTAAGGATCACAAAGGTATCGATAAATACGCCCATCATGGCGATGATGCCCTGATCTGCAGGATGTTTTACATCAGCGGCAGCGTGTGCATGTGGTGTGGAACCCATGCCGGCTTCATTGGAGAAAAGTCCTCTGGCAACACCGTAGCGCATGGCTTTCTGTACGGTTACACCCAACATTCCGCCGGCTACAGACCGGGGTGAAAAAGCACCTATAAATATATTTTTGAGCCCCTCTGCCACGCCGGACAGATGGGTAACGATAATGATCATGCAGCCGACTATGTACAAAAGGGCCATAAGAGGCACGATCTTTTCGGTAAAGCGAGCGATCCTTCGGATACCGCCCAGAAAAATGAAGCCGGCCACAACAGCTACACAGATCCCCACAGCGATAGGGCTTACGTGAAAGGCATTCTGGAAAGAATCGCCAATGGAATTGGACTGCACCATATTTCCCATAAAGCCAAGGGCCAGAATGATAGCTACCGAGAAAAAACCGGAAAGGAAACGTCCGAACCGGCCTTTAAATGCATACTGGATATAGTACACGGGTCCACCCACAAAAGAGCCGTCTTTGACCACTCTGGTATGCTGGGCCATGACCGCTTCCGCATAGATGGTAGCCATTCCGAAAAAGGCGCTTACCCACATCCAGAAGATGGCGCCAGGACCTCCGGCAGCAATGGCGGTGGCTGCGCCGGCAATATTTCCGGTTCCCACCTGGGCGGCAATGGCGGTAGTGAGAGCCTGGAAAGAGCTGAGTCCATTTTCACCGCTTTTTCCATGGAGTGAGAAGTTTCCGAACAGTGCCTTCATGCCCGCGCCAAATTTACGGATCTGGATGAAGCGAAGGGAAAACGTAAAGAAGATGCCGCTTCCCAAAAGCAGGACCAGCAATGCGTAATCCCATAGGAAAGTGTTTACTGTGTCAACAATTTTTGTTCATAGTTCCATAATTCTCCTCTGCTTAAATACTATTTATTTTACATACCGGCGGCGGGGAGGGCCTTCCCTATATATGTCTTTCGCATCCAAAACGCTGCGGGAGAATCAAAAAAGATCCCCAGGAGAACCCGGTGGATCTTTTTACACGATGAAAAAAACAGATAAAAATCTGTTTGATCGTTCACTGTCCTTTTGCCTGAGAGATTCAGAAGCACATCCCGGCATCCGTTCGGACGCTGGATAGGATTCCTTTCACCTTCGGCACCCATTTTCTGGGATTCTCCAGAGAGCCATCCGGCTGCAGTCCTGTTTTCTTTTGAAAACACCTGAGAGTATTATTCCTTCGGCGGGTCGAAACCTCTTTCCTGCAGCTTTCCGCTGGCACAATATGTAATTACCATGGTCGATTATAGTCCCGGCATAATGAATTGTCAATAAAAATTAAAGCTTATAAAAACCTTCCGGTACAGCTCTCAGGATTCTCCCGGATCTCTTCCGGAGTTCCGGCCGCCACGATCCGTCCGCCGTCGGCACCGCCGCCGGGCCCCATATCGATGATATGATCGGCGTTTCGGATCACATCCAGATCATGTTCAATGACGACTACGGTAGCGCCTTTTTCGATCAACGTCTGAAAAACCTTAAGCAGAGTCTGCACATCCAGAGGATGCAGGCCGATGGTGGGTTCATCGAAGACAAAAAGGGAATCCGACTGTGTCTTTCCCAGTTCGCTGGCCAGCTTCAGGCGCTGGGCTTCGCCGCCGGAAAGGCTGGGCGTTTCTTCTCCAAGGGTCAGGTACCCAAGCCCCAGATCCGCTAATACCTGGAGGCGCTGGCGGACAAGCCGGAGATCTTCACAAGCGGACAAGGCTTTTTTAATATCCATGGACATCAGCCGGGGCAGGGAATATCCCTGTCCCTTTTTGTCAATGTATTTAATCTGCCCGGCGGTCCGGGAGTATCTGGAACCCCGGCACTGGGGACAGGGGATATTTACATCCGGCAGGAACTGGACATCCAGGCTGATCTCCCCGGTCCCGTCGCAGACCGGACAGCGCAGACTGCCGGTATTGTAAGAAAAATCTCCGGCCTTATAGCCAAGCTCTTTTGCCATGGGAGTCTTTGCGAAGATTTTCCGCAGCTCATCATGGACGTTGGCATAGGTGGCTACCGTAGAGCGGACATTGATGCCGATGGGGGTGGCGTCGATGAGCTTTACCTGGGTGATGCCGGGAGCCTCTACAGAACGTACATGCTCCGGCAGCTTCCGGCGGCGGATCATGGCTTCCAGAGCCGGTACCAGGCTCTCCAGGATCAGAGTGGTCTTTCCGGAGCCGGATACACCGGTGACTACGGTAAGCCTTCCTTTGGGGATCTCTACCTCCAGGGGTTTTACTGTGTGGATGGAAGAGGTAGAGAGCCGGATCCGTCCATCTGCGAACCTGTCTTTGGGGCTCATCCGGGGCCGCGTATGGATCCGGGCAGTATTTCCAAGGAAAGGACCGATCATGGAAACAGGATTTCGGGCCAGCTCCTTTGGCGTACCCTCTGCAAGGACCGTGCCGCCCTCCGCCCCGGCGCCGGGGCCCATCTCAATGATCCAGTGGGATTTTGCCAGGATCTGTGTGTCGTGATCCACCAGGACCACGGAATTTCCATCCGCGATCAGATCCTCCATGACCCCGGTAAGGCCGATGATATTGGAAGGATGCAGTCCGATTGAGGGCTCGTCCAGCACATAGAGAACGCCGGTGGTACGGTTGCGCACCGCCCGGGCAAGCTGCATCCTCTGCCGCTCTCCGGTGGAAAGGGTGGAGGAGGCCCGGTCCAGGGTCAGATATCCAAGCCCCAGATCTAAAAGCCGTCTGGCGGCTGTGTGGAAGGAGTCGCAGATACTGGCCGCCATGGGACGCATTTCCTCCGGAAGGGAGCCGGGCACCTGCTCTACCCAGTGGGAAAGTTCCAGCAGGGTCATCTGGCAGGCCTGGGCCAGGGAGATCCCCTGCAGCCTGGGAGCACGGGCCGCTTCAGACAGTCTGGTGCCGCCGCAATCCGGACAGATCTCCTGCTTCAGGAATTTCTCCACCCGTTTCATGCCTTTTTCATCTTTTACCTTTGCCAGGGCGTTTTCTACGGTGTAGACCGCGTTAAAATAAGTGAAGTCCAGTTCGCCGCCCTGGTTGGAATTTTTCGGTTTATAGAAGATGTGCTTCTTCTCGGCGGGGCCATTGTATACGATTTCTTTTTCCCTGTCCGTCAGATCCCGGAAGGGAACGTCGGTCCGCACGCCCATGGCCCGGCACACATCGGTCATCAAAGACCACATCAGAGAATTCCAGGGAGCGACGGCGCCTTCGTCGATGGTCAGGGATTCATCGGGGATCAGGGAGGCGCGGTCAACGGTGCGGACCAGTCCGGTTCCGTCACAGGTACGGCATGCCCCCTGGCTGTTGAAGGCCAGCTCTTCGGCGGAAGGTCCGTAAAACCTTGCGCCGCAAACAGGGCAGACCAGCTCCTGATCAGCGGCCACAGCCAGAGAGGGCGGATGGTAGTGCCCGTTGGGACAGCGGTGGCTGGAAAGCCTGGAGAACATAAGCCGCAGGCTGTTCAGAAGCTCGGTGCCGGTGCCGAAGGTGCTGCGGATGCCAGGCACCTGGGGACGCTGATGCAGCGCCAGGGCAGCAGGCACGTAGAGCACCTGATCCACCTGTGCCTTGTGGGCCTGGGTCATCCGGCGGCGGGTATAGGTGGAAAGGGACTCCAGATAGCGCCTGGAGCCTTCCGCGTAAAGGACGCCCAGCGCCAGAGAAGATTTGCCGGAGCCGGATACGCCTGCGATACCTACGATCTGGTTCAGAGGGACGTCCACGTTGATATTCTTCAGATTGTGGACCTTTGCCCCTCGGATCAATATTTTATTTATCATGAATGTTTTCCTCTTTTCCAGAAAATTACATAAGCGGCGCCACGGCCTTAAAAAGCCAGCCCATTACCTTTAATGTCCATTTTTCTTTTTTGATGGTCTCAGGAGTCACGGCACGGCATTTTTCCAGGGTGGCCTGAAAGTCCTGTTCCATATCGGCCAGGCAGGGGACGCCGTACATCCAGGCGGCACATTCAAAATGATGATACAGACTGCGGTAATCCAGATTGATAGTGCCGACTACGCCTTCCCGGCCATCACTTATGAATACCTTTGCATGGACGAAGCCGGGTGTATATTCGTAAATCTTTACGCCGGAAGATAAAAGCGAAGCATAATGGGTCTTGGCCAGAGCATAGGGAGCGATTTTATCCGGCACGCCCGGAAGGATCAGTTTTACGTCCACTCCCCGTTCGGCTGCAAACTTTAAGGCGGTTTCCATTTCCCCGTCCAGGATCAGATAAGGGGACATGATATGTACATAGTGCTGTGCCCGGTTCAGGATATCCATATATACCCGTTCTCCTACATGGTCCTCGTCCAGAGGACAGTCTCCATAGGGAAGAACAAAGCCGGCAGAGTGTTCCGGGGCAGAGACGGGTACAGAGAGGAAGAGGTCAAACGCCGGTTCCTTTTCATCTATGCTCCACATCTGCAGGAACAGCAAAGTGAAGCTTTTTGCTGCATCTCCCTTGAGCATGACGGCTGTATCCTTCCAATAACCGTATTTTTCGATATGATTGATGTACTCGTCCGCCAGATTGACCCCTCCGGTAAATGCCGTATGGCCGTCAATGACCAGGATCTTCCGATGATCCCGGTAATTATAGTGGGTAGATACCAGCGGGATGACAGGGGCAAACATTTTGCAGCGGATTCCCAGTTCCTGAAGTTTTTTGGGATAGCTGTGGGGAAGAGTGGAAAATTCGCAGGTCCCATCATACATGACCCGGACATCGACTCCTTCACGGGCTTTACGGGCCAGGATCTCCAGGATCCGTCCCCACATCAGACCTTCATCTATGATGAAATATTCCAGGAAGATAAAATTTTGTGCCTGTTCCAACTGGCGCAGCATTTCTTCCCATTTATCCTGGCCGAAGGGAAAATAAGTAACGGCTGTGTTTTCGTGCACCGGGTGACAGGCATTCCGCCTAAGGTATCGGGCAAGGGATGCGGCGCCGGGATCAAGCTTTTCCAGCCGGTCCTGGACGGCGGGATCCTGGACGATACGGTCTTTGGCCAGCCGGCTGATCTGCCCGGTACGCTCCTTGATGGCTTTGTGCCCGATATCGCAGGTAGTGAACCAGTACAGGATCGCTCCAAATACCGGGAACAGCATGACGATTATCAGCCAGGTGATCTTTGCCGTGGGATCCAGACGGCTGTTCAGCAGATACAGCACCATTCCTATAGTATACAGCGCAGTACCGCCTAAAATATGAGGAAGGATCCCCTCGAACCAGCGGAAGACACTAAACAGCGCCAGTACCTGCAGCGCCAGTAGAAGGATAAATAGTCCAAGGCGGCTGAACAAGGCGTGGATCAGTCCCTTCTGGCCCTTTTTTAAAAGCTGGAGCCCCATTTTTTCTTCATTTTCCATACGTATAATACCTCCCTTTTTGATATGCCCTGCTTCCCGGGGAAGATGGTTCCATTTAAGGACATTATAGCAGTTGCCCGGGAATTTGGGAATAACTTCCCGAAAGCCAGATTGCTGCCGGAACAAAAAAGGAAAGATTTTTGATAAATGCTTGACTATAAACCTTGTTTATAGCTTATATTAAGATAAAATAGAAGTGCCTGAAAGGGGATGTACAGCGTGACTATAAAAGATGTAGAAGAACGAACAGGTTTATCCCGTTCTAATATCCG
>DXBU01000138.1 GCA_019116385.1 Candidatus Blautia faecigallinarum | reverse complement strand
ATAAAAAGGAAAGCGTAGGTTAGTTTTAAAATGGCAAAAACAACTAAAAAAGTTACGACAAAGCGTCGTGTCAAGAAAAACGTTGAACACGGACAGGCACATATTCAGTCTTCCTTCAATAATACGATCGTTACTCTGACCGATAACGAAGGAAATGCTCTTTCCTGGGCAAGTGCCGGCGGTCTGGGATTTAGAGGTTCAAGGAAATCTACTCCTTATGCAGCACAGATGGCAGCAGAGACTGCGACCAAGGCTGCTTTAGTTCATGGATTGAAAACTGTAGACGTTATGGTTAAAGGACCAGGATCTGGCCGTGAGGCTGCTATCCGTGCCCTTCAGGCATGCGGACTTGAAGTAACCAGTATCCGTGACGTGACACCCGTACCCCATAACGGATGCCGTCCACCAAAACGCAGAAGAGTCTAATTTTAGGAGGTAATTTAAGATGGCAGTAAATAGAGTGCCTGTTCTTAAAAGATGCAGATCCCTTGGCCTGGATCCAATGTATTTAGGAATTGACAAAAAGTCCACAAGACAGCTGAAACGTGCAAACAGAAAGGTTTCTGAGTACGGTATGCAGCTGAGAGAAAAACAGAAAGCAAAATTCATCTATGGCGTACTGGAAAAACCTTTCCGCAATTACTATAAAAAAGCCGACAGAATGCCGGGACAGACCGGTGAAAACCTTATGGTGATGCTGGAGACCAGACTGGACAACATCATCTTCCGTATGGGCTTTGCAAGAACCAGAAGAGAAGCACGTCAGATCGTTGACCACAAGCATGTGCTTGTAAACGGAAAATGCGTGAAGATCCCGTCCTACCTTGTAAAGGCCGGCGATACCATCGAGATCAAAGAAAAATGCAAAGGTTCTGAAAGATATAAACAGATCCTGGAAGTTACCGGCGGAAGACTGGTTCCGGAATGGCTTGAGGTAAACCAGGAAGCATTAAGCGGAACGGTTAAAGAGCTTCCGCGCAGAGAAGCAATCGACGTTCCTGTAAACGAGATGCTGATCGTCGAGTTGTACTCCAAATAATAAAGCATAAATGCGTGTAAAGCGCAGCAATTAAACACCCTCAAATGTTGATGAACCCAGAAGGAGGGAATCTTATAGTGTTTGATTTTAATAAACCGAAAATCGAAATTACCGAATTATCCGAAGATAAGAAATTTGGACGCTTTGTTGTGGAGCCTCTGGAAAGAGGATATGGTACGACCCTGGGTAATTCCCTTAGAAGGATCATGCTTTCCTCCCTGCCGGGAGCAGCAGTGAGCCAGGTAAAGATCGACGGTGTGCTTCACGAATTCAGTTCCATTCCGGGAGTGAAAGAGGATGTTACCGAGATCATCATGAACCTGAAAAGTCTGGCTATCAAAAATACCAGCAGTGACAACGAGCCAAAGACCGCGTACATCGAATGCGAAGGCAAGGGCGTTGTGACGGCAGCGGATATCCAGGCGGATCAGGATATCGAGATCATGAATCCGGATCAGGTGATCGCTACCTTAAACGGCGGCAAAGACTGCAGGCTTGCAATGGAACTTACCATTACCAAGGGCCGCGGTTATATCAGCGCTGATAAGGGAAAAACCGAGGACATGCCCATCGGCGTGATCGCGGTGGACGCGATTTATACTCCTGTAGACAGAGTAAATATGGTCGTAGAAAACACACGAGTTGGACAGGTGACCGATTTCGATAAGCTGACGCTTGATGTATACACAAATGGAACATTGGACCCGGATGAGGCAGTAAGCCTTGCTGCAAAGGTGTTGAGCGAACATTTAAGCCTTTTCATCGATCTGTCAGAAAATGCAAAAACAGCAGAAATCATGATCGAGAAGGAAGACAATGAAAAAGAAAAGGTGCTGGAAATGAGCATCGATGAACTGGAATTGTCTGTCCGTTCCTATAACTGCTTAAAGAGAGCCGGCATCAACACAGTGGAAGAGCTGTGCAACAAAACCTCTGACGATATGATGAAGGTGCGGAATCTCGGACGGAAATCATTGGAAGAGGTACTGGCAAAGCTGAAAGAACTTGGTCTGCAGCTTCAGCCTTCAGAGGAGTAAGACGATTCCAGGTACAGAGCGAAGAGGCTTCGTAAGCTTACCTAAATAATGAACGTGGGGATTTGCTGAGCAGCAGGACAGTAAGACCGAACAAGCATGTCCCGCTGTCCCACAGATGGAGGAAAAGAAAATGGCAAAATATAGAAAATTAGGCAGAACTTCTGCTCAGAGAAAAGCATTACTTAGAAACCAGGTAACAAACCTTTTATACCATGGAAAGATCGTTACCACAGAGAGCAAAGCAAAGGAGATCCGTAAGATCGCAGAAGGCCTGATCGCTATGGCTGTCCGCGAGAAGGATAACTTTGAAACCGTTACGGTAACAGCAAAGGTTGCCCGCAAAGATGCAGACGGCAAAAGAGTAAAAGAAGTGGTAGACGGCAAGAAGAGAACCGTATACGATGAAGTGCAGAAAGAGATCCAGAAGGATGCTCCTTCCAGACTTCATGCACGCCGCCAGATGATGAAGGTATTCTATCCTGTTAAGGAAGTTCCTCAGAAGGGCGCCGGCAAAAAGAAAAATACCAAAGACATCGACATGGTTAAGAAAATGTTTGATGAGATCGCTCCAAAATACGTAGGACGTAATGGCGGTTATACCAGGATCATTAAGATCGGACCGCGTAAGGGCGAT
>DXBU01000137.1 GCA_019116385.1 Candidatus Blautia faecigallinarum | reverse complement strand
GTCAGCTGGACAGATACCAGTGTGGCCAACGGAAAACGGTATACCTACCGTGTGTACGCTTTAAATGGAACCCAGAAGAGCAAGGTGTCCAATGCAAGATACCTGTATTATCTTACCAAAAATACGATCTCCGCAGGCAAAAGCGGTTCTTCGTTCCAGGTGAAGTGGAAAGCGAACTCCGCTGCTTCCGGTTATCAGATCCAGTATGCGAAAAATAATAAGTTCACCTCTCCCAAGAACGTAAAAGTGAATGGCCGTAAGGTGACCAGCCGCAAGGTTGCTCCAGGTTTTAAGGGAACCTGTTACATCCGTGTCCGCACCTTTAAGCTCGTGGACGGAAAAACATATTTTTCTGCATGGAGTAATGTGAAGGCGGTCAAATTCTGATATGTGCCTTAAAAGGTGACGGGATCCGATTTTGTGAATGCGTTAGAAGAATCTAAAAACACCCTGTCCGTCGCAAAGGATCAGACAGGGTGCCTTTTAAGGGGAGGATATAAGTATTTCTGAACTTGTCTTTTGTGGTGCTTCATTGAAGGGGGTTCCAATGAACAGTTATAGTATGACCGATCATGGAATACTTTATACAAAAAATGTGAAGAAAATTTCATAAATTTCGTGAAGAGAAAGATTTGTTTTTTTAAAAAAAAGGTGATATAATAGGAACGCTTGTAAGCAGGACAGAATACAGACGAAATTTTTTGAAAAGAGGAATACACAGATGAGCGACAAAACAATCTTAGAGCAGTGGCGTTCCATTGCCTATGACCAGCATGCAGACCGCAATAAGCTTCAGAAATTCTGGGCGAATTATTTTAATATTGAAAAAGGCATTTATGAGCAGCTCCTGGATGCTCCGGATGAAGTGGTATCCGGCACCGTAAAAGAGCTGGCAGAAAAATACGGACAGGACGTTCTTACCATGGTAGGTTTCCTGGACGGCATCAATGACAGCCTGAAGGCACCGAATCCCATCGAGACCATGGACGAAAATACAGTTGTAAATCTTGGCTTTGACAAAGAGCTTCTTTACAAAAACATGGTGGACGCAAAGGCGGACTGGCTGTACGAGCTTCCCCAGTGGGAAAAGATCTTTGACGAAGAGAAGCGCAAAGAGCTTTACCGCGAGCAGAAGAAGTCCGGCACTATCGTAAAAGGCCACAAAGTAGGCCGCAACGATCCCTGCCCCTGCGGAAGCGGAAAGAAATACAAATTCTGCTGCGGAAGATAATGAAAGCAAAAAAAGATCTTGACTATATCATCGTGCTCGGCGCACATGTAGACGGAACACGTCTGACCCTGGCCCTTCTGGAACGAACCAGAAGGGCCTGTCAGTATCTGAAGGATAACCCCGGCACCAGGGCGGTGCTCTCAGGGGGAAAAGGCAGCGGCGAAGCCGTCTCCGAGGCTCAGGCCATGTACCGGTACCTCACCGGGCACGGGATTTCGGGAGAACGCCTTCTTAAAGAAGAAACCTCCGCCAATACCAGAGAAAATATCGCCTTCAGCCTGAAAAAGATCGGCACCCGGGACGTTTCCGTGGGGATCGTCACCAACAATTTCCATGTGTACCGGGGGACCGTTATCGCCCGCAGATGGGGATTTAAAGAGGTATACGGCATACCTGCCCGCTACCGTTCCTGGCGTCTGCTCGTTTACATACCAAGGGAGATCCTGGCCCTTTTAAAAGACGGACTTTTTTACTGGCCCGTCCGAGGGAACTGAAAAATTTACAAACCATCCGTTGACAAATGAAAATCAGGTCTATATAATGAAAGGCAGTAAAAAGAGAACGCGTTGAGGAGAAGAGTAAGCTGCAAAGATCCCTTCAGAGAGAGGCACACAAGGTGGAAGTGCCTTAGCGGAGCGGCAGCCCAAGACCACCTCCGAGCGGCCCTAATCCGGTCCGGTGATTCCGTTATCATCAGCAAAGTGGCCTTATCAAGGATCAAGGCAAGCAGGGTGGAACCGCGGATAGAATTTTCGTCCCTTACAGTATCAGAGGATGCTGTAAGGGATTTTTTATCTCACAGGAAACTGCGTTTCTATGAGATAAAAAAATTCACGGGAAACTGCGTTTCTATGAAAGAAAAAACAAAAGGCCGGCGGGATCTCTTTAAATTTAAACAGATAAAAATCACAGAAAGAGGAGAAAAGATATGATCATCACATTAAAAGACGGTTCAAAAAAAGAATACGCAGAACCAAAGTCTGTGCTCCAGATCGCAGAGGATATCAGCGAGGGCCTGGCAAGGGCTGCCTGCGCAGGAGAGGTTGACGGGGAAACCGTAGACCTTCGTACGGTCCTGGACAAAGACTGCGAACTGAATATCCTGACCTTTGACAGCGAAGGCGGAAAAGGCGCTTTCCGTCACACCACGTCCCACATTATGGCACAGGCCATCAAACGTCTCTATCCGGATGTAAAGCTGGCCATCGGCCCGTCTGTGGCAGAGGGATTTTACTACGATGTGGACAGCGATACCCCGCTGACTGCCGACGATCTGGAAAAGATCGAGGCTGAGATGAAAAAGATCGTAAAAGAAGCCCTTCCCATCACCAGATTTACAAAACCAAGAGAAGAGGCCATTGCCTATTTTAAAGAGAAAAACGAGCCCTATAAGGTGGAACTGATCGAAGATCTTCCGGAAGACGCAGAGATCAGCTTCTATCAGCAGGGCGAGTTTGTAGACCTTTGCGCCGGCCCCCACCTTATGACCACCAAGCCGGTGAAAGCCTTCAAGCTCACCAGCCTGGCAGGCGCTTACTGGAGAGGCAGCGAAAAGAATAAAATGCTCACCAGGATCTACGGTACCTCCTATACAAAGAAGGCAGATCTGGAAGAGTACCTGCACCGTATGGAAGAAGCCAAAAAGCGCGACCACAGAAAACTGGGCAAAGAGCTGGGACTTTTCATGATGAGAGAAGAAGGACCCGGATTCCCGTTCTTCCTTCCAAAGGGAATGGTATTAAAGAACACGCTTCTCGACTACTGGAGAGAGATCCATAATAAGGCCGGTTATGTGGAGATCTCCACTCCCATCATGCTCAGCCGTCATCTGTGGGAGACCTCCGGCCACTGGGATCATTATAAAGAAAATATGTACACCACAGTGATCGATGAGACCGATTTTGCCATCAAGCCAATGAACTGCCCCGGCGGTATCCTGGTTTATCAGTCCGATCCCCGCTCCTACAAGGACCTTCCTATCCGTATGGGAGAGCTTGGCCTGGTACACCGCCACGAAAAATCCGGACAGCTCCACGGCCTGATGCGTGTGCGCTGCTTTACCCAGGACGATGCCCATATCTTCATGATGCCGGAGCAGATCCGCGACGAGATCAAAGGCGTAGCCAAACTCATTGATGAGGTTTACCAGCTTTTCGGGTTTAAATATCATGTAGAGCTTTCCACCCGTCCCGAGGATTCCATGGGAAGCGATGAGGACTGGGAGATGGCTACCGACGCCCTCCGCGGCGCGTTGGAAGACCTTGGCCTTCCTTATGTGGTAAACGAAGGAGACGGCGCGTTCTACGGACCGAAGATCGACTTCCATCTGGAAGATTCCATCGGAAGGACCTGGCAGTGCGGGACCATTCAGCTTGACTTCCAGCTGCCGCTGCGCTTTAACTGCGAATACATCGGGGCAGATGGAGAAAAGCACCGCCCGATCATGATCCACCGTGTGGCATTCGGTTCCATCGAGCGCTTCATCGGCATCCTCATCGAGCACTTTGCAGGCGCTTTCCCAACCTGGCTGGCGCCGGTGCAGGTGAAGGTACTGCCGATCTCTGACAAGCATATGGAATATGGCCAGAAGGTGCTGGAACAGTTGAAAGACGCAGGGATCCGCGCGGAGATCGATACCCGTGCAGAAAAGATCGGCTATAAGATCCGTGAAGCCAGACTGCAGAAGATCCCGTATATGCTGATCGTGGGAGCGAAAGAGGAAGAAGAAGGAAAGGTTTCCGTGAGAAGCAGATTTGCGGGAGATGAAGGCGCGAAAGAGCTTGGAGCGTTCATCGAAAGCATCAAAGAGGAGATAAAGGATAGAGTGATGAGGAAGATGGAGGTGGAAGAGGAGAGTAGATAAAGAACGTTGATAGGACGCCGGGAGGGCGGCAGTACGCGGTTGGCGGGCGGTGCTGCGTTGGGGGATTTTGCCTGCGCTCGCCGATTATCAGCCGCTTCACATAACTCGCTGCGCTCAGACAGATGTTCAGCGGCTGAAGCGGCGCAGGCAAAATCCTCCCAGCCTCGCAAGGCCCGCCAACCGCGTACTGCCGCCCTCTCGGCTGGCTATTCAAGACGCGTAGAGGACGAGGTTGTATGTGTGACGGGCTGGTTTACCGGCGAGGGATTTCCTGGCTGGAGAAAATGAATCTTTCTATGCCAGCCAACCATCCCCCACCAACAACCACTCACAAACGTTCCGGCTTGTATAGTCAGCCGTGAGGAAGGGGGATCCCTGCGGCGGGCCTTGCGAGGCTTGGAGGATTTCTTTCGCGCCGCTTCAGCTGTTTCCCATCTGTTTGAGCGAAGCGAGTTATGGGAAACAGCTGATAATCGGCGAGCGCGGAAGAAATCCCCAAACGCAGCACAGCCCGCCGCAGGGATCCCCCTTCCTCACGGCGTCCTATCAACCAACACCCCCCCTCTTTTACGAAAAATACATCCTCTTAATATGTTCCACCGGCATATCCACCCCCGTCCAGATCCGAAAGGCCTCCGCCCCCTGATACAGCAGCATATACATCCCATTAAAGGTCCTGCATCCTGCTTCTCTGGCAAGTTTCAGGAATTTGGTTTCCCGGGGATTATAGATCACATCTGAAACGATCAGATCCTCCCGGAACAGGTTCCTGTCTGTGATGATGGAAGCTTCCGTATTGGGCGCCATGCCCACGGAGGTGGCGTTTAAGAGAAGGGCACTTTCTTCTACCGCCTGGCGGAGCGCTGTTTTGTCTTCGTTGTCATGCAGCTCTGCCCGGCAGGGGAGAGAAGCGTTTATGGTATCTGCCAGGTGCTGGGTACGGTCCCAGAACCGGCTGGTACGCCTGGCGAAAATATGGATCTTAGCTACTCCATCCAGAGCGGCCTGGGCACAGATGGCAGTGGCGGCGCCGCCGGCACCCATGATGGTGATGGTCTTTCCCAGGATGTCATAACCGGCATCTTTAACAGAGTGCATATACCCGATGCCGTCGGTATTGTGGCCGATCAGCCGTCCTTTTTCGTTGACTACGGTGTTGACGGCTCCAATCAGCCGGGCAGCCGGGGAGAGTTCGTCTGCAAGCTCCACCATTTTGTTTTTGTCCGGCATGGTAAGGTTAAAGCCACGGATGCCGCAGGAGCGAAGGCCGGCCACGGCTTCGGGAAGGGCGTGCTCGTTTACGTCAAAGCATAAATATACATAATCAAGCCCAAGTTTGCGAAAGGCTTCGTTGTGCATAAGGGGAGAAATGCTGTGTGAGACAGGGCTGCCTAATAGGGCGGTGAGTTTGGTATGTCCGGTAATAGGATTCATAAGAAATACCTCCGAAATTAATTTTGCATTTTATAACGGTTATTTTATTCCAGGGAAAAGGAGATGTCAAGAAATGACCAGACCCGTAGAGATCAAAGGACTGCGCATAGGGGAAGGAATGCCCAAGATCTGCGTGCCTGTGATGGGAGAAGATCTGGACGCCCTTTGCCGGGAGGCGCATAAGGCTAAAGAAGCCGGAGCCGACCTGGTGGAATGGCGGGTGGATTTTTATAAGGAACTTACAAATGTCAAGGCGCTGGAAGCAGCCCTTGAGGCACTGAATGGAATTTTAGAAGGGATCCCCCTTTTGTTTACCATACGGACAAAGAAAGAAGGCGGAAACGCAGAACTTTCTATAGAGGATTATGTGAACCTGAACCTGGCTGCAGCCGGGACGGGGAAAGCAGACCTGGTGGATGTGGAAGTGTTCCAGGACAAACAGGCAATGTCCGGGCTGATCAAAGCCCTTAAGAAAGAAAAGACGGCAGTGATCGCATCCAGCCACGATTTTGAAAAAACCGATGACAAGGAAACCCTAAAGAAGCGTTTCCTGGAAATGGACGCCACCGGAGCGGATATCCTGAAGATGGCGGTTATGCCCCAGGAGTTTGAAGACGCTGCGGCGCTGATGCAGGCCACCAGCGAAGTGGCAAAAGACGGTACAGAGAAGCCGCTGATCTCCATGGCTATGGGAAGCCCCGGATTTATGACCCGGATCGCCGGGGAAAATTTCGGTTCCAGCGTGACTTTTGCCTGTGTGGATAAATCCAGCGCTCCCGGACAGTTCCCCATCGGGGAGCTGCGGATCATGATGGAAGCCCTGCACCGGAAAAATCAGGAATAAACTTTCTATCCCGGTATTTATATATCGTGGGATATGTCATAAAAAAATAATGTCGAAATGAGTCGGAAAATTCTAAGGATTTGTCCCCTTGTTTTGACAAAAAAGAAAACCCCCTATCACCTATAATGATTTCACCTACCAAAGTGAAGGATTGACAGGTCATAGGGGGTTTTTATGTATCACGAGATATACATAGACAAAGTCTTTGTGACAAATCTCTTAATGGATTATATTCTTCTCCGGCTTGTGGGGCTGCTCCTTAGATGCAGGAGCAGCCGGCGGCGCTGCCTTGGCGGGGCAGCGGCCGGTGCGGCGTTTTCCTGCGGGGTACTTGTTTTGACCAGCGGGGAACAAAGCCTGTGGGCCCTGTTTTTACATACGGGATGGGCCATAGGGATGCTGCGGATCGCTTACAGGCTTAAAAAGGGATCCCTGGTGGTCAAGGCGCTGCTGGCCCTTTATCTGACGGCCTTTTTGTGCGGGGGCTTCTGGGAAGCCTTAAGGGCTGATAAAAGCCTTACGATCCGGACGTTTCTGCTTTTTGCAGCGGCAACCTATCTGGGCCTTGCCGGAGCTTTTTATTTGTGGGACGCCATTAGGGCACGGAGAAAGAATATCTATCCAGTCACCCTGTCGTACCAGGGAAAAGTACAGTCTGCTTACGGATATTATGATACGGGAAATCTTTTATATGATCCGCTGAGCGGCGAACCGGTTTCTATCGTGGAACCTGAATGTCTAAAGGCAGTGCTGCCGGAAGAAGTCCAAGACAAGTTAAAACACCTGAAAGAGAACCCAGGGGAGATCAAAAGTACGGACCTTATGGGACTGGCACCCCGCCTTCTGCCCTACCAGACAGTGGGGCACAAGGGAATGCTGCTGGCTGTAAGGCTTGATGATCTTTGTATCCATACTCCCGGAGAAGTGGTTCATATACCGGGACCGGTGTTTGCCTTGTCTATGGAACCCTCCGCTTTGGGAAAGGAGTACAAAGTACTGTTAAATTCCAGATTATTGCATTAGGAGGGGTCGCACTTATGAGTATGAACGCAGCAGGCTTAACGTATTATCCATTTCAGGTTTTATCAAGGCTTGTCCTTACAAAGCCCAGAGAGCTTTATTATATCGGAGGCAGCGATGTGCTGCCGGCGCCGCTGGAGCCCCAGCGGGAGGCTTATGTGATCAGTAAGCTCGGGACAGACAGAGAAGAAGAGGCCAGATCGCTTTTGATCGAACACAATCTGCGCCTTGTAGTGTATATTGCCAAGAAATTTGACAATACAGGCGTAGGGGTGGAGGATCTGATCTCCATCGGCACCATCGGGCTTATTAAAGCCATCAATACTTTTGATCCGGTAAAGAAAATAAAGCTTGCCACATATGCATCCAGATGCATTGAAAACGAGATCCTTATGTATCTGCGGCGCAACAGCAAGACGAAAATGGAGGTGTCTATTGATGAACCGCTGAATGTGGACTGGGATGGAAACGAGCTGCTGCTTTCAGATATCCTCGGGACGGACGAGGATGTGATCTCCAGACACCTGGAGGACGAGGTGGAGATCACCCTTCTGGGAAAAGCCATCAGTAAGCTTTCGCCCAGAGAACAGACGATCATCAAGCTCCGCTTTGGCCTGAACAGTCCGGAAGGCAGGGAAAAAACACAGAAGGAAGTGGCTGACCTTCTGGGGATCTCCCAGTCGTATATCTCCCGGCTGGAAAAAAGGATCATGAAGAGACTGAAAAAGGAAATTGTAAAATACGAATAACGAAAAAGGAAAAATGCGGTTCTGGGAAAAGACATCTTCCGGAACCGTGTTTTTATGAAAAAAATTATGCCATGCATATGTTTTCTATTTACTGTACAGCGATAAAGTGATATAGTATTAACATACCTTGCCATAAGGAAATCATAAGAAAGGAACGAGAGAAAATGGAAAGATATTATCAGCCGGAGATCGAATGCGCCTCCCGTGAGCAGATCCGGGAGTGGCAGAGCGAGAGACTGGTAAAGCAGGTTCAGAATGTATGGGACAACGTTCCCTACTACAGAAAAAGAATGGAAGAAATGGGAGTAGAGCCGGGAGATATCAAATCCGTGGACGATTTACATAAGCTCCCGTTTATCACGAAAGACGACTTAAGGGAAGCCTATCCCTACGGACTCCTTGCAAGACCTCTTTCCGACTGTGTGCGTATCCAGTCCACCAGCGGCACCACAGGAAGAAGAGTCGTTGCCTTTTATACCCAGCATGACCTGGATCTCTGGGAAGAGTGCTGTGCGAGAGCCATTGTTGCTGCCGGCGGCACCAAGGATGACGTGTGCCATGTGTGCTACGGATACGGCCTGTTTACCGGCGGCCCGGGATTAAACGGCGGTTCTCATAAGGTTGGCTGCCTGACTCTTCCCATGTCTTCCGGAAATACAGAGCGCCAGATCCAGTTTATGACGGATCTGGGATCCACGATCCTTTGCTGTACCCCGTCTTATGCGGCTTATCTTGCGGAGAGCATCATTGAGCGCGGTGTGCGGGATCAGATCAAATTAAAAGCAGGCATCTTCGGCGCAGAGGCATGGACCGAGGAGATGCGCCGTGACATCGAAGAAAAGCTGGGCATCAAGGCATATGACATCTACGGACTTACAGAAATTTCCGGCCCCGGCGTATCCTTTGAGTGTTCCGCCCAGACCGGAATGCATGTAAATGAGGATCACTTTATCGCAGAAGTCATCAATCCTGTAACGGGAGAGGTGCTCCCGGACGGAGAAAAGGGCGAGCTGGTATTCACCAGTATTACCAAGGAAGCCTTCCCGCTGCTCCGCTACCGCACCAGAGACATCTGTATCCTGAGCAGAGAAAAATGCTCCTGCGGCAGGACCCATGTGAAGATGACCAAGCCTCTGGGAAGAAGCGACGATATGCTGATCGTCAAGGGCGTCAATGTATTCCCGTCTCAGATCGAGACCGTCCTGATGAACAAGGGATATCCGGCAAACTACCAGATCATCGTAGACCGTGTGAACAACAGCGATACCATCGAGGTACAGGTGGAAATGACTCCGGAAATGTTCTCCGACAGCTTAAGCGAAGTTTCCGCAAGAGAGAAAGAGCTTGTAGATGCACTGAAGGCTATGCTGGGTATTTATGCGAAGGTGAAGCTTGTTAATCCGAAGACGATAACCAGAAGCGAAGGCAAGGCCGTGCGTGTGATCGATAAACGTAACTTATACCAGCAGTAAAAGGAGGGATTCATTATGACAGTGAAACAGATTTCCGTATTTCTGGAAAACAAACCGGGAAGACTGGCGGAGTTCACAGATGTACTTTCCAAAAACAACATTGATATGAGAGCCCTGTCCCTGGCGGAAGCAGAGGACTTCGGCATTGTGCGGATCATCGTGGATGATGTATACAATGCCTCTACTGTCCTTAAAGACGCAGGCTATGTATTTTCCATCACCAAAGTCCTTGCGGTCGCCATCCCGGACGAACCGGGCGGACTTTCCAAGGTGATCCGTGTCCTTGGGGACAGCAGTGTAAACGTGGAATATATGTATGCGTTTATCACAAGAAAGAAAGGCCTGGCCTATATGATCTTCCGTGTGGCGGACAATAAGAGAGCCATCGAGGTCCTCCAGGAAAACGGCATCCGTCCGGTATGCCAGGATGAGCTGTCGGATCTGTGATACCAGGGACAAAAGGCCGGAACCTGCAGGAGACTGCTCACAACTGTCACAATTGGCCGGGGGCTTTTGCCCCCGGCATCTGACGATCATGAAAAGAAATGGGGATGTACATTTGAAAAGAGAAGAACTGGATCAATATCTCAGGCAGTATACGCCTCTGGAGCGTGAATTTTTAAAAGTCCATTCTGATGAAGAAGCCTGGAAGCTGAACCAGAAGCAGTGTTATCAGAAAGTAGACGGGGATGCGTACCTGTTTGAAAGCAGCCAGTTTATGAAGTCTGGCGACAAAATAACTTTGAACCGTCAGGAACGTTTCAATACGGTACATCCCCATAAACATGATTATATCGAACTGTGTTATGTGTGGTCCGGTGTCTGCTATCAGACCATTGAAGGAAAAAAAGTGATCACACGCCAGGGAGACGTATGCATCTTTGACACCCAGGCGGTCCATTCCATTGAGGCGGCAAAAGAAAACGATATCCTGGTCAATATCATGATGCGCAGAGAGTTTTTCGACGCGGCTTTTTTAAGCCGTATGACCAAGCAGGGGATCGTCTCGGAGTTTTTGGTGGATGCGGTGACAAAAAGCAGACAGAAAAAACACTATCTTTATTTCCCTGCCCATGACAATATACGGGTAAGGGAGATCGTAGAGCAGACCCTTATGGAGTATCTGAACCAGGATCTGGGGGTAGAAGAAGCCCTGGAGAGTTACATGATCCTTTTATTCACAGAACTTCTTCGGACGCTGCGCAATGTTTCCGGGGACAAGGATTCCATGGCTCTGGAAGTCCAGGTGCTGGAGCTTTTGGCCTATATCGAAGAAAACTATGAGCACTGTACCCTTTCGGATATGGGGAAGGCATTTGGAATGCATGGAAATTACCTTACAGCCTTTCTAAAAGAAAAGACCGGAAGGAGCTTTGTGGAGCATGTGCAGGAGCAAAAGCTGAAGAAGGCCAGGGCGCTGCTGGAGAATACGGATATACCTATTGCGGAGCTTGTACCTCTCTGCGGGTACAATAACATGAACTTTTTCTACAAAAAATTTAAAGAGTCTGCGGGGTGCACGCCTGCGCAGTATCGAAAACACCAGAGAGCCTGAGGGAGGCGCTGGTGTTTTTTTGCGTTGGTAGGACGCCGAGAGGAAGCGTGGTTCTCTCTGGCGGGAGAGTGCTGCGTTTGGGGATTTCCCGGACGCTCGCCGATTATCAGCTCCTTTCCATAACTCACTTCGTTCAGACAGATGGAAAGGAGCCGAAGCGGCGTCCGGGAAATCCTCCAAGCCTCGCAACACCCGCCAAAGAGAACCACGCTTCCTCTCGGCTGGCTACACAAGACGCTTAGTGCCGTTTGTCGTTGTGTGGACGTGTTTGGCTGGAATACGATTTCTACCGTCAGACGCTTCACCCTCTATGCGTCGGGATGCGTCAGCCGGGAAGGATGGGAGGTGGGTGGGACGGGCATCGCGAGGCTTGGAGGATTTTGCCTGCGCCGCTTCAGCCGTTTTCCATTTGTCTGAGCGAAGCGAGTTATGGGAAACGGCTGATAATCGGCGAGCGCAGACAAAATCCCCAAACGCAGCGGAGCCCGCCCCACCCACCTCCCATCCTTCCCGGCGTCCCCTCCCGTCCCCCACACATTAAAAACGGTCAATATTTCCATGAAATCCGTTATTGCACCCCGCACTGTTTTTTAGTATCTTATACGTGGCAGGAATGGTGGCCCTTTTCTTTTTAGAAACCCGGAAAACCGCCGCCATTCCGTACCAGTTCCAAATGAAAAAATATAATCGGAGGCTTAAAAATGCTGAATATTTCAAAAATCTACATGGATTACGAAGAAAACCAGACAGGCATCACTCACGTTCCCCAGTTTAGCTGGAGATTAGAAAGTGATAAGAAAAACGTACTTCAGTCATCCTATGAACTTGTGATCGCAAAAGATAAGGATTTCTCAGAGATCGTATATGACAGCAAGAAGGTTGAAAGCGACAGATCCGCACAGATCCTGCCGGAAGGTCTTTCCCTGGACTCCGTGACAAAATATTATGTAAAAGTAAGAGTATCTGCGGGAGAGGATACCAGTGACTGGAAAGAGACTTCCTTTGTCACCGGCCTTATGGACAACAGCCAGTGGAAAGGCTGCTTTATCACCGCAGAAGAAGAAACAGACGCAGACGATTCCAAGGGTACCTATGTGAGAAAGGCATTTTCTCTGAAAGGAAAGGTGAAGGAAGCCTATGCATGCACCACTGCTCTTGGATTGTATAACTTCTATATCAATGGAAAGAAAGTGGGAACAGACGAGCTTACTCCCGGCTGGACTTCTTATCTGAAGCATCTCTGCTATCAGACCTATGATGTGACCTCCTATCTGCAGGAAGGAGAGAACGCCATGGGCGCCATGCTTGCAGCGGGATGGTTTAAAGGCAAGATGGGATTTGACGGCCTGGTAAGACGCCGCAACCACTACGGCAAAAACGCGGCCTTCCTGGCTCAGATGACCGTTCGCTACGAGGACGGCACCGAAGAGGTATTTGTAACAGATACTTCCTGGACAGGAGCGGATTCCCCTGTTGTATTTGCGGAAATCTACGACGGAGAGATCTACGACGCCCGCAAGGAGATCGAAGGCTGGGCCGAAGCAGGAACACCGGCCGGAAACTGGCGTCCTGTAAGAAAGATCGGGTATGATCTGTCTGTCCTTACCGGACAGGGCTGCGGCAAGGTTGCTGAGATGGACGAGGTGAAGCCGAAACGCATCTTTAAGACACCGGAGGGAGACACAGTCATTGACTTTGGCCAGAATATGACCGGCCATATCCGTGTGACCGCCGAAGGCAAAGCCGGCGATGTGATCGAACTTGACTGCTTCGAGGTCCTGGATGCGGCAGGCAACGTATATCTGGATAATCTCCGCGGCGCGAAGGAAGCACTTACTTATACCTTCGCAAAGGACGGAAAGATCACCTACGAGCCTCACTTTACCTTTATGGGCTTCCAGTACGCGAAGGTGGTATCCTTCCCGGGCGAACCAAAGCTTGAGGACTTTACGGCATTTACCACCCATTCCAAAATGGAGCGGACAGGTTTCTTTGAGTGCTCCAATCAGGATCTGAACCAGCTTGCCCACAACATCCTCTGGGGCCTCAAAGGAAACTTTGTGGACGTTCCTACAGACTGTCCCCAGCGTGACGAGCGTCTGGGATGGACCGGAGACGCGCAGATCTTCTGCCGCACGGCATGCTTCCTGATGAACACTTATAATTTCTATAGAAAATGGCTGAAGGACGTAGAAGCGGACCAGACGCCGGAAGGCGGCGTGGCTCACGTTGTGCCGGATATCATAAGCGGTAACGAGGGCGACAACTGGCTTCTGATGCAGGGAACCCATTCTGCGGCTGCATGGGCAGACGTGGCAGTGATCAATCCCTGGACCATGTACCTGACCTTCGGCGATAAAGAGATCCTGAAAGAACAGTACAAGAGCATGAAGGGCTGGATCAACTTCATGAAAGAGCATTCTGTGGATTACATCTGGAACTACAAGCTGCAGTTCGGCGACTGGGTGGCTCTTGACGCAGAAGAGGGAAGCTATTTCGGCGCTACCCCAAATGATCTGACCTGCACCGCTTATTTCGCATACTCCACAGGCCTGTTTGTAAAGATCGCGAAACTTCTGGGCAATGAGGAGGATGTAAAGGAATACTCCGATCTCTATGATAAGATCGTGGATAAATTCCAGAGGACCTTCTTTGATGAAAAGGGCGAGATGACCGCGCAGACACAGACGGCTCACATCGTGGCTCTGTACTTTGGCCTGACACCGGAAAAATATAAAGAACAGACCATTAACGGCCTGCTCCGTCTCCTTGACAAAGAAAACGGACATCTGGTGACCGGTTTTGTGGGAACTCCTTATTTCTGTCATGCGTTAAGCCAGAACGGCCACGTAAAAGAAGCCTACGACCTGCTTTTGAAGGACGACTTCCCATCCTGGCTGTATCAGGTGAAGAAGGGCGCTACCACCGTATGGGAGCACTGGGACGGCCTGAAGCCGGACGGAACCATGTGGAGCGCAGATATGAACTCCTTCAACCACTATGCATACGGCGCCATTGGAGAATGGCTGGTACGTGTGGCTGCCGGTATCGAGGCAGATGAAGAGAAACCGGGCTACAAGCATTCGGTGATCTTCCCCAGACTGGGCGGCGGACTTACCTGGCTGAAGGGCGAGTATGATTCTGTATACGGTCCTGTGAAGAGCTTCTGGGAAGACAAAGGCGATACGGCGGTTCTTCATGTGTCTGTTCCGGTGAACACCACAGCGACTATCTGCCTGGACGGCGCAAAGGCCGTAAAAGACGCCGACGGACTTACCTTCCATAAGAAAGAAGGATACATGGCGGCAGAAGCCGGCTCCGGAGAGTATACGGTAGTCTTTGAAAGATGATATTTTTCGTGAAAGGATGTGTGCGTCAGATATTTGAGGCCTTCTTATATTCTCATGTCACCAAAGGAAAAAATAGACTGGCGCGAACATCGTAAGAATAGATGAAAACCTGGATATGCCTGGTGTACAGCGGAAAGACCGTTGTGTGCCAGGCATATCAAATATATAGGGAATGAGACAAGCGGCAAAAGGCTCTGGCCTGCATGAGCCTGCTCATGGCTGGGGCTTTTGCCCGGACATCATTTCACGGGATGAAAAGATCCGGGGGAAAGAGAGGGGAAGAGTGATGACACAGGAGATGACACAGGGAAAGCCCTTGGGGCTCCTTCTGAGATTCAGCATACCGCTGCTTTTGGGAAATATTTTCCAGCAGTTTTATAATCTGGTGGATACGGTGATCGTGGGACGTTATCTGGGGATCACGGCTTTGACCGCGGTGGGAGCCACCGCTTCTGTGAATTTTCTGGTGATGGGCTTCTGTACAGGGGCCTGCTCCGGATTCGCCATACCGGTGGCCCAGTATTTTGGCGCCAGGGACTATCCCCATATGAGAAAGATCGTGGCAAACAGCATTTATCTGACGGCGGGCTTTGCCCTGATCCTCACCATAGCTACGGTAGTATTCTGCCGGGAGATCCTGGTCCTTATGCAGACGCCAGGAGAGATCCTGGAGGACAGCTATGGCTATCTGGCAGTGATCATGGCCGGACTGCCCTTTACTTTCCTATATAATATGGCGGCGGGAGTGATCCGCGCCCTGGGGGATTCCAAAACGCCCTTTTATTTTCTGGTGGCGGCGACGATCGTGAACATCGTGCTGGACATCCTTTTTATCGTGGGCTTTCAGATGGGCGTTCCGGGGGCGGCCTATGCCACGGTGCTGGCCCAGGCCGTATCGGGGATCCTGTGCCTGATCTACATGAAGAAAAAATATACGATCCTTCGTATACAGGGGGAGGAGTGGAGGCTGTCGAAAGACTGCCTTCGCAAACTGTTTGTGGTGGGCGTTCCCCTGGGCCTGCAGTCCGCCATTACTTCCATCGGCTCCATCATGCTCCAGAGCTCCGTGAACGCTCTGGGGATCGTGTATGTTTCTGCTTATACGGCCCTGATGAAGATCAAGCAGTTTACCATCTGCCCATACAGTGCCTTTGATACGGCGATCGCTACCTACACCAGCCAGAATTACGGCGCCGGGAGGATCGACCGGGTAAAGAGCGGGATCCATGCGGGTCTGAGGATCTATACCGTATATTCCATCGCCGCGGCGGTGCTTCTGACCTTTTGGGGAGATAAGATCGCACTGATCTTTGTGGATGCTTCCGAGAGGGAAGTCCTTTCCTGCGTGGGGCTGTTCTTCCGCTGCTGCGGTGTGTTCTATCTGGCGATCGTGGTGCTGAACTGTCTGCGGGCTGTTATCCAGGGACTGGGCTACGGGCTGGCTTCTATGCTGGCGGGCGTGTGCGAGCTGCTGGCGAGAGCGGTGATGGCATTGTTTTTTATCCCTCATTTCGGGTATATCGCGGTCTGTTTTACAGACGGCGCGGCCTGGATCCTGGCGGGGGCCTGTGTGGCGGTGATGTATTTTTTGATCATACGAAAGAAAAGCATGTCTTTGTATAAAACTTACAAAAATACATAAATAATATATAAAATTTAACCCAAAATTGCAAATAAAGGAAGGAAAAGAAAAAAGAAAATAAAAAAATAACTAAAAAAATTAAAATTTTCAAAAATATTGTGGACAGATTTGCAGAAATAGAATAAAATGAAGTTACCGACAACGATTTCTAAAAGAAAAGGAGGTAACGAAATGAAGAGAAAACTGATGAGCCTGTTGTTATGTGCTGCGATGGTTGGAAGCACCCTTGCAGGCGCAGTGACCGTTTTTGCCGAGGAAGAAGCAGCGGCTGAGGAAACTGCGGAAACGGAAGAAGCGGCAGATGACGCTGCAGCAGGAGAAACTGCCGATGAAGGCGGAGAGAAAGAATGGGAATATAAGGAAGCAGAGCTTACCTTCCTTGTTGACGCGGATACCCCCAGCGCCGGCTATCAGGCAGTCCTGGATCTGTGTGAAGAAAAGACCGGCATCCATGTGGAACTGGAAGTACGTGTGGGCGGCGGTGAAGGCGACAATATCGTGAAGACCCGTCTGGCATCCGGTGACATGGCTGACCTTTGTCTGTACAATTCCGGCGCCAAGCTGGGAGAAATGAACCCGGAAGAAAACTTTATCGATATTTCCGGTGAAGAATGGGCATCACGTCTGAACGATATGTGGAGACAGGCGACTACCGGCGGCGTAGAAGGCGCGATCTTCGGTATCCCGGTAGCTTCCACACAGTCAGGCGCGGTTCTCTATAATAAGGAAATTTATGAAGAGTACGGCCTGGAAGTGCCCCATACATGGGATGACCTGCTTGCAAACTGCCAGACCCTTCAGGACGCGGGTGTGACTCCTATGATCGGCTCTATCGGCGATTCCTGGACCATCCAGTGTACCTACCTTGGCGACCACTACAATGTGCTTGCTGATAATCCGAATTTTGCAGAAGAATTTGAAGCAGGGACTGCGAAATACGCAACTACGGAAGCGGGCGTTGAGTCCTTCCAGAAGCTGGCAGATCTTCAGCCATACTTTAATGAAGACTATACCGCTACCACTTACGCAGACGCATGTGATATGCTGGTAAACGGCGATGGCGCCCATTACATTATCCTGGCACAGGCACTGTCCACTATTTATGACCTGTACGGAGAAGACGTAAACAAGATCGGTCTTTTCGGAGTTCCTGGAAACGATCCGGAAAACCACGGCCTGACCGTATGGACACCATCCGGAATCTACGGAAATGCCAAGAGCGAGAAGAGAGACGATATCTTAAGATTTATGGAATTCTATACCTCTGACGAAGCTCTGGATGCATTCACCGAAGTACAGAAGCCGGACGGCCCCTACTGTATCGAAGGATATGAGCTTCCGGAAGATGCATACGATGCTTGCCGGGAAGCCCAGGTATATTTCGACGAAGGCAAGGTTTCCCTTGCACTGGAATTCCAGACCTCTGTAAAGGGAACCAACTGTGAGTATATCTGCTCTGAGGTTGCTACCGGACAGACCACAGCGGAGGAAGCGGCGGCAGCTTACGATGACGACTGCAAGAAACAGGCTACACAGCTTGGCCTTAACTGGGAATGACAGTCCCTGGAAATATCTGAATTCCAGGAATTTCTGCTGGCAGTATGTATAAATACTGCATGTAAAAATCGAAACGTAATGTAAAGATGTGCTGAAAAGTACATGGAAAATGCTTTGATTTTCCATGTACTTTTTTTGCGGAGAAAGATAAAATAAGACCATCGACATGAGAACAAAATAAAAGGAGGTAACACAATGAAAAGAAAGTTAGTAAGCGTTCTGCTTTGCGCAGCAATGGTTGGAGCCACCCTTGCAGGTGCTACCACAGTGTTTGCAGAAGAAGAGGCTGCAACAGAGGAAGCTGCTGCAGAAGAAACAACTGACGAGGCTGCTGCAGAAGAAGAGGCAGCTGAGGAAACAACCGAAGAAGCTGCAGAAGAGGAAGCTTCCGACGAAGGCGGCGAGAAGGAATGGGAGTACAAAGAGGCTGAGCTTACCTTCCTCATCGACCCGGATACCCCAAGTCAGGGCTATCAGGCAGTATTTGATCTCTGCGAAGAGAAAACCGGTATCCATATTGAGACCGAGATCCGTGCATCCGGCGGTGAAGGCGACAACATCGTAAAGACCCGTCTTGCATCCGGCGATATGGCTGACCTTTGCGGATACAACTCCGGCGCGAAGCTTGGCGAGTTAAATCCGGAAGAAAACTTTATCGACATTTCCGGTGAAGAGTGGGCAAGCCGTCTGAACGATATGTGGAGACAGGCTGCAAATGGCGGAAATGAAGGCGCGATCTATGGTATTCCATATGCCTCCACAATGTCTTCCGCAATCCTTTATAACAAAGACATCTACGAAGAGTACGGCCTGGAAGTACCTCATACATGGGATGACTTCCTTGCAAACTGCCAGACACTTCAGGATGCAGGAGAAGTTGCTATGATCGGTTCCATCGGCGACTCCTGGACCATCCAGTGTACCTACCTTGGCGACCACTACAACGTATTAGCTGAGAACCCGAACTTTGCAGAAGAGTTCGAGGCAGGAACAGCAAAATACGCTACCACACCTGCAGGTGTAGAATCCTTCCAGAAACTGGCAGACCTTCAGCCATTCTTTAACGAAGACTACACAGCTACCACTTACGCAGATGCCTGCGATATGCTGGTAAACGGCGATGGCGCTCATTATGTAATCCTTACACAGGCATTATCTTCCATCTATGATCTGTATGGCGATGATGTAAATAAGATCGGTCTGTTCGGTATTCCTGGAAACGATCCGGAAAATCACGGTCTGACTGTTTGGACACCAACCGGTATCTATGGAAACGCTAAGAGCGACAAGAAAGAAGATATCTTAAGGTTCATGGAGTTCTATACCTCTGATGAAGCCCTTGACGCATTCACAGAAGCACAGAAACCAGACGGCCCGTACTGCATCGAAGGCTATGAACTGCCAGAAGACGCATATGATGCAGCCAAAGATGCTCAGGCATACTTTGACGAAGGAAAGATCTCCCTTGCACTGGAATTCCAGACTTCTGTAAAAGGAACAAACTGCGAATACATCTGCTCCGAAGTTGCAACAGGACAGACAACTGCAGAAGAAGCTGCAGCGGCATATGACGACGACTGCAAGAAACAGGCTACACAGCTTGGCCTGGATTGGGAATAAGCGAATGTGGTTGGCCGCTTGCAAATAAGCAAGCGGCCAATTTCTTTTTGGGAAAGGAACTGGTACTATGAATAAAAAGAAAATATACACAAATTGGTTTCTTGTTCCTGCAGTTGCGATCTTTGTGATCTTCTTCATTGTTCCTATGGTTACTTCACTGTTTTTCAGTTTGACTGTATGGGATCTGCAGACATTTACCTTTTGTGGATTTGACAACTATGTGACATTCTTTGGAGAGCGTTCTTTGAATATCTCCGTAGTAAATACTTTGATCTATGCGGTTTTGACCAGCGGCCTGAAGGTGATCTTTGCTTTCTTCATTGCTTTGTTCCTTACAAGCAAGATCAAAACGAAAACATTTATCCGTTCACTGGTATTCTTCCCGAACCTGGTCAGCGCCGTAGCGGTAGGTATCATCTGGAAAGCCCTGATGCATCCAAGCAAAGGTCTTATCAATACTTTGCTTGCGGTGATCGGCATCGACGGCCCCAACTGGCTGGGCGATACCAGCATTGCCCTGTTTTCTGTAATCTTTGTTGATGTATGGAAAGGTGTAAGTATCTCCACCGTTATTTTTATTGCTGGTATTACTTCCATCGATTCCAGCTACTATGAGGCAGCGTCCATTGACGGCGCTACCAGATGGCAGACGATTCGTCACATTGTTATGCCTTTGGTACGTTCTTCAACAAATACGATTATTACTTTGTCCCTCATCGGCGGTCTGCGTTGCTTCGATCTGATCTGGGCTATGACAAAAGGCGGTCCTGGATTTGCTACAGACGTTCTTGCGTCTGTTGTATACAAGCAGTACGCGGCAGGCTTCTATGGATTGTCTACGGCGGGCAACGTTATTATGTTTGCTTTGATTGCAATCATTGCATTCCCGCTTACGAAATTCCTTAACAGCAGGGAGGTGTACAACTAATGAAAAGACAAAAGAGACTTACTTTATTAGGAGATATCCTTGGTTGTATCTTTGGTATCCTGATTTTTGCAACACCCTTTATTTTCATGCTGTTGAACGCCCTGAAGGAGAGAAGAGAAGCAAACCTTCTGGAATTATCCCTTCCAAAAGAGTTCATGTGGAGCAATTTCGCGGAAGTATTTGAAGCGAACGATTACCTGATCGTAACTGCGTTTAAGAACAGTATCATCCTTACGGTAGGCGCTGTAGTTGTCCTCATTGTTGTAGGTTCTATGGCTGGATATGTTCTTCAGAGAAGAAACGACAGGACTACGAAGGCCGTAAGCACGCTGGTCATGACAGGACTTATGATCCCTCCGGCAATCCTTCCTACCATCTGGGTAATGCAGGGACTGCATATTTATAAGACCATGTTCGGTATGATCCTTGTGGAAGCTGCACTGCAGATCCCATTTACCATCATGCTGTACCGCGGTTTCATGAACACCATTCCGGTAGAACTGGAAGAGGCCGGCTACATCGACGGATGTACCAGAGGAAAAATGTTCGTACAGATCGTGTTCCCGCTTCTGAAGCCTGTTACCTCTACGATCATCATCCTGAATGCGGTAACGATCTTCAACGACTTTACCAACCCGCTGTACTTCCTTCCCGGAACAGACAACTCCACTGTACAGCTTACCCTGTACAACTTCATGGGAAGGTACTCAAGCTCTTACAACCTGCTGTTCGCGGACGTATTGATCATCACCATCCCGATGCTGATCCTGTTCCTGATCTTCAACCAGAAGATCGTCGACGGTATGGTGGCAGGCGCAGTTAAGGGTTGATTTCCCCATAAAATTCATATAGAATTAACTAAAAACCGGCACGCTTGTGGTGTGCCGGTTTTTAAGATATCTATAAAAAATCGGATACGGAGAAGAACAATGAAATTTCGTACAAAGCTGATCATCGGTTTCTCCATTGTGGTATTTATCGTATCGGCGGTATTGGGCGTCCTGTATTTTCAGTATAATACCCGCCGCCTGGCGGAAAGAGAAAATCAAAATATGCGGTTTTACGCGGAACAACTGGGATACAGTATTGATGCGACATTGAATTCCATGAAAAATGCAACGGATTATATTTTATCCGATCCGGATATGCTCAACGCCATGCAGGCCATACCGGTTTACCGGGAAAAAGGAGATACTTTTCACTTGGAAGAAATGCTGGATATCCTTACCGCAGGTGTTACTTTGGACTATATCAACAAAAGCTTTTACCGGATCATTATTTTTAATGAATCCGGAGATGTAGCCTGCAGTACCAATGTGGGAAATATGATCATTAACAAGGAAAGGGACGTCCATGAGATTTCCTGGCTGAAAAAAGCAGAAGAACAGTATGGAAAGCCGGTAGTGGCGGCGCCCCACAGGGACGGATGGGGGGAGCGTCAGAATCCCATGGTGTTTTCTCTTGGCCGCAAGGTACAGGGAGGGAATTTTGGTTATATTGAAGTGCAGAGCACCGTATCTAATTTGGAGAATATCTTTCAGCTTCCGGATCCCGAAGTGGAAATCGCAGCCTATCTTTCGGACGGAACGCTCTTTTACAGCAGCGGAGATCTGGAAGATACAGAGCTGCTGTCCATGATGCAGGATGCGGAAAAGAAAGACGGAGTGGCTTCCATGGAAAAAGACGGCCGCCTTCTTTCCTATTATGTCTCTGAAGATTTTGGGATCCAGGTGCTGACGGCAAAGGACAGCGAAGGGATCTATACAGACATCCGGCAGTCCCTTCTGCTTGCGGGATGCCTTACTCTTGCCTGTTTTGTCGGCTGTATGATCGCGGTGGTCATCATTGCCAATAAACTGGCAAAGCCCATCGAAAGTCTGAGAAAACAGATGGAAAATACCGGGATCGAAAACCTGGACGGCCAGAACCTTACGCTGAGCGGGGACGATGATGAGGTAAAGGCTTTGGGGATCGCTTATCAGAACCTTCTGCACCGTCTGAACGAGTCTATGATCAAGGAGAGGAGGCTTTCCCTCCTGCAGCTCCAGGCCCAGTTCGATACCCTCCAGGCCCAGGTGAACCCGCATTTTCTCTATAATGTATTGAATACGATCTCCAATAGAGGTATCATTGATGAAGATGAGGAGATCTGTGAGATCTGCGGGAGCCTTGCGGCTATGCTGCGGTATTCCTCCAATAATAAAGAACGATACGCCACAGTAGAAGAAGAACTGGATTATCTGGACAAATACGTTTATCTTTTGAAGTCCAGGTATGAACACCGGCTGGAGGTGACTGTGGACGTCAGCCAGGAGATCCGGGGGGAGATGCTGCCCAAGGTGGTGGTGCAGCAGCTGGTGGAAAACAGTATCCAGCACGGATACACCAACGGCATATCGATCATGCGGATCCATGTGAGCGGATGGCGCGATGGAAACGCATGGTTCATCCAGGTGCAGGACAATGGATCAGGGATCACCCCGGAGGCGAAAAAAGAACTGGAGGAAAAGATGAACGGGATCCGGGAGAGGATCTTAAGAAAGAGCAGCAGCATCGAGATGGAGATCGGGGGTATGGGCCTTGCCAATACCTATGCGCGTCTGTTCCTCATCTATGCGGAAGACGTAGTGTTCGAGATGGAAAACCAACGAGACGGTTTTTGTATTACCATTGGAGTGGACAGAAAGGATGTGACAGAAAATGTATCAGGTGATGATCGTTGACGACGAACCGGCTGCGGTGAACCTGCTGAAAACCCTGATCGAAAAAAAGATCGACCGTTTTGAACCGGCCTCTATTGCCTATGATGGAAAAGAGGCTCTGGATATTCTGGAAAAACAGCGCCCGGATGTGCTGATCACAGATATCCAGATGCCGGTGATCAGCGGCCTGGAGCTGGTGCGCCGGGCCAAGGAACTGTACCCGGATCTGGTCTGTGTGATCGTAAGCGGCTATCAGGAATTTGAATACGCCAAGCAGGCGATCCAGTATGGAGTGACCGAATATATTTTAAAGCCCATCGTGCCCTCTGATATGCGCAAGCTGTTTGAGAAGATCGGAGAGAAGCTGGGGGCGGAATACTACAGACAGAGGAATCTTCTGATCCACCGGATGGTCAATGAGGTCCCGGTAAAAAAGGAAGACCTGCGCCGTTATTTCCAGTCAGGGAGATATTATGGGGCGGTGGTAAGAAGAAACGGCCTGCCCTGCCGCTTCGGGGACAATATAAAAACAGAGGTGTTCTCTGACATCAATGAATGGATGATCACCTACGGCAGGGACGACCAGGAGACGCTGTATCTCTGTCCCGAAGAGATCGTATACGGGGATTACGTGGAAATGATCCAGCGGCAGATCAAAAAGGAGCAGCCGGAGGCGGCGTATGTGACTACGGTGATCTTTCGGAAATCTGTGACCGGAGAAGAGATCGGAACAATGGTGCGGGAGCTTTACCGCGTGCTGGACGGAAGCATCATCCTCGGGAAGGACCAGATGATCCTTGCAGACGACGGAAAGGACTTTGCCATAGAGCAGGACAAGAATTATGATTTTCTGGAAAATCTGGAGTACCTGGCAAAGTCCAAGAAATTTGACCGTCTGAAGAAGGAGGCGGAAGGCCTGATCCATCAATGGGAGGATGAGGACCGCACCCAGTTGTGGATGGAAAGCCGCGTCCGGCAGATCTGCTATCTGCTCCAGAGGTACGGACTGGGCGGCGACGATTACCGGGAATATGAGTATCTTCTGGACGAAGCTTTTGTGAACGCCGGAAGCGGGGACCAGCTCATAGGGAACCTTTCGGACATGTTTTTTAAAGACCAGAAGGAAGAGGAGCTGGATCTGCAGAAGCAGAGCACAGAGGATTACTTTGAGAAAATAAAGGAATTTATCCGGAACAACATGGCGCGCCCATTAAGCCTGCAGTCGGTCAGCAAGGAGATGGGAGTCTCCCAGACCTATTTAAGCCGGCTGTTCCGGAAATACGAGGATATTTCCTTTAATAATTATCTTACCTCCCTTCGGATGGAAAAGGCAAAAGAGCTTTTAAAAAGCGAGGAGAAAATATTTGTGAAGGATGTGGCGGAGCAGGTGGGCTATAAAGACCAGTTTTATTTCAGCCGGATCTTTCACACTTATACGGGGGTACGTCCCTCCGAATATATCACAGAAAAGAGGTAATGGAGATGCTGTACAAAAAGACAGAAGAACTGACCAAAGAAGCCTTTCAGAATCCCGGCAGCGAGTACAGAGGTACGCCCTTCTGGGCCTGGAACTGCAAAATGACCAAAGACAAGGTGGATCATACCTTAAATGTCTTAAAGGACATGGGCATGGGCGGCGGCCACGTGCACTGCCGTACCGGTATGGACAACCCCTATATGGGAGAGGAATTCCTGGGCCTTGTGAAGTACACCAATGAAAAATGCAAAGAAATGGGCATGCTCACCTGGCTTTATGATGAAGACCGCTGGCCCTCCGGAGCAGGCGGCGGGCTGGTGACCAAGGACCACCAGTACCGGATCCGTTTCCTGGTATTTACACCGGAAAATCTGGACGGGAAGGACCTGAAGGCCGCTGTGGGCTCTTCCAACGGCCAGGCAGTGCGCAGCAATGAAAGAACCCGGCTGGGCAGATATCAGGTGCAGCTTACCGATGGGTATCTTACGGATTATGCCATGCTGAAAGAGGGAGAACCGGTAAAAGAGGGCTATGCGGAATGGTTCGCTTATCTGGAGGTTTCCGGGGACAACGCATGGTTCAACAACGAGGCCTATCTGAACACTCTGGATAAAAAAGCAGTGGAGCGCTTTATCGAAGTGACCCACGAAAAATATGCAGAGCTTTTAGGAGACGAGTTTGACAAGTCCGTGCCGGCCATTTTTACCGATGAGCCCCAGTTCTGCCATAAGACCTGCCTGGGCTATGCGGACGAAAAGAAAGAGGTCATCATTCCCTTTACAGACGATCTGGAGGAAACCTTTACAAAAGAATACGGAGAAAGCCTCCTGGCCCATCTGCCCGAGATCTTCTGGGAACTGGGAGAGGATAAGGTATCGAAGATCCGTTACGAATACCACGACCATATCGCAGAGCGGTTCGCCTCTGCCTTTGCGGACACCATAGGCGGCTGGTGCGAAGAACATGGTCTTGCCCTTACGGGGCATATGATGGAGGAGCCTACTCTGGAAACACAGACGGCGGCCCTGGGAGAAGCGATGCGTTCTTACCGTTCCTTCACCATTCCGGGTGTGGATATGCTCTGCGACCGGAGAGAGCTTTCCACCGCAAAGCAGACCCAGAGCGCGGTGCACCAGTATGGCCGGGAAGGCATGATGAGCGAGCTTTACGGCGTCACCAACTGGGATTTCGATTTCCGTGGACATAAGCTCCAGGGCGACTGGCAGGCGGCTTTGGGCGTGACAGTGCGCGTGCCTCACCTCACCTGGACCTCCATGGCAGGAGAGGCAAAAAGGGATTATCCGGCGGCCATCGGCTATCAGTCCCCCTGGTATAAGGAATATCCTTATGTGGAGAATTACTTTGCGAGAGTCAATTCGGCCCTTACAAGAGGGGTGCCCCATGTGCGGCTGGGCGTGATCCATCCCATCGAATCCTACTGGCTCTACTGGGGGCCGAAGGAGCAGACGGCGGATATCCGGGAGGAAATGGACGAGAATTTCCTGCATCTGATCAACTGGCTCCTTTACGGTACCATTGATTTTGACTTTATCGCAGAATCCCTTCTGCCCAGGCTGAATGAAGGGCAGACAGACGCGCCGGTGTTAAAGGCCGGAGCGATGGATTACGATGTGGTCCTGGTGCCCAACTGCAGGACCCTGCGCAGCACCACGCTGGATATCCTGGAAAAATTCAGAGAACGGGGCGGACGTGTGATCTTTGCCGGCGAGACTCCCTGGCTGGAAAACGCGGTGCCTTCCAGGAGGGGAGAGCTTCTCTCTGAGAAATGCGAGCGGATCCCCTTTGCGAAAAATCAGATCCTGAATGCGTTAAGACCGATCCGGGAAGTGGAGATCCAGGAGAGAGACGGACGTGCCAGCACAAACCTGATCTATCAGATGCGGGAAGAGGGAGAAGACCGCTGGCTGTTCCTGGCTCATGTGAACCGGACAGTGAAGACAACGGAAGGGGCTATCGTCATCGGCGGCGAGGAGGCCAAGATGAAAAACCAGGATCTGCCCTGGGAAGAGAGCCTTAAGATCACCCTGGCAGGTGAGTGGAAGGTGACCGTTTATGATGCCATGACCGGAAAGATCTTCCCGGCCGGGGCGGAATATGAAAATGGAAATACGATCCTGAGAAAGGAAATGTACGATCAGGACAGCCTGCTCTTAAAGCTTGCGCCCGGACGCCGGGAAACCGTGGATCCGGAAGACGCGGCCCTCTGGAACCGGACGGCAGGGGAAGCGGAAGAGATCGCCATCCCGGATGAAGTGGAGATAGAGCTCAGCGAGCCCAACGTGAGTATCCTGGATCTTGCAGAATACCGTTTTGACGACGGAGAGTGGCAGCCTCAGGAAGAGATCCTGCGGATCGACAATAAATTCCGGGAGAAGCTGGGATACCCCATGCGGATGGAGGCCTTTGCCCAGCCATGGACCAATACCAGGAAGGAAGGCTTTGACCATACCCTGTCCCTCCGGTACACCGTGGAGACAGAGGAGGATCTTTCCGATCTCCTTCTGGCAATGGAAAACGATGAGACCGCGAAGATCTATCTGGATGAGGAAGAAGTGGAGAATGTGCAGGCAGGCTGGTATACGGATCACTGCATCCGCACGGTGAAGCTGCCGGAGGTCAAAAAGGGAACCCATACGCTCTGTGTGCAGATCCCTTATAACTCCAAGGTGAACATCGAGACCATGTTCCTTCTGGGAGACTTTAAGGTATCCGTGAGCGGCAGGAGACAAACGCTTTATACAGGCGAACATAAGGCGGCTTTTGCGGACATCACCAGACAGGGATATCCGTTCTACGGCGGCAATGTGACGTATAAGATCCCCTTCGTAAGCACCGGAAGGGACGTAAAAGTGCGCGCCACCATGTTCCGGGCTCCGGTACTGAAGCTGGCAGTGGACGGCGAGGAAAAAGGATACATCGCCTATTCTCCCTATGAAGGTGACCTGGGAACACTGGCTGCAGGAAAACACGAACTGGCTCTTACCGTATTCGGGAATAGAGTCAATACCTTCGGTACCGTGCATAACTGCAACCAGACCGAAGACTGGTTCGGCCCCAATGCCTGGAGGACAACAGGGGATCAGTGGGCTTATGAATATCAGCTCCGTCCCACCGGCCTCCTGAAAGCACCGGTGCTGAAATCGGAAAAATAAGAACTTCGGAGTCCATCTTTTGAAATAAACGATATGATAAAAAATTTATAGAAATGTTTATAAAAAAGGTTTGTGTTTCCGAAAAAAGAATGGTATAGTGGTAGCAGAAGAATCCTGGCTTTGGCAGACAGACGACACTATGTCAGGAGAGAAGAAAATGAAAGTAAGTATCAGAGATCTAAGCAAAATTACTGGCTTTTCCCCGGCTACCATATCCAACGCATTAAATCATAAAAAGGGCGTGAACCGGGAGACCGCCCAGGAGATCTTCCGGGTGGCCCGGGAAACCGGATATCTGAGCGCCAATACGGTGACGAAGATCCGGCTCCTGCTGTTTAAGAAAAACGGGCGTATTATAGAGGATACGCCCTTTTTCCAGAGCCTCATCGAGGGGTTTGAGGAGGAGTGCCACCGTCTGGGGTATGAGATGGTGATCTCCCGGGCAGACCAGAGAGATCCGGACTATGAAGAGCAGGTCAGAGAGCTTCTCCATGAGCCGGGAGCCGCAGTGGTGGTCCTGGCCACGGAAATGATGGAAGGGGATCTGGAACCCTACCGGAACGCGCCCTGCCCCCTGGTGATCCTGGACCACTGGACAGAGTCCATGGAATTTAACGCGGTTTTGATCAATAACGCCGACGCTGCCAGGATGATCACAGAGCATCTTCTGGATAACGGGCACAGGAAAGTGGGATATCTGCGGGGATCCTTCCGTATCAAAGGCTTCCGTTCCCGGTTCGTGGGCTTTCAGACCGCGCTGCGCAAGAGAAAGGTACCGTATCAAGAGGAATATACAGTCACTCTGGGCACGTCCCTGAACGAGGCGTATCAGGACATGCTTAAGTATCTGGAAGGAGATCCGAAGCTTCCCACCGCCTATTTTGCGGATAACGATATGATCGCCCTGGGGGCCATGAAGGCCCTGCAGGAAAAGGGATACCGGGTGCCGGAGGATGTGTCTCTGGCAGGGTTTGACGATCTGCCTTTCAGCGAGATCAGTTCTCCGGCCCTTACCACGCTGCGGGTCCCCAACAGAGAGATGGGGAAGATGGCGGTGCGGCGGATCTCGGAGCTGATCGAAGGGATCGCCCCGGATGCGGTGACAAAGACCCAGGTGTGCCCGAAGATCGTGTACCGGAATACGGTGAAGCGGATTATCTGATAAGGCCATGGCCGCAGCCCATCAGGTTTTGTTTCCCGCCCAGAAGGGCCCCGGTTCGGCAGACTCCTGTAAAAAACATCGGTCGGAGTTACGGCGTTGGCTCCCGTTTGTGTAATCAAAACAAATCCATTCTAAAATCAGCATAGAAAAACGAGGGCTGTTCAGTCCTCGTTTCTTCGTGGATTGTGATTTATTCTGCGAGACGGTAATGTGTATTTCTGCCTTTTCCCTCCTGGACAATCTGTCTGTTCTCCATCATTTGCTTTAATAACCGGCCGCATGCTGTCTGGCTGATCCCCAATGCCTTTTCTAAATCCTTTCTTGTAAAAGTGCCTTGTTTTTTTGCCAGAGCGATTACCGAATCCTCCTGAACGCTGCCTGTCAACCTGCCTGTGACGGTTCTTTCCTGCTCTGTATGAATATTCAGATTCGGAAGGATAATCTTAAAGGCATTGTCGGATGTTTCTATTTTAGGTTTTTTTTCGGTCCCAGAATAAGCATCCTGAATTTTTAATATTCCGGTTCCATAGGCTTCAATCAATTCCAAACGATAAAATACATTTGCCAGCTTTACATTCCGGCATACAGAAATCCCCATCATAATATCCTTCAGGGTCACACCGCTTACAAGTCCCCCGATAGAAGTGAACTCGATCCGATCTTCGTAAAGGCTGATAAAAGTGCTGGCGCGGAAGGAATATTCACGATGCACAATCAGGTTCAAAAGAGCCTCCCTAACTGCCGTTTCGGGGTAATCCCGCTGATCAATCCGACGCAGTTTTTGAAAAGTAGAATGGGTCTGGTTGCGGAAATCAATATAATCATATACTTCATCCATCTGCCGGAACAAAGAGCCGGAAAATTCTTTACGGTCCTTAAATTCCTGCTGCGTTGTTCCTTCAAAGGCTGCTGCTTTGATTGTATGCACACACTGATCGGATAGCAGAAGCCCCAGGTTTGTATAAACTCCATCATGGGTCATAATTCCTAATGTTTTCATCTGAGGCTCGCCAAACGGGATATTTCTTTCGGAAAATTCCTTCCGTGCCGCTTCAAAAGTCAAATTCTGTTCCAAAGACCGCATGTCCTCAAAATGGTCTCCATCTGTTTCTTTAATCATACGGCGTATTGCCGTATTAGTAGCCGGAACAGAAGAATATCCCTGACGCACGAAAACACCTTCCGGTCTTAACCCTTTTTTGGCAATATAATAGGGTCGCTCTGTTCCCTGCTGAACGTCAATGGCAACAATCTGCTTCCCGCTCTCGTTCAACGTTTGATAGTGCAGGAACATGGTTAAATCCGGCTTGATTGCATCCCGCACCATATTGCTAATCTGTAAGGCGGCTCCGTCCGGATCGTCCACACCGATGACGGTTCCATCGTCTTGAACGCCAATATACAGTTTTCCGCCCTCACAATTTGCAAAAGCTATAATTTCTTTTTTTATGTCATCTACGACAATAGACTTTAATTCCACAGTTTCGCTTTCCTGAAAAATCATCTGATCGCCTCCTGGAAATATTCTACCCATATTCTAACCAATCTAACCATTGCTGTCAATTGATGGTTAGAAAAGCGGGGAGAAAAATTCCTCCCTTGGCGCCAATTTTACAACAAGGGCGATCACCGCCAGGATCACATTTAAGACCATGCTTCCCAGAAATGCGCTTTCCACATCCGCTGGCCCTGGAATAAAGACGATCATTGCCATACCCTGTTTTTCATCAGAGATCCCGGAAGTAAGAAAATGTTTACAAATGTTTATATAAACGTTTACATTAAATCCTTTGGATTAGGCGCGAAATAGTAGGAGTTATGTGCAATATGCATAAAAATAAATGTAATATATTATGCAAAATCACGTTTGAACAAAATGAATGCGAAAAAATATTGAAAAATTATATAAACAGTTTATAATAATGTTTACAAGAAAGAAACGTCAGTCTGCCAAAGCAAAGAACCATTTTTAAAATATGATCTTAAGGAGGAAATGAAGATGGATCACATCAAATTAGGCTATGCACCTACAAGAAGAAGTATTTTCAGCGCGCCCGACGCCATCAAGTACAGAGGGCTTACTGCGGACCGTCTGAAGGAACTGGGGATTGATTTTGTAGATATCACAGATATTAATGAAGAAGGACTTCTCTACAACGATGAAGACAGGATCAAGATCGCCGAGAAATTCAAAGCAGAGAAGATCGACGGCCTGTTCCTTCCTCACTGTAATTTCGGAACCGAGTACGAATGCGCCCGTCTTGCCAAGGATCTGAACGTGCCGGTGCTTCTCTGGGGCCCCCTGGACGAGCGTCCCGAGCCGGACGGAACACGTCTCCGTGATACCCAGTGCGGTCTTTTTGCCACCGGCAAGGTGTTAAGACGTTTCCGCATCCCGTTTACCTACATGACCAACTGCCGTTTAAACGATCCTGTTTTTGAAAGAGGAATCCGTGATTTCCTGGCAGTGTGCAATGTGGTAAAGAAATTTAAGAATATCCGTATCCTGCAGATCTCCACAAGGCCCTTTGACTTCTGGACCACCATGTGCAATGAGGGCGAGCTTCTGGAGAAATTCAACATCCAGCTTTCTCCGATCCCGATGCCGGAGCTGACCGATGAGATCAAGAAGGTCAAAGCAGAAAAGACAGAAGTGGAAAAGGTGATCGCTTACTGCAGAGAAAATATGATCATTGAAGTAAAGGATGAGGAACTGGAAAATGTGGCCGCATTAAAGGTAGCCATGAAGAACCTGGTTCAGAAATACGGCTGCCAGGCAGCAGCGATCCAGTGCTGGAACCAGCTCCAGAGCGAGATCGGCATTATGCCCTGCGCCGCAAACGCACTTCTCAATGAAGAAGGCATCCCGGTAGTCTGTGAGACCGATATCCACGGTGCTGTGACTGCTCTTATGGTAGAAGCGGCAGGTATGGGTGAGACAAGAAGCTTCTTTGCAGACTGGACCATCCGTCATCCGGATATTGAAAACGGCGAGCTCCTTCAGCACTGCGGACCATGGCCCATCTCTGTTGCAAGGGAAACACCGAAGATCACTTACCCGCTGGCCTTTGACTATCCGGGGGCGATCACCGCTGAGGCTAAGCACGGCGACGTGACCCTGGCACGTTTTGACGGAGACAACGGGGAATATTCTCTGCTTCTTGGAAATGCCAAGGGCGTGGACGGACCGAAAGGCATGGGCACTTACCTCTGGGTAGAGGTGGATAATATCAAACGCCTGGAAGCAAAGATCGTGGAAGGCCCCTACATCCATCACTGCGTAGGTATCCATAAGAATGTAGTTCCGGTATTATACGAGGCATGTAAATACATCGGCGTGACGCCGGATCTGTACGATCCTATCGAAGAGGATGTAAAAGCATATCTGCGTGGAGAATGAAAGGAGAATAGACATGGAAAATCTGACTGCTTTATCCTATGAGCTGAGAAAAAATGTCATCGAGATCATCCGTGCCGGAAAAGCCGGACACATTGGCGGTGACATGAGCGTGATCGATACGCTGATCGCTCTGTACTTTAAAGAAATGAACGTAACTCCGGAAAACTTCAAAGATCCGGATCACGACCGCTTTGTTATGAGTAAAGGACATTCTGTAGAATCCCTTTACGCGGTTCTGGCAAAGAAAGGCTTCTTCCCCATCGAAGAGGTGATTGAGAAATTCAGCAAATTTGGTTCAAAATTCATCGGACATCCAAACAACAAGCTGCCGGGCATCGAGATGAACTCCGGATCCCTGGGACACGGCCTTCCGGTTTCTGTAGGAATGGCGCTGGCAGGCAAGATGGACAAAAAATCCTACCGGGTATATACAGTCATGGGCGACGGCGAGCTGGCAGAAGGTTCCGTATGGGAAGGCGCTATGGCCGCAAGCCATTATAAGCTTGACAATCTCTGTGCGGTAGTGGACAGAAACCGTCTGCAGATCTCCGGAAATACCGAGGATGTGATGCATCATGACGACCTTCACGAGAGATTCAGAAGCTTTGGATGGAATGTGATCGACGTAAAAGACGGAAACGATATCGATCAGTTGATCGCAGCCTTCGAGGAAGCCAGGACCGTAAAAGGAAAACCTACCGTACTGATCGCCAATACCGTAAAGGGCAAAGGCTCACCGGTAATGGAAAACAAGGCTTCCTGGCATCATCATGTACCCAGTGATGAAGAATATGAACAGATCATGAAAGACTTAGAGGAGAGAAAGGAGGCAGCCCTTCATGAGTAAGATTGCCAATAAACAGATGATTTGTGAAGTTTTGATGGATGCGGCAAAGACCGATAAGAGTATTGTGGCCCTTTGCAGTGATTCCAGGGGAAGCGGTTCCTTCACTCCTTTTGCGGATACTTATCCGGAGCAGTTTGTGGAGACCGGTATCGCGGAGCAGAATCTGGTGAGTATTTCCGCAGGCCTTGCAAAATGCGGAAAGAAATCCTATGCCGTATCTCCGGCGTGCTTCCTTTCCACCAGAAGCTATGAGCAGGCAAAGGTAGACGTTGCCTATTCCAATACCAATGTAAAGCTGATCGGCATCAGCGGCGGCGTAAGCTACGGCGCACTGGGAATGAGCCATCATTCCGCACAGGATATCGCGGCTATGGCGGCGATCCCCAATATGCGGGTTTATATCCCAAGCGATCACCTTCAGACAAAAGAGCTTGTGAAGGCCCTCCTGAAGGATGAAAAGCCTGCTTACATCCGTGTGGGCAGAAATGCGGTAGATCCTGTCTATGAAGAAGGAAAGGTTCCTTTTGAGATGGATAAAGCAACCGTTGTATGTGAAGGTACAGACGTAGCCATCATCGCCTGCGGCGAAATGGTGAAGCCGGCCAAGGATGCGGCAGAGATCCTGAAGACACAGGGGATCAGCGCCACAGTAGTGGATATGTACTGTGTGAAGCCTCTTGATAAAGCGGCAGTTGTGAAAGCGGCAGAAAACGCAAAGGCAGTAATTACCGTGGAGGAACATGCGCCCTTCGGCGGCCTGGGTTCCATGGTAAGCCAGGTGGTAGGCGCGGAATGTCCGAGAAAAGTGATCAATATGAGCCTTCCGGATGAGCCGGTGATCACAGGAACTTCCAAAGAAGTATTTGACTATTATGGTCTGAATGCAGAAGGAATTGCAAAGAAAGCAGCGGAGCTGGTGAAATAATATGGGAAAATATGTATTAGGAATCGACCAGAGTACACAGGGGACCAAGGCGCTCCTTTTTGACACGGAGGGCACCCTTCTCTGCCGGGCGGATCTTCCCCATAAGCAGTACATCGACGAACGGGGATGGGTAGAGCACGATCCGGAGGAGATTTATGCAAACACAGTTGCTGTGGTAAAGAACCTTGTGGAAAAGGCCGGTATCGATAAAAATGAGATCGCGGTCCTGGGGATCAGCAATCAGCGGGAAACCGCTATGGTCTGGGATAAAGAGACCGGAAAACCTGTTTATAATGCCGTGGTATGGCAGTGTGCCAGAGGCGCGGCCATCTGTGAGAAAATAGAAGAGGCCGGATACGGCGAGATGGTGCGCTCCCACACGGGGCTGCAGCTTTCTCCTTATTTCTCGGCGGCAAAGATTGCCTGGGTGCTCCAGAATGTGGAGGGAGCCCAGGAGAGAGCGGACGCAGGAAAGCTTTGCTGCGGCACCATCGATAGCTGGCTTGTTTATAAACTGACAAAAGGAAAGGTTTATAAGACGGATTACTCCAATGCATCCCGTACACAGATGTTCAATATTTCCACCCTTTCCTGGGATCAGGAAGTATGTGACCTGTTCCGCATCCCCTTATCCTGTCTGGCAGAGGTGACAGACTCTGACGGGGATTATGGGTGTACGGATTTTGAAGGGTATCTGGATGCGCCGATCCCCATCCGGGGCGTACTGGGAGATTCCCACGGAGCGCTTTTCGGACAGGGCTGTGTAGAAAAGGGAATGATCAAGACTACCTATGGAACCGGGTCATCCATTATGATGAACATCGGTAAGGAGCCGGTATTCAGCAAGCGGGTAGTGACTTCTCTGGCATGGAAGCTGAACGGGGAAGTGAACTATGTACTGGAAGGAAATATCAATTATACAGGCGCGGTGATCACCTGGCTGAAGGACGATCTGGAGCTGATCTCTTCTCCGGGAGAGACAGAAGCGCTGGCCATGAAAGCCAATCCCAAGGACAGGACTTACCTGGTGCCGGCCTTTACCGGACTGGGCGCGCCCTACTGGGACAGCGAAGCTACGGGGATCATCAGCGGTATGACCAGGACCACCAAGAGGGCGGAGGTTGTCCGCGCCGGCCTGGACTGTATCGCCTACCAGATCACGGATGTGGTGAAGGCCATGAGCGAAGAGTCCGGCATCCAGATCGGAGAACTCCGTGTGGACGGCGGCCCTACAAAGAACAGGTATCTGATGCAGTTCCAGAGCGACATGGCAAATGTGACCGTGCAGGTTCCCTCAGCAGAGGAGCTTTCCGGGATCGGCGCGGCTTACGCGGCAGGGATCGCTGCCGGCATCTACACCCGGGACGAGGTGTTCGCCAAGATGAGCCGTACAAAATTCACGCCATCTATGGATGAAGCCGCCAGGGAAGAAAAATATGCCGGATGGAAACATGCGGTTTCTCAGGTGCTGACCAGATAAACGGCGGATCTCATACCTGCGGGATCTGAAAAAATAAAACTCAGTATAAGACAAAAGGACGACTGTGGAAAATGAAAACGCAGCCGTCCTTTTTTACTCAAGATTTTTACTCAATATGCGAAGATAACGCAGATCCTTCTATACTGTCATCCAGTATGCTTTTCACTTTATCGATACTGATATTCAGTTTCTGTGCAATCTCGTCTTTGCTGACGCCGTTGCTGTTCAAAAGAAATACACTTTTGGCAAGAGTGATTCCGTATTTAATTCCCCGCTCCTCGCTTTGTTTTTCCAGCATATCAATGGCGTAACACATGTCATACACCTCCTCTACTTCTTTGTGTCTGTCTTTCTTTAAATTTTTCAGTGCCTTCGTCTTGGACATTACTGCGATCATATCGTAGGCATCCTCCGGCAGATGGGTAAAAGCTGTCTCATTTTCTTGGATATACGATTTTAGCCCTTCCGGATCAGAAGTGTAAAGTCCTCCATTGCCCGTCATATAAGGCGGCGTCGCCTTTCATGACTTTAAGAGGCATGGCATAATGGATAGCGCTTTGCTCCTCCACAGACAGCAGAAGGATATGGAGACCGAAGCGTACGCCCCTGACCAGATCTTTTGCGGAAACATGAACGGCTATCATGGCAGGATCTTCCTTATAGATACCTGCACCTGCGCTGTCCATCTCCAGGATATCGGACGGAAGGACCGTATACCGTCCTTGGAAAAGCTCCCTGGTCAAAAAATCCGCGATCCTTTCCGCGGAAGCCAGGTAAGCTTTAGAAATTACGTCTTTTTTACCCAAAGTTCCTCCTTTCCGCAGGAAGGAACCCTGTCATTCCGGCATGCCTTCCTGCTTTTATTAAATTTTTTAAATGGAAATAAAAGCATAGAAGTTTTGCTGGAATTGAATATAAGAAAAAAGAAAATTTCTCAGATAGATCAGAATTCATTTATGCTTTGTGAAAAGTATAGTCTGTTTTGTTCTAGATGTCAACCAGGTTTTTAGTTTATTTAATCTTCTCTATAAAAAGTAATTGAAAAAGAGTAATTACATGTTATAATATAAAAAAGGGGAAAGCCAGAGAAGCGGCCTACCCTCAGAATGACTAATTTGTTATAACGTAATAGCCGTCACTATGGCAGTAGTGGCGGCTATTTTCTTCCCTTGAAAATCTGATAGATCAGACCTGCAAGGGATACAATGAGTATACCTATTTGGATTAAATCCGAATATGTAACGTACATTGGCACTCCCTCCTTTCTTGCGTTTGGAGGGGGTGGCCCCTCCGGTGATGGAAGGCAAGCCGCCGTTGCTCTCTGGTTTCCCACGCCGACATTATATCAACATCCGGTATGGTATGCAATCGGTTTTTTT